>NZ_CP129382.1:1574166-1948333 GCF_030435705.1 Rhizobium sp. SSA_523
ATCAGGCCTATGTCGCGGTCAACTTCTCCCCCCTGCAGTTCGAACCGGGCCTGCCGACGCGCCTGGTGGCGCTGACCGCCCGCTACAATATCCAGCCGCATCGCCTGGTGATCGAGATCACCGAAGCCGTGCTCATGCACGACAATCCGGAAATCCGCACCATTCTGGAAACCTTGCACGGTTTCGGCTTCCGCATCGCTTTGGACGATTTCGGAACGGGCTATTCCTCGCTCAGCTATCTCAGCCGCTTCCCGGTCGATATCGTCAAGATCGACCAGTCCTTCGTGCGCCGGATCGGTTCGGATGCCAAGGATGTCGAGCAGAAGAACCGCATGCTCATCGAGGGCATCAGCGCCATCTCGCACAAGATGAACTGTATCGTGGTGGCCGAGGGCGTGGAGACCGAAGATCAGTACAGGATCCTGAAGGATATCGGCATAGATTGCGCGCAGGGCTACCTCTTCTCCAAGCCGCGCGCCATCCACGAGATCATCGCCGGCGGACCCGTCACCGCCCTGGCCGTCGGCGCGTGACACGCATCATACCGCGATCCGCCGCCGCCCTCTGCGGATCACAGGATTCGTGATCGGACGCCGGCGGAGCATCGATATTTCCTTTGCCAAACAGGCTTTCCTCGCGTCATACTGGCACAATCAGCCGGGCGGGGGGAATTGCAATCAGAAGAACCGGAAGCCGGACGAAGCGGAGCCGGACGCAGGGGCCGAAAGTCGAAGCCTCTCCATCACTGCGACGAGCGGCGCCATGCGTGACATGGCGAAGTGACGCGCAGCTTCGGGCCCGATCGGCCGCTTCGCCCCTTTCAGACCGGCATGGGTCGAGAGAGCCGCGGCGTGCCACGAGCTGGGGACGAACCGCCGGTCAGCCCGATGCTTCGAACGGGGTTTCGGGATCGGCCATTCATCATTGAGCCGGTGCGGCAGGCCGTCCCCGCAAGGTCGATCTCCTCACCGCGACAGACAGATGGGAGGAGGACAGCATGCGCATTGTTCTGACCTTGAGTCTCGTGCTCCTCGCATCCTTTGCGCAGGCAGCGGACCTTCGCTTTGCGACCGAACCCTACCCACCCTACGGTTTTATCGGCGACGACGGACAGCCCAAGGGTTCGGCCGTGGAACAGGTCCGCGCCATCATGGAGAGCCTGGCACAGCCGCCGTCCTATTCGATCGAGATCATTCCCTGGGCCCGGGCGCTCGCTCTGACAGAGGAGGTGCCGAACCATTGCGCCTTCCTGGCGGCGCGCACCAGCGAGCGCGAGCAGCGTTTCCGCTGGGTCACGCCGCTCTCCGTCGACATCAATCACCTCGTCGCCCGCACCGATCGGAACATATCGGCCAGGAGCCTTGAAGAGGCGCGCGATCTCGCCGTGGGAGCGCAGCGGGACGATTATACGGTCGGACTTCTGCAGGCCCAGAATTTCCGCAATCTCGACCTGAGTGCCAGTTTCGACCTCACGCTCAGCAAGCTGCTCAGTGGCCGGATCGACGCCATGCCCATGGTCCAGACCGTTCTGGAAAAGCAGATGGCGGCGGGCGTGCCGATCCGCTCGATCGCCGTCCTCTCCCGCCAGCAGCTGGGGATCGCCTGCAACCGGCAGGTCCCCGAGGCGATGATCGAGAAGATGCAGGCGGCGCTGGATCGCCTGAGGATTTCAGGCGAGCAGGATCGCATCCGCCGCCAATACGGCCTCCCGCCCCTCCCCTGATCCAGTACCGAATATTTCGAAAGTCTCTGCTGCCGGCCATCCTCGATCATCCGCGCTGGAAACCCTGATCGATCCCGCCGCACCCGGGTCCCTTTATCGGCGTCTGGCATCGGCATCTGGCGTCGGCCCCTTCAGAGCAGTGCTTGACATTGCGGGAGTTTCGCGGTGGAAGGCGATCAGGCGGCAGAAGGAATGATTAGATGCTTATTATTGCGGGCCTCGGCAATCCGGGCGCCAAATTTGCCGGCAATCGTCACAATATCGGTTTCATGGCGGTGGATGCCATCCAGCGCCGACCCGGCTTTTCGGCTTGGTCGAAGAAGTTCAAGGCGGAGATTTCCGAAGGCGAGCTCGCGGGCGAAAAAGTGCTCCTGATGAAGCCGCAGACCTTCATGAACCTGTCCGGCGAAGCGGTGGGCGAGGCCATGCGCTTCTACAAGCTTGGGGCCCAGAACATTGTCGCCATTTATGACGAGCTGGATCTTGCACCGGCAAAGGCGCGCATCAAGCTCGGCGGCGGCCACGGCGGCCATAACGGCGTCAAATCGCTGGACGCCCATTGCGGAAGGGATTATCGGCGGCTCAGGCTCGGCATCGGCCATCCGGGCGCCAAGGAACTGGTGCACAATTACGTGCTTGGCGATTTCGCCAAGGTTGACCGCGATTGGCTGGACCCGCTCTTGGATGCGATCGCCGACAATGCCGACATGCTGGTGAAGAACGAGGACAGCCAGCTGATGAACAAGCTGGCTCTCGCGGTCGGGTCCAGGGCAGACGACGAGGCGACAAAACCCGCCAAGCCAGCCAAGGCAGCGAAGGATCCGAAACCGGCCGGCCAGTCGCATATCCGCCAGGCCCGCAATGTCAACCAGCCGAAGAAGCTGCCGGAAAGCGGACCTATGGCAGAGATGCTGAAACGGATGTTCTCGAAGAAGAGCGAGGATTGAACGGCGTGGAGACAGAGGTAGAGATACGCCCGGCTGCCGCCGACTGCTACAAGGTCATGCTCATGACGGGGCGCGGCAGCGCCAAGGTTCACCGCTTTTACGAAAGCTGCGGCTTCATACAGAACAAGACCGGGTTTCAGATCCGCAATGACTGAGGCTGGATGGCCAGCCGCGCCTATTCCTCGGGCTCGGCGGTGAACATCAGCGGAAATTCCGCTTCCTTGGCAAGGTCCATAGCCTCCTTGACCTTGGTCTCGGCAACGTCCTTGGTACAGACCACGACCACGCAGGATCCCATGCGATGGGCGGTGATCATCACCTTCTGGCTTGCCTCCGCCCCCATGCGGAACACGACCTTCAGCACCAGCACGACGAATTCGCGCGGCGTATAATCGTCGTTGTGCAGCAGGACCTTGTAAAGGCGCGGACGCTCCACCTTCGGTTTTGTCGCCGTCTTGCGGGCGAGATCGACCTGATTTGCCATGAGCCAAATGATTCCCTGGACATACGAGCGCCGCCCTTTGACAGAGGCTGCGCGGGCCGCGGATGGGCCGACTTGAAAAAACCGTGCCAGTCTCCCCATAATATAGGGACAGGCCTTGCTGCCGCAATGGCGCGGGCGCTCTATTCGGCATCGGACCCTGATCCGACCCTTGACCGTCTGGCAGCTTTCCCCCATAGCCACAGCAACACGCAAAACACAAGGACGGGTGAACCCTTATGGGCTTCAAATGCGGTATCGTCGGGCTGCCGAATGTCGGCAAGTCGACCCTCTTCAACGCGCTGACCAAGACGGCCGCAGCGCAGGCAGCCAATTACCCCTTCTGCACCATCGAACCGAATACCGGTGAAGTGGCGGTGCCGGATCCACGCATGCAGCAATTGGCGGCCATTGCCGGCTCCAAGGAAATCATCCCGACGCGCATTTCCTTCGTCGATATTGCCGGTCTCGTGCGCGGCGCGTCCAAGGGCGAAGGCCTGGGCAACAAATTCCTCGCCAATATCCGCGAAGTGGATGCCGTGGTGCATGTGCTGCGCTGCTTCGAGGATGACGACATCACCCATGTCGAGGGACGTATCAATCCGGTCGGCGATGCCGAGACGATCGAGACCGAGCTGATGCTCGCCGATCTGGAAAGCCTGGAGCGCCGCGTCGAGCAGACCCGCAAGCGCGCGACCGGCAAGGACAAGGATTCGCTGGCCCAGCTGCCGATCATGGAATCCGTGGTGAAGCTCCTCAACGACGGCAAGCCGGCGCGCCTGCTGCTCAAGTCGCTGTCGGGAGAAGAGGTCGAAATCCTGAAGGGTCTGAACCTGCTGACCTCCCATCCGGTCCTCTATGTCTGCAACGTGGCGGAAAGCGATGCGCTGAGCGGCAATGCGCATACCAAAGCCGTCGCCGCCATGGCCGAGGCGCAGGGTGCGGAATGCGTTATCATTTCCGCGGCGATCGAAGCGGAAGTGGCCCAGCTTCCCGAGGACGAGGCTCAGGAATTCCTTTCCGCCCTCGGTCTGGAAGAGGCCGGCCTCGACCGCCTCATCCGTGCCGGCTACCATCTCCTGGACCTGATCACCTATTTCACGGTGGGACCGAAGGAAACGCGTGCCTGGACGATCCGGCGCGGCACCAAGGCGCCGCAGGCCGCTGGCGTCATTCACACCGATTTCGAACGGGGCTTCATCCGCGCCTTCACCATCTCCTTTGACGACTACATTGCCTATAAGGGCGAGGTAGGCGCAAAGGAAGCCGGCAAGGGTCGCGACGAAGGCAAGGAATATGTCGTCCAGGATGGCGATGTGATCCACTTCCGCTTCAACACCTGAGCGGCCGCACGCATCCTTGCACTGTCTTCAGGCTGCCGTCCCTCACTGGAGGGGCGGCAGTTTTGCTTTGAGGCCCTGCGGAAAACTGCCAACGATCACGCGCCGCAGAGGCTGCCAGCCGATACCGACCGTCAGCACGATGACGCCAACGGTGATCAGCGCCAGGAAGATGATATTGTCCATCTCGATCCGGCTATTGCGCAGCAGCGTCGTCACGGTGACGATCAGCGTCAGCAGGCCGGACGTGACGAAAGCGCGCCGGTCGATGACGACGCCGATCAGCATCAGCAGGGCCACGAGCAGGATGACGGCCGGCGTGGAGACATCGCTCATCTGGCTGTCAAGCGTCCCCAGCGTGCCGAAGCGCGCCAGGAACAGGGCGGCAAGCCCCGCATAGAGCAGCGCCGGCGCCGCCGCGAGGTGCAGCCAGAAGGCGACGTCGGAACGCCGGCTCACCCGCGCCGGGTCGGAGAGATCATAGGTCATGGCCACGGCAAAGAGGCCGAGCGCCGCACCGATCCCCAGAAGCAGGACGGCATGCGGATGATCGATCAGGATATCCGGCGATCTCAGCCCGGCCTCCAGCAAAGCGATCAGAAGGACGAACACGACCGCGAAGAAGGACAGGATGACGCAGGCAAGCGCCACCGGGATCCGATAGCGCCAGTAGAAAGCCAGCATGATCAGCGGGAAACTCAGGAATTCGAGTGCGAAAGAGAGGTAACCGCCGGTCGGCACGCCGAGGGCATCGACGATCATCCGGCACAGGAAGGCGGTCCAGATCGCCATGGCGAGGGTCAGCGCCACGGCCGGCAGGGCCAGCCGCTGCCGGCGCACCAGGATCTCCGCCAGAAGGATGATGACCGGCAGCAAGCCGATGATCGCCCCCAGCCCGCCGACGCCGACCAGCAGCACCGTCAGACCGAGCGTGATCAGCACATCATGAAAGCCGCGGATAAAACGCGGCCGCTCGGTTTCGACGATCGGAGCCGGCGACGGCGCGTCGGGTTCGGCGCCCGGCATTTGAGACAGAACGGGAAGTGCCGCACGCAGATGCGCCTCCAGGGCAGCGAGCTTGCCCTCCTCGACAAGGCCCTTGGCCACGGCTCCGTCCAATGCGCTGCGCAAACCCGCCATCTTTGTCCCTCTTCTACCCATCCCGGCCAGCCGCCGGGGACTGGCGCGAGACTATGGGCAGCCGCGCATGCACACAACTTGAATTCGCGCCTGTCCGGCCAGGGTCGTGAGACGGTCTGTTTCGCCTTCGGCGCCCGCCAGCCGGATCCCTTCAGGGACAGGCGCTGCGGAAATCCCGTCAGTGTCAGGAAGCCGTGGCTTCCCATTGCCGATCTTTGCTATAAGACGGAAACGGCAGGCCGCGGGGAAGGAATAGGATCGAATGCAGGCAGACGACAAACTCCATTTCGAAGACTTCACCGTCGACCGCCAGTTTCCGCTGGGACCGAAAACCGTCTCCGCCGCCGAGATCATCGAATTTGCGACGGAATTCGATCCGCAGCCGATGCATTTGTCCGAGGAGGCCGGCAAGGCCAGCATATTGGGCGGGCTTGCCGCCTCCGGCTGGCACACTTCCTCCATGCTGATGCGGATGATCATCGATTCCTACATCCTCAATTCCTCCTGCCAGGGCGCGCCCGGCATCGACCTGATGGAGTGGAAGAAACCGGTTCTGGCCGGCGACACCCTGGCCGGCACTGCGACCGTGCTGGAGGCGCGGCCGTTGAAATCGCGCCCCGGCCTTGGCCTCGTGCGCATGCGCACGGAGTTGAAGAACCAGCGCGACCAGAGCATATGCGTGGCCGATCAGGTCATCATGTTCGGCATGCGGCAAAGCACGGAGACGCAATCATGAAACTGGCGGAGCTCAACCCGATCGGCACCCGCGTCGAGACCGGCACGCTGCTCTTCACGGCAGACGACATCATCCGCTTCGCCACCAAGTTCGACCCGCAACCCTTCCACCTGGATGCGGAGGCGGCGAAATCCTATGTTTTCGGCGGGCTTTGCGCCTCCGGCTGGCATACCTGCGCGGGCTGGATGAAGATGTTCCTCGCCCATTGGAAGGAAGAACATCTGCGCCTGGTGAAACAGGGCATAGAGCCCCCCCGGCTCGGCCCCTCCCCCGGCTTCAAGAACCTGAAATGGATCCGTCCTGTCTATGCCGATGACAGCGTGACCTACTTCGTGACCCTGACGGATACGCGCGAACTCGCCTCCCGGCCGGGCACCTGGCTGAACTCGACTTTCAACGAAGGCGTCAACCAGAAGGGCGAAACGGTTCTCCGGTTCGACAGCAGCGTGCTGGAATTCACGTGAACGGGGGACGCTGTCCGCTCAACGCGTGGCGACCACTGCCACGCCGGCGCCGATCATAGTGGCACCGCATCCCCGGTTCAGCCGGCGCACAGAACGGGCATCACGCAGCAGACCTCGGGCGCGTCCGGCCAGAAGAACGTGACCGCCAATCACCACGACCTCAACCAGCAGGATCACCGCCGCAAGGCTGGCTGCCAGGTGCCAGGACAAGTCAGGGCCCACAATATTGGGCAATAGCGCGATATAGAAGAGCGGCATTTTCGGGTTACCGAGATTGAGCACGACGCCGGCGAGAAAGCCGCGCTTCAAATCGCCGGCATCCGCCATCGGACGCGCCTCGGGAACCACCGCAGGTCCGCTCCACATACGCACCCCCATCCATATGAGATAGGCCGCACCCGCATAACGCAGCACAGTCATGCCGGCACCCATTCCGGAGGCGAATGCTGACAGGCCCAAGACCGCCAGAAACAGGAAGATGAGTATGCCGGTCACGGTGCCCAAACCGTAGGCGAGACCCGAAGCCGCACCATTGTGCAGCGTGCGCGCCAGGATCGTCATATTGTCCGGGCCGGGACTGGCAGCGAACACGAAAAACGCTGCGGCAAAGGCAATGAGCGTGTGAAGATCCAGCATCGTCGCTCTCCAGTTCACCAGAGAGCCTAAGCCCGCCGGCGCCCTGCCACAATACGCGAAAAATAAGGGGTCAATGCCCTTCGAAGGCGACCAGCGTGCGCACTTCCACGCCGAGGGCTTCCAGCCTCTTTCTGCCGCCAAGATCCGGCAGGTCGATGACGAAACAGGCCGACACAACCTCCGCGCCGATCTTGCGCAGGAGCTTCACCGCCCCTTCCGCCGTGCCGCCCGTGGCGATCAGGTCGTCGCACAGAATAACCTTTTCCCCCGGTCTGACCGCATCGACATGCATCTCGATCTCGTCCACCCCATATTCCAGACTATAGGCGACCCGCACCGTGGCATGCGGCAATTTCCCCTTCTTGCGGATGGGAACGAAGCCGGCGGAAAGCTGATGCGCCATGGCACCGCCGAGAATGAAGCCCCGCGCCTCGATGCCCGCGACCTGATGAACGGACAGCGACTGATAGGGCCGGACCAGCTCATCCACCGCCTGGCGGAAGGCCTTGGCATCGCCAAGCAGCGTGGTGATATCGCGAAAAATGATGCCGGGCTTTGGGTAATCGGGAATGGCGCGGATGGAGGCGGCCAGCCTATGCTCGACAGACGTCATTGTCGTTTGAGTCCTCATTTGGGGGGTTAGCCGCGATGGATACACCTTGCGCCGCGACACGATTAAGCCATGGGCTCCAGGCATTGTGACTGCTGGAATCTGCCACTACGATCGATTATCATCAAGCGTAATTGGAGGTCTCAGATGCAGCATGTTCGCTTAACGGATCAGGTCATCTGGTTCAAGCATGTCGAGGGCTCGACGCTGCTGGAACGCTTGAAATCCTTACCCCCCGGCGAGGAGATCAACCTCGAGGTTAACGGTGTCGTCGGGCGCTGGAAACGCATGAGCATCGGCTCGGACGGGCGCCCGACGGACGGGATCAAGCCGAGCGGCTCAATGCGCGCAATCTGGAGCGAATGGTACAGCATGAGGCGCGGAGACCGGCTCCCCGTGCGAGAAGTTCTGGACGAAACCGGCAGAGGCCTCTCACTGAAATCGCTCTTTCCAGAATGGTCGAGCGCTGAGGACGAGGCCGCGTTTCGTGATCTGTGATCGCTACGACACCGCCGTCGTACCGTTTCCCTTTGCGGAACAACCCGTTCTCAAGCGACGGCCTGTCGTCGTTCTGTCAGGACGGAGCTTCAATCAAAGCAATGATGCCACCATCGTCGCAATGATCACCACTGCCAAGGCAACGGTCTGGCCGAGCGATATTCTCATCCAAGACCTGCAATCCGCCAGCCTGAACGCGGCTTGCGTCATACGCTGGCGCATGGCCACGATCCCCAACGACCTCATTCTTCAGCGGCTGGGTACATTGGCAGGTCGCGACAGGCAAGCCTGCGAACGAGAACTCGCGGCCATTCTGGTATAAAAAAAGGCGGCCCGGAAGCCGCCTTCATAACCGTCGCCCGCGCCGGGCTCAATGTTCCTTGCGCGCGTAGACCGATTTCTTCGTCAGATAGATCAGGATGGTGAAGATCGCCAGGAAGACCATGACCATGAAGCCGGTGCGCTTGCGGTCTTCCAGATGCGGTTCCGCCGCCCACATCAGGAAGGCGGAGACATCCTTGGAATACTGGTCCAGCGTCTCGGGCGAGCCGTCCTCATAGGTCACCTGACCGTCGGAGAGCGGTGGCGCCATGGCAAGTGCGGCAGCCGCGGCGAAATACGGGTTGTAATGGGTTCCCGGAGCGACTTCGACGCCTGCCGGCGGTTCCTGATAGCCGGTCAGGAGCGAGTAGATGTAATCCGGCCCGCCTTCCTGATACTGCGTGAAGATGTCGAAGACGAAGAGCGGGAAGCCGCGGGTCACGCCGCGCGCCTTGGCGATCAGCGAGAAGTCCGGCGGCGCCGCTCCGCCATTGGCCGCCGCGGCGGCCTGGGTGTTCGGGAAAGGCGACGGGAAGTGATCCGAAGGCACGGCCTTGCGGGTGAACATTTCGCCGTCGTCATTCGGGCCGTCCTGCACCTCGTAATTGGCGGCGAAGGCCTTTACCTGCGCTTCCGAATAGCCGAGCCCCTCCAGCGTGCGGAAGGAGACGAGGTTCATCGAATGGCAGGCCGAACAGACTTCGGTATAGACCTTCAGGCCCCGCTGCAGCTGGCCCTTGTCGTAGTGACCGAAGGGACCCGCAAAGCTCCAATCGAGATTGTGCGGCTTGTGGATCGGGTAATGCGGCGTGCCGCCTTCGGCATGCGCCTCTTCTTCGGCAGCCTGGACGCCGGTCGCCAAGGCGCCGAACATGGCCAGACACAGGAGGCTCTTTACAAGCTTGTTCATCGTTTATTCCTCTCCGGCTTCTGGCTCAGGCGCGCATGTCGGCGGTGACATTGCCATTCTTGGCAAGCACGGCCTCCGTGATCGAGTTGGGGATGCGCCTCGGCGTTTCGATCAGCCCAAGGAGAGGCATCAGAACGATGAAGAAGCCGAAGTAATAAGCCGTGCCGATCTGCGACATGATGACATAGATGCCTTCTGCCGGCATGGCGCCAAGCCAGCCGAGCATGATCGAATTGGCCACGAAGATCCAGAAGAACAGCTTGTACCAGGGACGGTAGACGGCGGACCGGACTTTCGACGTATCGAGCCAGGGCAGGAAGAAGAGGACGATGATGGCGCCGAACATCACGAGCACGCCGCCGAGCTTGGAATCGATCGGACCGACATTGAAGGTGATGGCGCGCAGCATGGCGTAGAATGGCAGGAAGTACCATTCCGGAACGATATGCGCCGGGGTCTTCAGCGGATCCGCCATGATGTAGTTGTCGGGATGGCCGAGGAAGTTCGGCATGTAGAAGATGAACCAGGCATAGCCGATCAGGAAGACCGAAATGCCGAAGGCATCCTTCAGCGTCGCATAGGGCGTGAAGGGAACCGTATCGGTCTTGGTCTTCACCTCGATGCCGGTCGGGTTCGTCTGGCCGGTCACGTGCAGCGCCCAGATGTGCAGGATCACGACGCCCGCGATCATGAAGGGCAGCAGGTAATGCAGCGAGAAGAAGCGGTTGAGCGTCGGCTGATCCACGGCAAAGCCGCCCAGCAGGAACTGCTGGATCCACTCGCCCACCAGAGGAAAGGCGGTGAAGAAGCCGGTGATGACGGTGGCGCCCCAGAAGGACATCTGGCCCCAGGGCAGAACATAGCCCATGAAGGCGGTCGCCATCATCAGAAGGAAGATCACCACGCCGAGGATCCAGAGGATTTCGCGCGGCGCCTTGTAGGAACCGTAATAGAGACCGCGGGCAATGTGCAGATAGACGGCGATGAAGAAGAAGGACGCGCCGTTGGCATGCATGTAGCGCAAGAGCCAGCCATTATTGACGTCGCGCATGATCTTTTCGACGGAGTTGAAGGCGACCGTCGTCTCGGCCGAATAATGCATGGCCAGCACCACGCCGGTCAGGATCTGCACCACCAGCATGACCATCAGCATGGCGCCGAAGGTGTAAGCATAGTTCAGGTTGCGCGGAACCGGATAGGCGACGAAGCTGTCATACATCATGCGCGGCAGGGGAAGCCGCGCATCGACCCACTTTTCCAAGCCCGTGGAAGGCTGATAACTTGAATGCCCACTCATTGATTAGTCCCCTCAGCCGATCCGGATCACGGTATCGCTTGCGAATGTAAAGGTCGGGATCGCCAGATTCTGCGGCGCCGGGCCTTTGCGAATACGGCCCGCCGTATCGTAGTGCGAGCCATGGCAGGGACAGAACCACCCGCCGAAGTCCCCCGATTGGCCAAGCGGCACGCAGCCCAGATGCGTGCAGGAGCCGATCATCACGATCCAGTTCTCCTTGCCTTCGCCGGCGGAGCGATCGATGTCGGTCGCCTGCGCGTCGGCGGCAATATTGGCGTTGCGCGCCACCGGATCCTTCAGATCGTCCAGCGTCACGGCCTTCGCCTCTTCCACTTCCTTCTCCGTCCGATTGCGGATGAAAACCGGCTTGCCGCGCCATTTCACCGTCAGCGACATGCCCGGCTCAAGGCTGGTCACGTCGACTTCGATCGAAGCAAGCGCAAGCGTGGAGGCATCCGGCCGCATCTGGTCGATGAAAGGCCAGGCAACGGCGGCGGCCCCCACCGCACCCGCCATGCCGGTCGTCAGGTAAAGGAAATCGCGGCGAGTGGGCTCGCCCGCGGTTCCGCTCGTCGTGTCGTGCTCGCTCACGTCAAACCATCCTCTGCACAGAAATGTGATGATATCGCATTGCCCCTCGCCCATGTCGAAGCCGGATTTTGACAAAAATCGGCCTCACTTCTCCCAAGCGAATTTTTTAAGCGTCGCTCAACAAGAAGTCTAGCCTCCCACACGCCCTCCGGTCACATTGTCGCGGGGGGCAAGGGGTGGAAGCCCTGCATATGCCAAGATTTTTTGTGTTTGCCTTACGCTGGATCAAGGCGGAGCCCCGCAAATGACCGGCAGCGGCCTTCAGTGATTCGCCGCCTCGGCGAAAATCGGCGGCCGACATGCGCGCCAGCGCTGCAGCGGGACGGGCTCAACCGGGCTCGTCCACGGCGAGAAAGCCGCCGGACTGGCGCGACCAGAGTTCCGCATAAAGCCCGCCGGCCGATACCAGCTCGGCATGCGTTCCCTGTTCGATGATGCGGCCCTTGTCCATCACGATCAGCCGGTCGAGCGCTGCTATGGTCGACAGCCGATGGGCGATGGCAAGCACCGTCTTGCCCTTCATCAGCTCGATCAGATTGGACTGGATCGCGGCTTCCACTTCCGAATCGAGCGCCGATGTCGCTTCGTCCAGTACCAGGATCGGCGCATCCTTCAGCATCACCCGGGCAATGGCCACGCGCTGCCGCTGGCCGCCGGACAGCTTGACGCCGCGCTCGCCGACATGGGCGTCGAACCCCTTCCGCCCGCGCTGGTCCTCCAGCGACAGGATGAAATCCTCCGCCTGCGCCCGCCGCGCCGCCGCCAGAAGCTGGGCATCGCTGGCATCCTGCCGGCCGAACAGAATATTGTCGCGGATCGAGCGGTGCAGGAGCGAGGTGTCCTGCGTCACCATGCCGATCTGCGCCCGCAGTGATTCCTGCGTCACCCGCGCAATGTCCTGGCCGTCGATCAGGATGCGGCCGGCTTCGACATCGTAGAAGCGCAGGAGGAGATTGACGAGCGTCGACTTGCCGGCACCGGAACGCCCGACAATGCCGACCTTCTCGCCGGCGGCGATGGCAAGATCGAGATGATCGATGACGCCGCCGGCGCGTCCGTAATGGAAGCTGACATTCTCGAACCGGATCGCGGGATGGGCAACGACGAGCGCCGGCGCGTTCGGCGCATCGGTCAGGCCGATCGGCTGCGAGATCAGCTCGGCGGCATTCTGCACCGTCCCGAAATTGCGCATGATGCCGTTGAACTGCGTCATCAGCCGCCCGAGCAGGAAATTCAGGCGCAGCACGAGAGCGAGCGTGAAGGCGACCGCTCCCGAACTGATGCGCCCGTCGAGCCACAAATGGATGCAGAGCGCCGCCATGCTGGTGATCATGATGCCCGAAAGCGCGGCCATGGAGGCGCGGACGCCGGTGATGAAGCGGGTAAACATCATCGTCGTCGATTGGAAGATGTCGAAGCCGTCCCGCATATAGCGGTCATTCATCTCGTCGCGGCCGAACAGCCGCAGGGTCTGGATATTGCTGTAGGCATCCACCATCCGACCGTTCAGCATGGAGGCCGCCTCTGCCGTCTCGCGCGAATGAAACCGGATGCGGGGCACGAAATAGCGGGCGAGGAAGGAGAAGATCACCACCCAGGCCACCACGATCATCGCCAGGCGCCAGTCGAGGCCGCCGATCAGCGTCAGCATCGAGACCGCATAGATCAGGACGAACCAGACGCTTTCCATCAGCGAGGTCACCAGGTCGCCGGCTGCCTGGCCTCCGGACCAGACCTTGGTGACGATCCGCCCGGCGAAGTCATTCTGGAAGAAGGACACCGATTGCCGTGCGACATGCTGATAGGCCTGCCAGCGCACGAGATTGTAGAAACCGGGCGTGATGATCTGCTGGTCGACGATCGCGGTCGCCATGGTCACCAGAAAGCGCACGAGGCCGATCAGCACCAGCATGCCGAACAGCTCGTAACCATGGGTCGCAAGCAGCCCGCCCCAGCCTTGTGCCTTGTCGATGCTGGCAAGAATATCCACGAGCCGGCCGACGAACCAGAAGAGCGCCGCCTCGATGGCAGCCGTCATTCCGCCCAGCACCAGCATGGCAAAGAAGGGAAACTTGGCCTGGCGAACATAGAACCAGATGAAGGCGGCCGTGCCCTTGGGCGGCCGCAGATCCTGCTGCGCAGCGAAAGGCTGGATCCGTGTCTCGAAAAAGCGGAAGAAGGCGTCGATCATGAAACTGGTATAGGCCGTTTCGCGCCTGCAGCAAGGCAGCGGGCGGCTTAATTCTTGGCAATCTTCGCCCACAAGAAAGGCGGGAGGCTGTGCAAAGCCTCCCGCCGCTCTGTCGCCGCGATGTCGTTGCGGGCATTGCCCTGATGGCCGGTCTGCGAGGAGCGGCCCTTACTCCGCTGCCTCCGTATCATGGTCATCCTCGTCCGCCGCGGCCCTGGCCGATCGCCGGGCATCGTCGGCGCCGACCTGATCGGCCAGGAAGCCGCCCGACTGGCGGTTCCACAGATCGGCATAGATGCCCCCCTGCGCCACCAGCTCGGCATGGCTGCCCTGCTCGACGATCCGGCCCTTGTCCAGCACGATCAGCCGGTCCATCTGCGTCAGCGTCGAGAGGCGGTGGGCGATCGCGATCACCGTCTTGTCCTCGATCAGCTTGAACAGGCTTTCCTGGATCGCCGCCTCGACTTCCGAATCGAGCGCCGAGGTCGCCTCGTCGAGGATCAGGATCGGCGCATCCTTGAGGAAGACGCGCGCGATCGCGATCCGCTGGCGCTGGCCGCCGGACAGCTTGACGCCGCGCTCGCCGACATGCGCGTCGAGTCCCGTCCTGCCCTGCTGGTCGGCAAGGCCCTGGATAAAGTCCCAGGCATTGGCCCGCTTGGCCGCCTCGATCACCTCGGCATCGCTCGCCTCCGGCCGCCCATAGGCAATATTGTCGCGGATCGACCGGTGCAGCAAGGACGTGTCCTGCGTCACGACGCCGACAAGCGCGCGCAGACTGTCCTGCGAGACCTTGAAAATGTCCTGGCCGTCAATCAGGATGCGCCCCGATTCGACATCGTAGAAGCGCAGGAGCAGGTTCATCAGCGTCGTCTTGCCGGCACCGGACCGGCCCACCAGTCCGACCTTCTCCCCGGCTTTGATGGTCAGCGAGAAATTGTCGATGACGCCCGCCTGCTTGCCATAATGGAAGCGGACGCTGTCATAGACGATTTCGCCCTTCGGCGCCGCGAGCCGTGTCGACCCCGGTCTGTCGACGATGTCGTGCGCCTTGGTCATCATGCCCATGCCGTCATAGACGGTGCCGATGCCTTCAAAGAGCGCTGCGACTTCCCACATGATCCAGTTGGACATGCCGTTGACGCGCATGGAAAGGCCGATCGCAACGGCCAGGGCGCCGACGCTGACGGAGCCGCCGAGCCAGAACCAGATGCCCAGCGAGGCGACGGCGAACTGCACCAGAACATTGTTCACGTCGACGGCGATGTTCAGGAGCGAGATCTGCCGCATCTGGCCATGCACCGTTCCCAGAAACTCGTCCATGCCCTCCTTGGCATAGGTCTCCTCGCGGCCGGCATGGGAAAACAGCTTCACCGTTGCAATATTCGTGTAGCTGTCGACGATCCGGCCGGTCATCATCGAGCGGGCATCGGCCTGGGCGCGGGAGGAGGCCCGCAGCCTTGGGATGAAATGCCTGAGGATGAGAATATAGACGATCAGCCAGGCGAGCAGCGGAATGCCGAGACGCCAGTCGACTGCGGCGACAAGCGCCAGCATGGAGACGAAGAAGCTGATGGCATAGACGAAGACATCGATGATCTTCATCGCCACGTCACGCACGGCGAGCGCCGTCTGCATCACCTTGGTGGAGACGCGGCCGGCAAATTCATTGGCGAAGAAGGTCATGGAATGGCGCAGCAGGAAGCGGTGCATCTGCCAGCGCGCGATCATCGGGAAACTGCCGGCCAGCACCTGGTGCATGGTCAGCGTGTGGAAAAAACCGATGAGCGGCAGGCCGACCAGCAGAAGCACGGCCATGGCCGCCAGATGCCAGCCCTCACGCTCCAGGAAGGTCGCGCGATCGGCATTGCTCAGCCAGTCGACGATATTGCCGAGGAACTGGTAGAGAAACACCTCGATGACGGCGATGCCCATGGAGCAGAGGCCGAGAACGACGAGCCAGGGCCAGACAGGCTTGGTATAATACCAGCAAAAGGCGAAAAGCCCCTTGGGCGGCAGTTCCGGCTCCCCGGCCGGATAGGGATTTACACGGGATTCGAACCAGGCAAACATCAAAAAGCTCCGTCAAATCAGATCCGCCGCGACCATCTGCATGCGCCCTTGCGCATCAATAACGGGTCGTCTGGCGAGATAATTCGAATGGCGAGGCCGGCAAGCAGCCGCGAAAAGAAACTGTCAGGAAGGAAGCTGCGGGAACCGCGAACGCCTCAAGCCGAAAGCCGAAGATCGGCACAGCGGAGGCGTGTCATTACGGTCATATCCATGTCTGCCTCCTTGGCTGGCGTTGAAGATGTCTCCGCTTACCAGCAGCGGCCGGAATTGAAAAGAGGGAAAACGTCACGCGGGGCGCAGCCGGCGGCGGATGTGACGGTTGCGTTACACCCCCTGTGGATGAGATAGGCAGGAAGACGCGGCCGCAGGGCCCTCGCCTGCCCCTTCTGGATTTGCCATTCTCGATCTGCCCCTCTTGATCCGACCTTCTTGATCGACCCTTTCCGTTTCCCGTCAGGACCATCATGACCCGCCTTCGCATCGCCCTTTACCAGCCCGACATTCCCGGCAATACCGGGACGATTCTGCGGCTTGCCGCCTGCATGGGCCTTGCGGTCGATATCATCGAGCCGGCCGGTTTCGTCCTCAGCGACAAGAATCTGCGCCGCGCCGGCATGGATTATCTGGCTCATGTCACGATGACGCGTCACGTAAATTTCGACGCCTTCCAGGCCTGGCGCTCGGCGGAAGGCCGACGCCTGGTGCTGGCCTCCACCCGGGCTGCCGTCCGCTACACCGATTTCAGCTTTCGCGATGACGATGTTCTCTTGCTCGGCCGCGAGAGCGCCGGCGTGCCGGAACCTGTCCATGATGCCGCCGATGCGCGGCTGATCATTCCGATGGTGGAGGGGCAGAGATCGATCAATGTCGCCATGTCCGCCGCGATGATCGCCGGCGAGGCGCTGCGCCAGACCGCCTGGAGCTGAAGCAGAGCCTCGGGCAGTCCATGGTCACCGGCGGGTGATCATAATGATCACCGGGTCCGGAAGAGGATCTGGTCTCTCATCAAAGAGCGCGGCTGTCAGGCAAACAGCATCAGGCTGTTGCCCATCGAGGCATTGGCCATGTTGAGGCCGACCATTTGCAATTGCTGCTGGACAGACAATGCGGCGCGCCGTGCCGCGTCCTCGCCAAGATCCGCATCGATCAGCGAGCCTATGCCCGCCTCGGTCGTATCCTGCAGCGTCTCCAGAAAACCGGCAGTGGTGTCGATGCGCGTTGCGGTCGCGCCAATCTCCGCGCCGGCCGCCGTCATGCCCTTCAGCATGCCATTCACCGCCTGGATCATTCCGTCGATCTCGTCATCCGTGCTCGTCTGCGAAAGCGCAATCTCGCGGGCGCCGCCGCCCGCCGGCGTCGCGGAACCCTGATCCAGCAGATAGTAATCAAAGGCGGCGCCGGACCGGGTTATGCCGGAATAGGCGCGCGTCAGCAGACCGTCGGCGGCGTCCCCTTCGGCCACGAGATTGGCCTTGCCCCTGTCGAAATTGATGACATTGATGGACACCTCGCCCTGCGGGCCAGTGCTGAGCGAGCCGACCATGCTCTCCATCCTGGGACGCTCCGAAGCGCCGGTCTTCAGCCAGTTCTGGCCGCTGAAGCTGCTGGCGCCGATGACCTCGCCAAGCTGCGCCTTCAGCAGGGACATTTCAGAATTCAACACGTCTCTGTCGGTGCCCGGCGTTTTCGCCAGGATCAGCTTCGATTGGATCTGCGACACGATTTGACCGGCGGCCTGCATGCCGAGGGCGGCGCTATCGGCAATGGCTGCCGAGTAGGCCTGCGCATCCTCGGCGCTGGAGAGCGACAGATTGCTCGAGGTCATGGTGGTGGCGATCGACCAATAGGCGGCATTGTCGGCAGCCGTCTCCACGGCGCGGCCGGAAGCGGCACGAACCGTCGTCTCGCTCAAGGCGCGCGTGGTGCCGCCGAGCAGAGCGAGCGCCGAGGCCGCACTGGTATTTACCGGGCTAAATTGCATGTCACCCCGCATCACGTCCCTATCTGGACTGTCTGGCCTGTGTGGCCCATCTGGCCGATCTGGCCCATCTGGCCCATCTGGTAGGTCCCGCCCCACCCTTCGCGACAGAGTTTAGCCGCGAGGCTTTGCACTTCGGTTTCAGGGAAATGTCGCATTTTAAGGAAATGGTCTATGGCCAAAACTCAATCAGGATTTGGAGCGCCATATGCCTGCGGGACGCGGCCGATACCTGATTGGTTTTTTCCCTAATCTGCGGTCGGCAGACGACGCATGGTGAATTCGATCTGGTCGCCTTCCAGCGGGCGCCAGCTTTCCACTTCCGTCCAATAGGCGGCCTTGGGAAAGGCATCGAACCATTCGCGCGCCTTTTGCCGCGCCTCCTCGCGAGATAACGTATAGGTCTCGCGCACGAACAGGCCGGAAGAGGTCGTGCCCTTTTCAAGCCGGTGCCTGCGGATCCTGCGCTTCAGGCCGTCCAGTGGCGGGGTTGAGAACTTGGCCATGCCGTCTCCTCTTGCGGAGTACTTGCCCTGTTGCTGAAGGGTCAAGTTTGGCACAGCGCGTGGAGAGAGTCGAATCGCGCCTCGTGTGGGCGAGCTTCTGGCGCCCGGCGCCTGTTGCGCGCCGATGCCTGCCTGGGCTAGGGTCGAAACCCAATCAGGTTTCGGGCAGGTTTCGGGCAGGTTTCAGGCAGATTTTGGCGCGGGGCATGAGAGAAAATCGTTCGGTTTGAGGAGCGAAGCCGCAGGAAGGGCCAACGCCTTTCAAAGCTTTGCGACGCTAAAATGGGCGATTTTCGCCATATCCCTTCGGGACGCGGCTGATTTTCTCTGCGAAAGCGTCGAAAGGCTTTGTGGAGCCTTGCGCCACGGCAGCCTCTTCTCCTATTCGCAAACAAAATCCGCTCGCGCCACGCCCGGAACCTGATCGAGTTTGACCGTAAACCCGATGCCGGCACAAGCGCTGGCAATGCAGTGAACAAAGGATGGCATGCCCCATGGAAAGACCGCAAATCCCCTTCGGCGTGCCGCATGACATCGAGGAAAAGAAGCACGCGGCGCGCAGCTGGTTCGAGAGCCTGCGCGACGAGATCTGTCTGTCCTTCGAGGCCCTGGAGGATGCGGTGGAAGGCCCGCTGTCCGACCAGCCGCCCGGACGCTTTCGCCGCAAGGACTGGCTGCGCGAGGACGGCAAAGGCGGCGGCGGCTGCATGTCGATGATGGAAGGCCGCGTCTTCGAGAAGGTCGGCGTCCATACCTCCACCGTGCATGGGGAATTCACCGAGGATTTCCGCAAGCAGATGCCGGGCGCCGCAGAGGATCCGCGTTTCTGGGCCTCCGGCATCTCGCTGATTGCCCATCCCGTCAATCCCAACGTGCCGGCCGTGCACATGAACACACGCATGGTCACCACCACCAGTGTCTGGTTCGGTGGCGGCGCCGACCTCACCCCGGTTCTCGACCGCCGGCGTCGGCAGGACGATCCCGACACCCAGCTCTTCCACCAATCCATGCAGGAGGCTTGTCGCAGCCATGCAGCGGTCGCCGATTACGATCGCTACAAGGCCTGGTGCGACGAGTATTTCTTCCTGAAGCACCGCAACGAGGCTCGCGGCATTGGCGGCATCTTCTTCGACTGGCTCTATCCACAGGCTGAAAAAGGCGGTTGGGACGCCAATTTCGCCTTTGTCCAGGCGGTAGGCAAGGCCTTCAGCGCCGTCTACCCCGCCATTGTGAAACGGAATTTCAACACCGGCTGGACCGAAAAGGACCGGGACGAGCAACTGGTCCGGCGCGGCCGCTATGTCGAATTCAACCTGCTCTATGATCGCGGCACGATCTTCGGACTGAAGACCGGCGGCAACGTGGAATCGATCCTCTCATCCCTGCCGCCTTTGGTGCGTTGGCCGTGATGAAAATTGATCGGTTGACGAATTGACTTTCGCCATATTCGAATCAACCCTCCGGTGCTAGCTTCCCCGAGGAAGCACCGGAGGAGGATGTCATGGTTACATCGCAAGGCGTGCCCGTACAAAGCGCTACCGACAGGGAGCGCTTGATAGAGACCCCCGAAATGATAGACCGCATGGCTGCCGAGCTTCGAGCCCGCAGCGATACCGATCTGCCGCATTCTTTCTACGTGCAGCAGATCCGCCGCCAATTGGCGGGGGAAGCGCGGGCCGGAGAACGCACCGCCGCCAATGACAGCGGCAAGGGCGCCAACCGGACGGGACAGCTCCACCCCTCGGTTTTCCATGCCTGGGCGCTTTCGGAATAGCGCTGCCGAATAGCGGTTCAAAGTCGCCTGGGCATAGCCGTCGGCTGACGGGTGCGAAGGATCTGATCTTTTGTCCTTCCGCGCATCGAACGGGAACGCTCGGCGCCTGTCATCGTTGTTTCTCTGGTACCCCTGACAAAGGGTCCAGACGCCAACGATGGAGGCTCGAATGAGACTTTTCGAATGCGGAACACTTGTTCCCGGATGCGATTGGCATACCCGCGCCGATGAAGATGCGGAGGTGGTTCGCCGTGCCGTGGACCATATGCGCAATGTTCACGGCGAGACCTATATCCGCGAGAACATGGTGGACAATATCAAGGCCCGGATCCGCGACGACTCGCCCGCAAAGGCGGTCATGTAGGCACAGCCACACGCCCGGCCCGCACGTCCAGAGGTCCCCGAGCCGGGTTCGGATCGACAATAGCCGCCTCGAAGATGCACGGATCTTTGAGGCGGGATGCGGGCAAGGTTCCGTGCAGGCCCTTCAGTGGCCGCACGCCGGCTGTCAGCCGGGGCGCATCAGCCCCGTGGCAGACCGGCCAGTTCAGTCAGCCGGGCGGTGAGCGCTGCCCGGTCGAGCGAAAAATTTCTCTCGACCCAGAGATCCTCGAGGCTCCTCAGCATCTCGCCGACTTTCGGCCCGGCCGGAACGCCCGCCGCCATGACATCGGCGCCCGAGAGCGGAAAACGCGGCTTTTCGAAGCGTTCGGCACGCGTCAGCAGCGCCGAGAGGCGCCCGGCCTTTACCAGATCGGCATCATTATTGGCGGCGTTCACGCGCGCCGAAGCAAGGGCCAGCCTGAGCCGCATGATCGGCCCCGCTTTGCCCGAACGATAAAGCAGCCGATCCAACGCCGTGTCCTTCAGATCGGGCTGCGGTGCAGGCGCCGCGGCGAAAGCGAGAAGACGCTCCGTCTCGGCATTCGCAAGCTTCCATCGCCTGGCGAGCGCATCGATCCGCGCGGCATCAGGCGGTATGACGGCCGCAAGCCGCAAAAGCGGATCGGGCGTCCAGCCCAGCGCCTGTTCGCTGGCCACCAGGCCGTGAATGGCGTCGATGCCCCATTTCTCGCTTTCCGGCAGGATGGCCGACAGAACCCCGGTGGTGCGCATCCACAACAGCGCCCGGGAGGGATCAGGCGCCGCAAACAGCTTGCGCATCTCGCTCCAGACCCGCTCCGCCGACAGATGGTCGAGCTTGGTCTTGGCCTGGGCGCAGGCCCGCAATCCCTCCGCATCCGGCCGTCCGGACCCGTAATAGGCAAAGAAGCGGAAGAATCGCAGGACGCGCAGATGATCCTCGGCAATCCGGAGGGACGCCTCACCGATGAAACGGATCTGGCGGCTCTCGATATCCTTCAGCCCGTCGACGAGATCGATCACCTCGCCCTCGGCCGTCACGTAAAGCGCGTTGATGGTGAAGTCGCGCCGTTCGGCATCCGCCTGCCAGTCGGTGCCGAATTCGACAACGGCATGCCGGCCGTCTGTCTCGATATCGCGGCGCAGCGTGGTGACTTCGAAGCCGCGCCCGTCAAGCACAAGCGTCAACGTTCCATGCGCAAGGCCGGTCGGCACGGCCTTGATCCCGGCCGCAGCGGCGCGCTCAATGACGATTTCGGGCCGAAGTGTGGTGGCGAAATCGCAATCGGAAACGGGGAGCCCCATCAGCGCATTGCGCACGGTGCCGCCGACGATGCGGCCCTCCCCGCCATCGGCGTTCAGGAGCGCGAAGACCTGTCGCACCGGCTGATCGACCAGCCAGGGCGCGCCGGCAAGACGATGCGTCATCGGTAAAGCCTTTCATAAAGCGTTCTGATTATGCCCGCGGTGATACCCCAGATGTTCCATTCACCATAGGGCATGCGGTAGAAGCGGCGGATCGCACCTTGCCACTCGCGGCTTCCCTGGGCGTGGTTGTGCGGATCCATGAGGAAGGAGAGCGGCACTTCGAAGGCCTTGTCCACCTCGTCGGGGTTGAGCTTCAGCGTAAAACCGCGACGCACCACGGCAAGCACAGGCGTGATGCGGAAGCCGCTTGCCGCATAGTAATCCGGCAGCCGGCCCACCGGCTCGACGAAATGCGGCGAAAGGCCGATCTCCTCCTGCGCCTCGCGAAGGGCGGCGCCCTCCGCCCCTGTATCGCCGAGATCGATCGCGCCGCCGGGAAAGGCGATCTGACCGGAATGCTTGCGAAGCTTTGTGGCGCGCTGGGTGAGGATCACCTTGCCGCCATCCCGGTCGTCGACAACCGGCACCAGCACCGCGGCATCCTTGAGGGCCAGCCCCTCCACCTGGGCGACGATATCCGGATTGAGCAGGTGATCGCCATGATCGTGAATGGCTTGCGCCAACGGCGCGCCGGACTGGTTCTGCGCGCGGCGGCGGAATTCCTCCGCCGAGAAACGGTTCGGATCGAGCAGAGCCTCAGTCATTGCGACAGCGCGTCCAGTTCATCCGCCGGCATGACCGGAAAGACCGCCCCGGCGGAGCGAAGCGCAAAGGTAGCGATGCCGTCCAGTTCAATGATTTCGCCGAGTTCCACCAGTTCATACATGAGGGCGCGGCTGATGAGTGCCTCCAGCCGCCCGCGCACATGCAGATAGGGCTTCAACCCGCCCTCCTCGCCTTCAAGCGAAAAGCGCAAGGGATGCTCCGGGCCGGCCTCCACGACATCGCCGAGATTGGTGCGGAATGTGATGACGGGCACGCCGTCGCGCAGGGTCTGGCGCATTTCCACGGCGAGGAAGGGTGCATCCTCCACGCGAATGCCAACTTTTTCCACAGGCGTGACGAGATAGGTCCGACCATCCTCGTCCTTGCGCAGAACCGTGGAAAAGAGGCGCACCAGGGCCGGCCGGCCGATGGGCGTGCCGAGATAATACCATGTCCCATCGGCGCGGATTTCCATGTCCAGATCGCCGCAAAAGGGCGGGTTCCAGCGATCCACCGGCGGCAGGGCGCGCGCCGCTCCCGCCGCGCCTGCATCGGTCTGCTCGGATGCCCGGGCGATCATCGCGGCCAGTCCGGCCGCATCGCTTGCGCTGTTTATCGTCTCGTCTGCCATAATTTCAGTCATGCTTGCTGTATAAGGGGATACTCTCTCACGAGATAGTCATTCCGGCCATTCTTGCCAGCGGCTGACGTGGGAATAAGTTGTTAAGCTCGGGGAGAGCCCGCAACTGCAACGATTCGCGATCCCCGGCCTGATGCCGGCGAGACGCCTGATGGAGACCGATATGGGTGTCATGACCTCCACCGAAGCGCCGCTCGACGAGAAGGCGATCATCGCAGCCGCCGAACAGGCGCTGTCGGATATTGCCGCCGTGCGCGCCGAAGTCGGCAAGGTCATCTTCGGCCAGGAACAGGTGGTGGAAAACACCCTGATCGCCGTGCTGTCGGGTGGCCATGCTCTGCTTGTCGGCGTTCCGGGCCTTGCCAAGACCAAGCTTGTCAGCACGCTCGGCACCGTTCTCGGCATGGATGCCAACCGCATCCAGTTCACCCCGGACCTGATGCCCTCCGATATTCTAGGGACGGAGGTGATGGACCAGGACGAGAGCGGACGGCGCTCCTTCCGCTTCGTCAAGGGGCCGGTCTTTGCGCAGCTCCTGATGGCGGACGAGATCAACCGCGCCTCGCCGCGGACCCAATCGGCCCTCCTGCAATCCATGCAGGAATATCACATCACCGTGGCTGGCCAGCGCTACGACCTGCCGGCCCCCTTCCACGTACTGGCAACGCAGAACCCGCTGGAGCAGGAAGGCACCTATCCGCTGCCGGAAGCGCAGCTCGACCGCTTCCTGCTGCAGGTCGATGTGCTGTACCCCGATCTCGATGCCGAGCGGCAGATCCTGCTCGAAACCACAGGCCTCAGCGAGGCAAAGCCGCGCGGCGTCATCGATGCGGCCCGGCTTCAGGGCATTCAGAGCCTCATTCGCCAGATGCCGGTCAGCGACAGCGTGGTTGAGGCCATTCTGTCTCTGGTGCGCTCGGCGCGCCCCGGCCACGGCAATACGCTGACGGACAGGCATGTCGCCTGGGGTCCCGGTCCGCGTGCCGGCCAGGCGCTGATGCTCTGCGCCCGCGCCCGTGCGCTCTACGAAGGCCGGCTGGCACCATCGCTGGACGATGTGCACGCCCTGGCCGAACCCATCCTGCAGCACCGGATGGCCCTGACATTCGCAGCGCGCGCCGAAGGCATGAGCGTGCGCGACGTGATCCAGGGCCTTGCCAAGCAGACGCGCGGCTGAGGCCGAAGAGACCGCAGTAACCCAATCGAGGCAAAGACGAAGGAGCAGGCGTGGCAGCATCCATCGGCCAGATCGTTCCGCAGACCCCGGGCAGCGAGGTTCTGGCACGCGCCAGGCAGCGCGCCGTTCTGGTGCCTGATTGCATGGTGGAAGCGCGCCGCATCGCCAATACAGTGATCGCCGGCTGGCACGGCCGGCGCAAGCGCGGCATCGGCGAGAATTTCTGGCAGTTCCGGCCCTATTCGGAAGGCGAAAGTCTGTCACGCATCGACTGGCGGCGCTCGGCGCGCGACGATCATACCTATGTCCGCGACCGGGAATGGGAAGCGGCCCATACCGTCTGGCTCTGGGCCGACATGTCGGCTTCGATGATGTACAAGTCGAGCTATGGCACGGTCTCCAAGGAAAGCCGTGCTCTGGTGCTGATGCTGGCGCTTGCCGAGATCCTGGCGCGCTCCGGCGAGCGGATCGGTTGCCCCGGCGTGATGGAACCGGTCGCGGCGCGCAATGCGGCCGAACGGCTGGCCACGGCCATTTCCCATGCGCCGACCACCGAAGGCCTTCCCGATGCGAGCATGATCCGCGGCGCGAGCGATATCGTGCTGATCGGCGATTTCCTCGACGATGCCGACCGCATTATGGAGCGCCTGGCGCCGCTCGCCCGCCGCAATCTGCGCGGCCATGTGGTCGAAGTGGCCGATCCCGCCGAGGAGATCTTTCCCTATAGCGGCAGGACCGAGTTCACCGATCCCGAAACCGGCGAAAAACTGGTCTCCGGCCGTGCCGAGACGCTGCGCGAGGATTACCAGCGGGCCTATCACGCCAGACGCGAGACGCTTGGCCAGTCGCTGCGCCATATGGGCTGGAATTTCGTCTTTCACCGCACCGATCATCTGGCTTCCGAAGCGCTGGCCGCCATTCATGGCTATCTTTCGGGCAATCCGCCGCTGATGCAGGTGACGCGGGGATCGGGAGCTGGTTCATGAGTGCGCTTGCCTTTGCCAATCCGGCCATTCTTCTCGCGCTCGTGGCGCTTCCGGCGATCTGGTGGCTGCTGCGGCTGACTCCGCCGCGCCCCAAGGCCGAGATCTTTCCGCCGCTCGCCATTCTGGCCACGGTGCTGAAGCGGCAGGAGACCCCTGCCAAGAGCCCCTGGTGGCTGACGCTCCTGCGCATGCTGATGGCGGCGGCGCTGATCCTTGCCATATCCGATCCGGTTCTCAATCCCAGAACGGGCGAATTGTCCACCGCCGGCCCGCTCTCGCTGGTGATCGACAACAGCTGGTCGACGTCGAGAGACTGGGACCGGCGGGTCGAGACCGCCGAACTGCTGATCGGCGACGCGGAAGCGGCGGACCTGCCGGTGTCGATCGTCTTCACCACCGATGCCACGCATGATGCCGTTCCCGGCAGCGCGGCTGCGGCACGCGAAAAACTGCAGGCGGCGCGGCCCAATCCTCTCGTGCCGGAACGCGCCCGGGCCGCCGCTGCCGTGACCGAGGCTTTCAACGGCCTGCGTCCGGGCACCGTCGCCTTCCTGTCCGATGGGATCGCGACGCCCCAGGATGCCGATATGGCGGCAGAACTGGCCAGTCTCTCGCCGGCGAACCTGCGGCTGATCGAAGGCGACGGCGCGCAGGGGCTTGCTCTGACCGCGGCGGCCAACACGGCCGATGCGCTTTCGGTGACCGCCTCCCGGCTGGAGCGTGAAGCTTCGGCCAGCTACACCGTCAATGCGCTCGACCAGCAGGGCCGGTCGCTGGCCACCGGGGAGCTGAGCTTTGCGGCCGGAGCCGCCACCGCCAGCGCCGAAATTGCCGCGCCATTCGAGTTGCGCAATGATTTCTCCCGTCTGGTGATCGAAGGCGCCTCCAGTGCCGGCGGCGTGCATCTCCTGGATGACGGCTTCAAGCGTCGTCGCGTGGCGCTGATTGCCGGCGATAGCGGCAATGACATGCAGCCGCTCCTCCTGCCGCTCTATTACATCAGCCGCGCTTTGCAGCCCTATGCCGACCTGATCGAGCCGAAGGGCGCCGATCTCTCCACCTCCATCCCCGATATCCTGCAGCAGAACCCGTCCGCCATCATCCTCGCCGATGTCGGCCGCCTGCCGGCGGAAACCTACCAGCCGCTGCAGCAATGGATCGCCCGCGGCGGCACGCTGATCCGCTTTGCCGGACCGCGGCTTGCCGCTGCACCGACCGATGATCCGCTGGTACCGGTCATCCTGCGCCGTGGCGAGAGATCGCTGGGCGGCGCTTTGTCCTGGGCAGAGCCCCAGCCGCTGGCGGAATTTCCCGCAGCCGGTCCCTTTGCCGGGATGGCGCCCGCCACGGATGTCACGGTGACGCGCCAGGTCCTGGCGGAGCCGACACCGGATCTGGCGGACCGGACCTGGGCAAGCCTTGCCGATGGAACGCCGCTCGTCACCACCCGCCCCGTCGAGGCCGGCCGGATCATCCTGTTCCATGTCAGCGCCGAAGCCACCTGGTCCAACCTGCCGCTGTCGGGCACCTTCGTCGAAATGCTGCGCCGCCTCGTCCAGCTGTCGCGTGCGACGGGTGCCGAAAGCGCGGCCACCGCGGCCGAACCGGCGGCAGCCCTCCCCCCTTACCGCCTGCTGACGGCGGAAGGCATATTGACGGCCGACAAGACCGCCGCAAAGCCGATCAGCGTCGAAGCCGGCACGGTGCCGGTGGCCAGCATCGATCATCCGCCCGGGCTCTACGGGTCGGAGGACGGCTTCACCGCCGTCAACCTGCTGCCGGCCAATGCGGAGCTCAATCCGGTCGAGATCAGCGCCGCCGATCTTCCGGTCCTGCGCGAAGCTTTGATCGGACGCGAGGCGATCTCGCTGCGTCCGGCGCTGTTCACCGCAGCCCTGCTCATGCTCATCCTGGATAGTCTCATCGTGCTTTTCATGAACGGCGCCTTTTCCCGCAAACCCCGCGGCGGGCGCGCAGCGGCGGCCTTGGCGCTGCTGGCCATCCTGCCCTTTGCCTTTTCGCCCGGCGAAAGCCGTGCCCAAGACGCAAAACCCGGCGATGCGCAGGCGCTCGAACGGCTCGACACCACCCATCTCGCTTATGTCGTGACCGGCGAGGCGGATGTGGACCGCCTGTCCGAACAGGGGCTCGACGGCCTCAGCCAGTTCCTCGCCTACCGCACGACGCTGGAGCCCGGCGCTCCGGTCGGTCTCGACATTACCAAGGACGAGCTGTCCTTCTACCCCATCATCTACTGGCCGATTTCGGCCACGGCGCCCATGCCGACCGAGGCTGCGATCTCGCGCATCGACGCCTATATGCGCAATGGCGGAACCGTGCTTTTCGACACGAGGGATCAGCTGAACACGCTGGATACCGGCGGCGCGCCCAGCGCAAACGGCCAGCGCCTGCAGGAAATCCTCGCCAATATCGACATTCCACCCTTGGAGCCGACCCCGGAAGATCACGTTCTGACGCGCGCCTTCTATCTTCTCTCCAGCTTTCCCGGCCGCTATTCGGGCAGTCCGCTCTGGGTGGAGGCGCGGCAGGATGCCCGCCAGTCTGGAAGCCAGCTGAGTTCCTCGGGCGACGGGGTGACCCCGCTTCTCATCACCGGCAATGATTTTGCCGGCGCCTGGGCCATCGACGCCAATGGCGCGGCCGTGCTGCCGACTGTTCCGCCGGACGAGATGCAGCGCGAATATGCCTACCGCGCCGGGGTCAACATCATGATGTACATGCTGACCGGCAACTACAAGGCCGATCAGGTGCATGTTCCCGCTTTGCTCGAGCGGCTTGGACAATAGGAAGACCAAGGCTATGGACATCCAATTCGCCCCATTCCTGCCTTTGTCCGTGCTGGTCGCGCTTGGCGTCGTCGCCGCGCTTCTGACGGTGCTGGCGCTGTGGCGGGGCCTTCGCGGCAGCCTCCTGCGGGCATTGGCCCTGGTCGCCCTGCTGCTGGCGCTTGCCAATCCGATCCTGAACCAGGAAGACCGGGAGCAGTTGTCGACCATCGTTCCGGTCATCGTCGACCGGTCGCAGAGCCAGGACACCGCCGAGCGCGTTTCGCAAACGGATGAGGCGCTGACGGCGCTGAGGGATCGCTTCCAGCGCTTCCCCCGCATGGAGCCGCGGATCGTCGAGGTGCGCGACGACGAGAATTCCGATACGCCCTCGACACGGCTGTTTTCCGCCCTTTCCGCCGCCACGGCCGATGTTCCTCCCGGCCGGATCGGCGGGGCCGTCTTCCTGACCGACGGCCAGATCCACGACCTGCCGGGCACCGAACAGGCGCTGCCCTTCAACGCCCCCATTCATGGGCTGATCACCGGCAAGGCCGACGAATTCGATCGGCGCATCGAGGTGGTGCGGGCGCCGCGCTTCGGGATCGTCGGCGAGGACCAGCAGATGACGCTGCGCGTTTTCGATGACGGCCGCACCGCGCCGGGTGGCGCGGCCAGCGCCGCGACGGTGACCATCCGCATGAATGGCGAGCAGATCGCCAGGCTGCAGGCAACGCCCGGCATGCCCATTCCCTTCGATTTCACCGTGCCGCGCGGCGGCAGCAATGTGATGGAATTTGCGGTGGACGAAGTGCCAGGCGAGGTGACGGCGGCCAATAACCGCGCCGTGCACGTCATCGACGGCATCCGGCAGAACCTGCGGGTGCTTCTGGTGTCCGGCGAGCCGCATGCGGGCGAGCGGGCCTGGCGCAACCTGCTGAAATCCGACGCCTCGGTGGATCTGGTGCATTTCACCATTCTGCGGCCGCCGGAAAAGCAGGACGGCACGCCGATCAACGAGCTTTCGCTGATCGCTTTCCCCACGCGCGAGCTGTTCGTCGAGAAGATCAATGATTTCGACCTGATCATCTTTGACCGCTACCAGCATCGCGGCGTTCTGCCGATCCTCTATTACGATTACATTGCGCAATATGTGCAGAATGGCGGCGCGCTGCTGATCGCTGCGGGACCGGAATTTTCCGGCCAGGATTCGATTGCCTCCACGCCGCTTGCCGGCATTCTGCCGGCCACGCCGACGGGCGAGATCGAACAGGCGGCCTATTTCCCCCGACTGTCGGAACTGGGCAAGAAGCACCCGGTGACCCGCGGTCTGGACGGCTCTGCCAGCGAACCGCCCGCCTGGGGACGCTGGTTCCGCACCATCGATGTCAGTCAGCCGCAGGGTGAGACAGTGATGGAGGGCGATGCCAACCGGCCCCTCCTCGTGCTCAGCCGAGAGGGCGAAGGCCGCGTCGCCATGCTTCTGTCCGACCAGGGCTGGCTCTGGGCGCGCGGCTTTGAAGGCGGCGGTCCGCATGTCGCCCTTTACCGGCGCATTGCCCATTGGCTGATGAAGGAGCCGGAACTGGAGGAGGAGGCGCTGACCGCGAGAGCGCTTGGCCGCACTTTGGAAGCCACCCGCCAGACGATCGGCGACGATCCGGGCCCTGCGGAAATCCGCTACCCTTCGGGCCGCACGGAAACCGTGCCCTTTACCGCCGCGGGACCCGGCCTCTACCGGATCGAGAAACGCATGGAGGAGACCGGCCTCTTCCAGATTTCCAACGGGCAATTCTCGACGCTGGTGCATATCGGCACGGTGGATGCGCCGGAATTCAAGGCGATGATCTCCACCGAGGAGACGCTTGCACCTTATGCGCAAAAGACCCGTGGTCTCGTGACCCGCATCGCCGAGGACGATGGCACCGGAGTGCGCCTGCCGGACATTCTGCCCGTGCGCGGCGAAGTCCGCATCAGCGATCCCGACCGCATGGTCATTCGCATGACGGATGAGACCGTGCTGCGCGGCATTGACACCACGCCGCTTTTTGCGGGCTTTGCCGGTCTGGCGGTGCTGTTGATGGCCATTTCCGCCATGTGGTGGCGCGAAGGGCGATAACCGACCTGTGCCCTTGATGGCGCCCCCGCGCGCCTCAGCCCGATCCTCCGCCAGACGGTGAAGGACGAAGGATGGACGATGGGCAATAGGCAATTGGCAATAGGCAATAGGCAGTAGGCAGTAGGCGATGGCCCGCCGCCTGGATCATGATGCTTTTCAAGCTCTTCTGGCGGAAACCTGAATCATCATCTCATTTAATCGGCCAAAGCAGGATTTGCGGTGAAAACCGCGCTGCGCTTGTGCCATTCCGCTCTCTTTCGTGTTGATCTTCAAGCATAGACCCTGTATCCGGGCAGCGTTATAGGTTATCATGCCGCCTATAACCATATGAAAATAAACTATTTTGCAATCTATACTGTTCCAATTTCCATATTACCTGCATTTCCCCCGCGAGACATTGCTCATGCTCGTTTTCCAGCTCATGTCGCTGCACAATCTGAGGTTTTCGTTCTTTGTAGATGCCTGGGCGCTGGCCCAGCACCTTCATCCGGGCTGCCAGCCCGAGGATTGGCAGGGGCGTTTGCGCTTTCTGCTGCGCGCGCTGCTCTCTCATCACGCGGCGGCCCCCTGGCTTCGCTATCTCCGCTCGACGCCCGGCCTGCAGCCGCAGCTCATCGCCTTTCCCTTCATCGCGGCAAAACCCTTGAGCAAATATATGCGCCGCGGCTGGCGGGTCGAGGATCGCGTCCGCTGCATGCTGGATCACTATCGCACGCTGCTCTCCAGCGTGGCGGGCCGTCGCATTCTGGCCTTGTCGCGCATGACCGGCGTGATCGCGACGCTCAAGGGCCGGACGCAGACGGATTATCATCTGGTGATCACCTGCAATGCGGCGCAAAGGCGGGAGGGCGAGCTCATTCTGGAATTGAGGAAAAACAGCCGGCGCATCTGCTGCCTGTGCGGCAGCTTCTGCCGGAGCGATCGCCGGCTCGTCTTCCTGATCGGCACCATGCAGGGCGCCAACGGAGCGGATGCCAAGGACGTGGTGCGCGAGGCGACGCGGGATCTCCATCAGTTGCGACCGCGGGACCTGATCATGGCTGCCGCGCAGACCATCGCCACCCTTCTGGGTGCGGAGGCCATTCTGGCGCCGACGCAGACGCGGCATCTGGCGGCCGGGCGGCGAAGGCCGACCGGCATCAAGGCCGATTTCGACAGTCTGTGGACCGATCTCGGCGGCATATGCCGACCGGATGGCGACTATCTCCTGCCGGCTGTCACGCACTATCGGCCGCTGGAGAGCATTGCGGCAAAGCGACGGGCGGAAACCCTGCGCCGCTATGCCTTGAAGCAGCAGATGGCGGCCGAGATCGAGGCCGCTTTGCTGAGCCCAGGCCCGGAGCATCAGGAGGAAGGGACGGGATCTGCCCCGATTCGCCCGCCCGCGGATACGCGTCCGGCAATGGCTTTGCCGGCGGAAAATTTCGGCCCGCCGCATGCGGCCGCAATCGCGATCGGGACGGGACAGGATCTCTCGCCTGCTTGATCGCGAGGTCTCGGATACTGCTTGACGCGGCCGCACGGCCTCGGCTTTCAGCATTGGGCAGAAATCCGTACTATGCTCTGCTTGCCGGCGATTCCGGTCGATCCTCCTGCGAAGGAGATATGTTGGATCACGCCTTCGAAGCTGATCCCCCTTGTCCGGCCTCCACGAGCCTCCACCAGACCCTCTCCGAACCTCTACCAGCCCCACCGGATCTTCTGCCATGAACTATACCGTATCAGTCACCGATAACCTTACGCCTGAGGAACAGAAGGCGATCGAGGCGCCGCTGATCGCCTATAATCTCGAAACCTTCGGCCAGAGCGGCAAGCGCGATCTCCATATCGCGCTGCGCAATGATGCGGGCCAGGTGGAGGGGGGCCTTGTCGGCTATACCGCGCGCGGCTGGCTCTATGTCCAGCTCCTGTTCATTCCCGCCCATGCCCGCGGCAAGGGACTCGGCGCCCGCCTGCTCTTGATGGCCGAAGATGAAGCCAGAGCACGCGGCTGCCTTGGCGCCTATCTCGATACGATGAACCCCTCGGCATTGGACCTTTACCTGCGCTGCGGCTACACGAGGATTGGCGAGCATGGCCCTCTTCGCGGCAGCCTGAGCAGGCAGGGGCCGGACGGCGGCGATTGTGAGCAAGCCTTGCGGATCACCTGGCTGAGCAAGCGGTTTACCACGGGAGACGAAGAATGACGGAACCGAAGGGACACGATGGCGCAGACAGCGGCGCGGTACAGCCGCTTGACAATGGCTGGAGCGAATCCGCGGACGGCTGGATCGACAGTCAGGGCGAATTCGGTGATTTCAACCGCCAATATGTTCTCGATCCTGCCTTTGACCTCCTGCTGGCGGGGCGCAGCTTTGCCAGCGCCCTGGACGTCGGCTGCGGCGAAGGCCGCTTCGTGCGGCGCCTGCGCCAGCATCACGGCCTTGCCAGCGTCACCGGCATCGATCCCACCGAACCGCTTCTGGACGTCGCGCGCCGGAAGGATCCGGCCGGAACCTATATCCTTGCACAGGCGGAAGACATGCCTTTGCCCGCACAAAGCTTCGATCTCGTCGTCAGCTATCTGAGCCTGATCGACATTGCCGATCTGGACCGTTCGGTGGCGGAAATGGCGCGCGTCATGAGGCTGGGGGCAAGCCTGGTCATCGCCAATCTCAATCCCTTCATCACCGCCAGCGGCGGCGCGGCCTGGGTGCGGGATGCGCACGGTCGCAAGGATTTCGTCCGCGTCGACACCTATCTGGAGGAGCATGCCGACTGGCAGGCCTGGCGCGGCATCCGCATTCTCAACTATCACCGGCCCATGAGCCGCTACATGGAGGCACTGCTGGCCGCTGGGCTGCGGCTGGTGAGCTTTCGCGAACCGCCGGCCGTGGGCGGGCCGGAAGCCGCGCGCTCGGCCTATAACCGCGTGCCCTATCGCCACCTTATGGAATGGGTGAAACCCGGTTGAGGGTTTATTCGGCGGCGGCGGCCAGGGCGTGTTGCAAGCTGTGAGCCGCGGTCTGAGCCAAGCTCTGAGACTGGAGCCGAGACTGAACTTGAGACTGAACTTGCGACTGGACCTCCGGCTGCCAATCCTGCCAGGCGATCACGCCGGACAGCCGCGAATGCACGTCGCCGGCCAGCGGCACGACCAGCACCCGGCCCGGATCGACCGGTCCCGGAAAGTTGAGCGCGCCATAGCGCACTTTCTCGAAGCCGAGCGGCATGTAATAGGGCGGATCGCCCACCAGGATCACCGCTTCCGACCCCTTGCGACGCGCCGCCTCGATGGCGATCCGCACCAGTTCGCGGCCAATTCCCAGATTTTTGTGGGAGGGGCGAACCGCCAGCGGCCCGAGAAGATGAGCGTCCACCCCGCCCGCCCGCACGGCAGTCATTCTGACGGAGCCGATGGTCTCCCCGCGATCGGCGCAGATAAAGGACAGGCTGCGGTCATGCGGACCCTGCTCGCGGATGCGCGCGGCGGCCTTGGCGAACCGGCCGGGGCCGAAGGCCTCTGCATTGATGATGTCGATGATGGCGTCGTGCGACGCGTCCTCGGTGAGGTAGACGAGCTCGTGATCATGCATGGGAAGCTGAAACCAGATAGCGATAAGGGACAACGGTCGGCGCGGCGCACAGGATCTGGCACCGTGAAAGGTCGTTCAGCGTCGTCGCAGGATCCGAGTTTCAGTCATATCGTCGCTATCTCCGATTTCCGACCGAAGTAACAGCAAAACCATGTCCCGTCCATCGGAAAACACACTGTCCATCGATCGAGGACTCGATATTTTCGCCGCCATCGCCACATTGCACGAAACCGCAGCAAAAATGGGAAGAGCCTCATGGGACGATTGGTCGACGGTCACTGGCAGGATGTCTGGTACGACACGAAATCGAGCGGCGGCCGTTTCAAGCGCGCGCAATCGAGTTTCCGCAATTTCGTCACCCAGGATGGCGCGCCGGGCCCGACCGGCAGCGGCGGCTTCATGGCGGAAGCGGGCCGCTACCATCTGTATGTGTCGCTTGCCTGTCCCTGGGCGCATCGCACCCTGATCTTCCGCAAGCTGAAGGGGCTGGACGATCTGATATCCGTCTCCGTCGTGCACCCCTTGATGGCCGAGAATGGCTGGGAGTTCCGCCCTGATGACGATCCCGCGGCAACGCCCGATCACCTGTTCGGCCTGTCGACGCTCTGGCAGGTCTACGTGAAGGCCGATCCGCATTATACCGGCCGGGTGACAGTGCCCGTTTTGTGGGACAAGCAGACCGGCACTATCGTCTCCAATGAATCGGCCGATATCATCCGCATGTTCAACAATGCCTTCGATGGACTGACGGGATCGACGGATGATTTTTATCCCGAACCGCTGCGCGCCGAGATCGATGCCGTCAATGATCGTGTCTACGACAGCGTCAACAACGGCGTCTACAAGGCCGGCTTTGCCACCACGCAAGAGGCCTATGAGGAGGCCGTCTCGGCGCTGTTCGACAGCCTGGATTGGCTGGACTCGCGTCTGTCGGACCAGCGCTACCTCTTCGGCAATCGCCAGACGGAAGCGGACTGGCGGCTGTTCACCACGCTGGTGCGTTTCGATCCCGTCTATGTCGGCCACTTCAAGTGCAATCTGAAACGCATTGCGGACTATCCGAACCTTCAGTCCTATCTGCTTGATCTGGCTCAGGTTCCGGGCGTGGCAGAGACGATCAGCCTGGCGCATATCAAGGCGCATTACTATTGCAGCCACAAGACGATCAATCCGACCGGGATCGTGCCGCTTGGCCCTCTGATCGACCTGACGGCGCCGCACGGGCGGGAGCGCCTCGGCTGAACTTGCATGTGTGATGTCGCGCGTGTGATTTTGCGCGTGTGATTTTGCGCGTCACCGGCCGTCCGGCCGGCGCTTGGGCCAGCCGACGGGCGCTTGGGACTCACCAGAGATCGGCCTTCGCCGTCTCGCCGGACAATTCGCGCAGCCGCCGCAAGGTTGCCGCCGTGACCGTGTCCGGCAGGGCGTCCAGTGCAAAGAAGCCGCTTTCGGCGATCTCGCCATCGGGGGATCTCGGCGCCGTCTGTCGCACGACGGCCCGGAAAAACACCACGTGATCGCGGCGGCTGGCGCCGGCATTCTGGTAGATGTGAAAAAGGTCCGGCGCTGCCGCCATTTCGAGATTGCCCTCTTCGCGCAATTCCTTGACGAGCGCCGAAAAGACGGTTTCGCCGTGCTCGACACCACCGCCCGGCATGTACCAGCCGGGCACATAAGTGTGGCGGACCAGGAAGATGCGACCGGCTTCGTCGAAGCAGGCGGCGCGCACGCCAAGCGTCATGCCACGGGTGAAAGCGAACAGCCGATGCAGGAAAAACACCATCAGGCGCGTGCGCCAGCTGCCGATTTCGGCAATCCCTGTCTTGCGCGCCCCTGCCTCCCCCTTGGCGTCATGGCCTCTTGGCTCTATGTCTCGACCCATGTTCACGTTCGCGCATATCTCCGACATCCATTTGGGCCCATTGCCGCGTCTCACCGTGCGTGAACTGGCATCCAAGCGCATAACAGGCTTTATCAACTGGCACCGGAACCGGCGCAAGCATTTGCTGGTCAATACGCTCGACCTTCTGTTGAGCGACATGCGCCTGCGCAGTCCCGACCATCTGATGATCACCGGCGACCTCGTCAACCTGGCCACGTCGATCGAAATCCGGCTGGCGGCGGAATGGCTGGAAAGCGTCGGGGATCCGATCGACACGACCGTCGTGCCCGGCAATCACGATGCCTATGTCCCGGGCGCCCATGATCGCTCCGTCAATGCCTGGTATCCTTTCATCGCCGGCGACGCCTCCCCCCGCGAATGGACGGATGACGAACATCTGTTTCCCACCTATCGACGGCGCGGCCCTGTGGCGATCATCGGCTGCTCCACATCCAATGCCACGCTGCCCTTCTCCGCCGGCGGTTATTTCAGCGCGCGGCAGGCTCGCGAGACTGCCAATCTGCTGCGGCAGGCGAAGGCGGACGGCCTGTTTCGCGTGGTCCTCATCCATCACCCGCCGATCCGCGGCGCCGCGCCCTCGCATAAACGCATGATCGGCATCCGACGCTTCGCGGCGGCTCTGTCTCTCGGCGGTGCCGAACTGATCCTGCACGGCCACACGCATCTGAACACGCTCTACATGCTGCGCACGCATCACGGCGAAGTGCCGGTCCTGGGTATTGCCTCCGCCTCCCAGGGGCCGGGCGGTCACAAGCCGGCCGCCGCCTATAATTACTTCACCCTGACCGGCGAGCCCGGCGCCTGGAACCTGGCCTGCGATCGCTATGGCCTGAACGCCGCGGCGGACGCCATCGAACACGAGCAGCGCCGCGTGCTGCTTGGCCAGCCGCAGGAGCTTCCCGTTCCGCCGCCGCTGGAACTGGATCTTTAGCCATGCCTGATTCGGCGCCGCTTTCGGCCCGCAAAACGAAGAAGGGTCAGGATGAGCCTGATCCCGCAGAAAAAGTGCAGAAAAACGTCAGTCAAGCGCAATCCCACTCTAGCTTGGCGAAAGCCCGGCATGCTTAACTGCCCACCCATCGAGCCAATCGACCGTCAACCAGAATGAGCGAATCCCATGGACTGTGTGCCCGCAAGATCGGATATCAGACGCGACCTCGTCGCCATTCTTCCGAGATTGCGGCGCTTTGCGCTGGCGCTCTGCCGGGATGAAAGCCGCATCGAGCACCTCCTGGGCAAGGCCTGCGAGGAGGCGGTCTCCCGAACGGTCGAGCTGCAGGGGGATGCGCGGCTCGACCTGTGCCTGTTTTCCATCCTGCGCCGGCTGGCGCGGCAGGATGCCCACAAACTCAAGCTTGCAGAGCAGGAAAATAGCGGCCGCAAGGCCGCGATGAAGGCCGCGCGCTCCTCCCGCCTCATTATCGACATGCTTGCCGAAGATTCTGCCGCGGCATTCCTTCTTTGCGCCGTCGAAGGCCTCAGCTACCGCGAGGCCGCCGCCGTCATGGCGACGACGGAAGAGGCCATTGCCCAATCCATTTTGAACGCACGCCGCGAGCTGAAGGCTCTGGCGGTCAACAATAGCGAGCTAAGAGCCTGATGGCTGATCAACGCAAGAGCTCCGAAGCGCAGTTTTCCGCCCATCTGGACGGTGAACTTTCGGAAATCGAAGCCGCAGCGCTGGATGCACTGCTGGAACAGGATTCCCAGGCCCGGGCGGCACTCGATGCGCTGCGGCGCGCCGACACGATCGGCCGGGAGCATTTCGACGAACTCCTGAAGGAGCCGGTATCGCTTGATCTCGTCCGCTCCATCAAGACCGCCTCGGAACCCCGCCGCGTCGTGCAATTGCCGCAGACGGGACGCCGCGCATTGCGGTTGCGCCCGACGCTGGCAACGGTGATTGCCTCGTCGCTGCTGATGTTCGGGCTTGGAACCGGCGCCGGCTACATGTTCGGCGCCCGGCCCAGCATGGTCACCTATGCCGATATTGCCGGCGATCCCGCCAAGGCCTGGATGGATGACGTCGCCTCGCATTACCGGCTCTTCTCGCGTCAGTCCCGGCATCTCGTCGAAGTGCCAGCCAATGAGTCGGCGCATATTGTCGAATGGCTGATGGCCACGACGGGCGTTTCCTTCCGCATTCCCGACCTGTCCGCCGAAGGGCTCGATTTTCTGGGCGCCCGCCTCTATTCCGCCGGCGGCCGGCCGGTCGGCCAGCTGATCTACCGCAATCGCGACGGCGATATCATCGGCATTTCCTTTGCCAAGAATATCGCGCCGATCGAGAGCGACATGCGCGAGGTCATTCGCGACGATATCGGCATGGTCGCCTGGCAGGGGCTTCAGGCAAGCTACGTCGTAACCGGCCCCTCTTCCGACGCCTTCCTCGACACGCTGGCAGGCAAGGTCGCCCGCATCATCTGACGCAGGGCGTGGCCGATACCGGGCGTCAGGCGACCTGACGACGGTGCGCGGCCGTCATGTCCTCGCTCGTTGCCGAAACCTTGAAGCGCCCGATCATCTCATAGAGGCTCGCCGCTTCCGCAGCCAGGGTCTGGGCCGCCGCATTGGCTTCCTCGACGGTGGAGGCATTCTTCTGCGACACCTTGTCGAGGCTGCCAATGGCGGCATTGATCTCGTTGATTCCCACCGACTGCTCGCGCGCGGCCGCAGAGATCGCCTGGACATTGCCGTCCACGTCCAAAACCTTGCGCACGATCTCGCGCAGTGCTTCGCCTGTATTGGCCACCAGCGTGACGCCGTGTTCGACGGACGAGGCCGAGGCGGCAATCAGCGCCTTGATCTCCTTCGCCGCCTGCGCCGAGCGCTGCGCCAGTTCCCGGACCTCCTGCGCCACGACGGCAAAACCCTTGCCGGCCTCGCCGGCGCGCGCTGCCTCCACACCGGCATTGAGCGCGAGCAGATTGGTCTGGAAGGCGATCTCATCGATCACCGAGATGATGTTCTCGATCTCCTTGGACGAGGTGACGATCCGCCCCATGGCCTCGGTGGCATCGCGCACGATCTTGCCCGAGGCCTCGGCCGATTGCCGGGTGGCGCTGACAAGCTGGCTTGCCTGGCCGGCGCTGACGCTGGAATCGCGGACCGTCGTGGCGATCTGTTCGACAGCGGCCGCCGTCTCCTCGACGGACGCCGCCTGATGTTCGGAATTGCGGGCAATATCGTCGGAGACGGAGCGGATCACCGCGGCATTGGCGGCCAGAACCTCGGCCGAATGCTGGATGGAGCCCACCGTGGCCTCCAGCGCCCGCGCCGCAGCATTGAAATCCTGCCGCGTGCGCTCCAGTGCCGTATCGATGGGCGTGTTGATCTCCACTGTCAGATCGCCCGATGCCAGCCGGCCTATGGCATCGCCGATCGTCTCGACGGCCTGCATGCGCGCGGTGATATCGGTCGCAACCTTGATGACCTTGTAGACGAGGCCGCGGGAGTTGAAGACCGGCGTATAGGCCGCCTGGATCCAGACGCGCCGACCGCCTTTGCCGATCCGCACGAAATTATCGGCAATATATTCCCCTGCCCGCAGCCGGTCCCAGAACCGCGCATAATCGCTGGTCGCCACATAGGCCGGATCGCAGAACAGGCGGTGGAACTGTCCGACCACCTCATCCGCCCGATAGCCCATGGCGGATAGGAAATTGTCGTTGACCTTCGAGACGCGGCCATCGGGCTCGAATTCGATGATCGCCTGGGACTGATCGATGGCCCGCAGGCGGTTGCCGTCGTTCAGCGCCTGGATGCGGCTTGTCGTGATGTCGCTGGCGATCTTCAGCACGCGGACGACCTTGGAGCCGCGGAAGACCGGATTATAAGTTGCTTCGATCCAGATGTCTTCGCCGGACTTCTTCTGCCGGCGAAACTGTCCGCTCTTGAAGTGACCGGCGGCCAGATCGCTCCAGAAGGCATTGTAATCCGGCGCGGAGCGGATGGCTTCTTCGCAGAACATGCGATGGTGCTGGCCGACGATCTCGGTCAGCTGGTAGCCCAGCGTCTTGCAGAAATTCTCGTTTGCGTTCAGCACCGTGCCGCTGGGGGAGAACCAGATCATCGCCTGCGAGCGCGAGATGGCCTTCATTTCCTCGCTGCAATTCGACCCTCTCAGGAATCCGCCCAATGCCATTGCCTATCTCCCCTATGTGTAAAGCGTATTCAACCGGAGATAGATTTCGCAATTGCTAAAAGACAATTTGAATAAGTGAGGGGTTATAAATTGTAGAAGGCGCTCAAGAACGAGCGGACGAAAATCCGCCTCGTGAGGCTGTTTTCCGAGCGGTTAACGCAAATCCCGCCGGTCATCCTCCTACCGGCCTTCACCATCATCGATGTGCGAAGCGCCGCGCCGAGGTGACAAGCGCAACTGTAACGAGCGTCACGGCGAGCATTGCGGGGCTCACCGCCTCTCCAAGCAGGAGGGCCGAAAGAAGGAGCCCGAAGAAGGGCTGGAGCAATTGCAACTGGCCCACCGAAGCGGTTCCGCCGAGGGCCAGGCCGCGATACCAGAAGACGAAGCCGATCAGCATGCTGAAGACGGAGACATAGGCCAATCCGCCCCAGGCAGCGGCACCGATGCGTGAGAAATCGCCCGGAATGGTCGCAAGCGCGATGGCGGCCATCAGCGGCAGTGCGACGATGAGCGACCAGCAGATCACCTGCCAGCCGCCGAGGCGGCGCGATAGCCTTGCGCCTTCGGCATAGCCGAGGCCGCAGACGAGAATGGCGAGGATCATCAGGATGTCGCCGGACAAGGCGCCGCCGCCCCCGGAAACAAGAGCGAAGCCGGCCACGCAGCCGCTTCCCGCCAGGGCAAAGATCCAGAACAGCGGCCTTGGCCGCTCCCCGCCCCGGATCACGCCGAACACGGCGGTCGCCAAAGGCAGCAGGCCGATAAAGACGATCGACCGCGCCGATGTCATGCTCTGCAGTGCCAGAGCCGTCAGAAGCGGGAAGCCGACGACGACGCCGAGCGCGATGACCAGGAGGGACGGAAGGTCGGCGACAGCCGGCCGCGGCCGGCGCAAGGCGGACAGGAGGAGGCCCGCCAGCACGGCTGCGATCACGGCGCGCGCGGATGTCAGGAACAGTGGCGACAGATCCGTCACCGCAATGCGCGTCGCCGGCAGTGAGCCACTGAAGATCACGACGCCGAGAAGCCCGCTGATCCAGCCATCCGTTGCATCCTTCATCCGTCCCCGCTTTCGCTGTCGTTCTGCCCCATCCCATCGTCGACGGGCGGCTTCGAGTGGTGAGTCTGGACAGAAAATGCGACGGGCGGTCTGGCAAAGACAGGCACAAATCTGTACAATTTGGACAAACTGTACTGAAACATTTGCCCATACAGACTGGAGACGGCATGGCTGAAGGTCACGCCAACCGAACCGTTCATCTTGTCGAGGCCATGCGCCGGCGCATTGCCGGCCGGGCGCTGATGCCGGGCGACCGCCTGCCTTCGGTGCGCGCCTTCGCCAAGACCATGGCAGTTTCGCCGAGCACTGTCGTGGAAGCCTATGACCGGCTGGTCGCCGAAGGCCTGATCCGGGCGGTGCGCGGCGCCGGCTTTTTCGTCCGTGACCAGGTCTCCCAGCCTTTGACCCTGATGGCAGCCGAAACCCCGCCGCAAAGGGCCGTCGATCCCTTCTGGGTCTCCCGCCAATCGCTGGATGCCGACGAGACCACGCTGAAACCCGGTTGCGGCTGGCTGCCGCCGGACTGGCTGCCACATGAAGCCATCAGCCGCGCTCTGCGGCATCTGGCGCGCAGCGACGCGGCGCTGTTGTGCGACTATGGCAGCACGCGCGGCCTTCAGGCCCTGCGCCGCCTGCTGCTCGCACGTTTCGAGGAGGAGCGGCTGAGCCTCGGCTCCGAACAGATCCTTCTGACGTCCAGCGGCACCCAGGCGCTGGATCTGGTGTGCCGCTTCCTGTTGCGCCCGGGTGATACCGTGCTGATCGACGATCCCTGCTACTTCAACTTCCAGGCTCTGCTGAAAGCCCATCAGTCTGCCGTCATCGGTGTGCGCTATACCGAAAACGGGCCTGACATGACCGAGTTCGAAGCAATCCTTCGCGAGAGGCAGCCGAAACTCTATCTAACCAATTCGGCTCTCCACAACCCGACGGGTGCTACGCTTTCCCCGCACACGGCCCACCGCATGCTCTCTCTGGCGGCCGAGCACCGGATGACCATTGTCGAGGACGATATTTTTGCGGATCTGGAGCCGGAGCCCTCGGTGCGGCTGGCGGTGCTGGATGGCCTGACGCATGTCATCCGGATCGGCAGCTTTTCGAAAACGCTCTCCGCCTCGCTCCGATGCGGCTACATCGCGGCGCGTCCGGACTGGATCGAAGGTCTGATCGACCTGCAGGTGGCGACGCAATTCGGCGGGCCGAGCCCCTTGACGGCTGGGGTGATCGCGGAGGTGCTTGGCTCCGGCAGTTATCGCAAGCATCTGGAGGCCCTGCGCCGACGCCTGGCGCACCAGCGCAGCGAGGTGGCGGACCGGTTGAAGGCTCTGGGGATCACGCCGGTGCTGATGCCGCGGGGCGGCTTCTATCTCTGGTGCCGACTACCGGCTTCCTGCTCTTCCACCGCCCTTGCCCAGACGGCGCTTGCCGAAGGGCTTGTGCTCGCACCCGGCAATGTCTTCAGCATTGGCCAGAGCGCCGACCAGCTGATGCGCTTCAACACCGCCCAGATGAGCGATCGGCGGATCGACCTGATCCTGGCAAGGGCCCTGCAAGCGCAATCCGGCGCGTGACGCGCCGGATGCTAGTGTCTTCGGTCAGGCGTCATGGCCGGCCGGCTTGTGTGGCGAAGCGCGGCGCGATCGTTCAGACAGACCCGCCACGCCCCTCTTTCACCGCGTGGCAAGCACGCGATTGGCCGCGGACACGATGGCTTCCAGCGACGCGGTCACGATGTTCTTGTTGATGCCTGCGCCGAAAAGCTTGCCGCCGGCATGCTCCACCTCGACATAGGCGATGGCCGCGGCATTCGACCCGTGCTGCAGCGAATGCTCGGAATAATCGGCCACCGACAGATCCGTGCCGAGATAGAGCGACAGCGCGTTGATGAAGCCGTCGATCGGGCCCGTGCCTTTGCCCTCGATCCGCTTCACCTCGCCGCCATCGGTGATCTCCGCGGCCACAACCCGGATGCCCTTCTGATCTGTACCGGCTGGATAGGTGTGGTGGTCGACGAATTTGATGCGGCCTTCCGGCTGCTCGACATAGCGTTCGATGAAACGCTCAAAGATGCGCCTGGACGGAAGCTCCGTGCCTTCTTCATCGGTGATGCGCTGGATATCCTCGCGGAATTCGACCTGCAGATTGCGCGGCAGGTTGATGCCGTAATCCTGGCTGAGGATATAGGCGATGCCACCTTTGCCGGACTGCGAGTTGATGCGGATGATCGCCTCATAGGTCCGGCCGACATCCTGAGGGTCGATCGGCAGATAGGGAACCTCCCAGATTGACGAATTGGCCTTTTTGATCGCCTTCATGCCCTTGTTGATCGCATCCTGGTGCGAGCCGGAAAAGGCGGTATAGACCAATTCGCCCACATAGGGATGGCGCTCGGGTATGACCATCTCGTTCGAATATTCGTAAACCGCCTTGATGCGCTCGATATCCGTGCAATCCAGCTGCGGATCGACACCCTGGGTATACATGTTGAGCGCCAGCGTCACCACGTCGACATTGCCGGTCCGCTCGCCATTGCCGAACAGCGTTCCCTCGACACGATCCGCACCGGCCATCAAGCCGAGTTCGGTGGCGGCAATGCCGGTGCCGCGGTCGTTATGCGGATGCAGCGAGATGATGATGTTCTCGCGATTGTCGATATTGCGGCACATCCATTCGATCTGGTCGGCATAGATATTGGGCGTGGCCATTTCCACGGTCGATGGCAGGTTCAGGATCAGCTTGTTGTCCGGCGTGGGCTTCACCTCGGCAATCACCGCATTGCAGATTTCCAGGGCCACGTCCAGCTCCGTGCCGGTGAAGCTTTCCGGCGAATATTCGAAGCGGAAGCCGCCATTGTCGCCGGTCGCCGCCTTGGTCGACATGTCCATGATCATCTTGGCCGCATCGACCGCGATCTGCTTGATGCCTCCCACATCCTTGGCAAACACGACGCGCCGCTGCAATTCGGAGGTGGAATTGTAGAAATGGATGATCGGTCGATGCGCGCCTTCCAGCGCCTCGAATGTGCGGGTGATCAGTTCGGGCCGGCATTGCACCAGAACCTGCAGCGACACATCCGCAGGCACATTGCCCTCTTCGACGCACCAGCGGGCGAAATCGAAATCCGTCTGCGAGGCGGAGGGGAAACCGATCTCGATCTCCTTGAAGCCCATATCGAGCAGCAGCTTGAACATGCGCGCCTTGCGGTCGTGCCCCATCGGGTTGACCAGAGATTGGTTGCCGTCGCGCAGGTCGACAGAACACCAGATCGGCGCCTTGTCGATGACCTTGGAGGGCCAGGTGCGATCCGGAATGTCGATGGTGGGATAGGGACGATATTTGCGGGAGGCGTCGGCCATGCCCTTCATGCCGGAAGAGACAGGCGTGGCGGTGGAATTCTTGGCATCCATTTTTTCTTCTCCTTCGCGTCCAGCGTCGGCGCCAGTGTCAAACTGTGTCAAAACCTGTGCCAGTATCCTGTGGCAAAAGCCTGTTACAGCGCCGCGACGATGGATCAAGGCCTCAGAGGAGGCTTTTGGTCTTCAAACGGGGGATTTTGTGCGAGGAGCTCATGCCGGCAGGCTGTTCGGCCGCCGGGCGCTCCTCAACGGACCCGGCAACCGCGGATAAGGCCGAGAAGAAGAAGCGAGTTTAGGGCGAACGAAGACGCGCGGTGTGCCATCCGGCCCGCGGCGTATGAAGCAGCAATGATGTCGCCCGAATTCTTCATGTCACGAGACATAACGCGAGACGAAGGACAGTGCAAGAGGGCGCGCCGTCCTTCAATGCTCGTTCATGCCGTTCCGATAAGGCTGCCCGGAGCGCCCACCGGCTTTCGCGACCCGCCGCAGCTCAACCGGATGCGAAGATCCGCTTCAGACCGAGCATCAGCCCGCCGGCGAGAAGCCCCCAGAAAGCGCCGGAAATGCCGGCAAAGGCCGTTCCCGATGCGGTGACGAGAAAGGTGAGCGCCGCCGCCTCGCGCATATCGGCATCGCGGAAGGCGGCCTGGGCGGCGCTGGAAAAGGCACCGATCAGGGCCAGGCCCGCCACCGCCTGCAGCAGGATGGGCGGCGACAAAGCGACGAAGGCAATGATGCCGGAGGCCAGCAGGCCGAAGAAGATGTAGCCGATGCCGGCAATGATGGCCGACCAGTAGCGGCGGGCGGGATCCGGATGCGCCTCCTCGCTGGCGCACATGGCCGCCGTGATCGCCGCCAGATTGACCGGCACGCCGCCGAAGATCGCGCCAATGGCGGAAAAGGCGCCGGTGGCGACGAACAGCGGATTGGGCGCCGGTTCATATCCGTTCACCTTCAGGATCGCTATGCCCGGAATGTTCTGCGAGGCCATGGTGACGATGAAGAGCGGAATGGCGATCGATATGAAGCCGTTCAGGGTGAAGACCGGCATGACCGCGATCAGCTGCGGATGGATCGAATGTCCGAGCTGCGCAAGCACATCGGCCGGCAGATCGACGCCGAGCACCAGCACGCCGGCAAAGGCCAGAAGCGCGGCCGGCACGGCCCAGATCCGGCGCCAGATCACCACCACGATCCAGGTCAGCACGATGGGAAGGCCGAGGAAAGGGTTGAAGGCCACCGCCTTGACCGGCGCCAGACACAGATTGACGAGGATGCCGGCCAGCATGGCATTGGCAAGCGGAGCCGGGATCATGCGGATGGCGCGCCCGAGCGGGGAGAAGAGGCCGGACAGGACGATCAACCCTGCCGCGAGCAGGAAAGCGCCGACTGCGACGGGAAAACCACCTTCCACCATGCCCACGCCAGCCAGAAGAGCCGCTCCCGGCGTCGACCAGGCGATGCTGATCGGCATGCGCTTCCACACCGCCAGGAGAATCGCCAGCACACCCATCAGGACGGAGAGCACGAGAAGCGCCGACGCCACCTCATCCGGGCTTGCGCCCATGGCCGTCAAACCCTGCATGATGACCGCAAAGGAGCTGACGAAACCAACAAAGGCGGCAAGCAGCCCCATGATCGAGGCCTGGACTGACAGATCTTTGAGCATGCAAAACCATCCGCATGGCGATTGTTGCGATGGCCGGAGTGAGACCAGAAAGCGAGGGTCTCGGCAAGTCTCCGCCGGCTCCTTTCCGTTCTCCTCGATCTTTCTCCGCTGGCCCGAAGCTCATTCCCGGCCCGGCCCGGCTTGAACAGGCCTGGCCAGGCATGAGCTTCGGGCCAGATAAGCCTCGCCGGCGGCCCAAAGACCGTGGCAAACCTGCCTTCCTGGCGCGCGAGGCGCGCTTTGCCTCTTGCTTTGCGCCCCCCTTTTGCATACGACCCCCTCCGACGCATTCGGGGCGTCCCGTTCACTTCCGCCGGCAACGGCAGGGTTCACGAAGGATGAAGCCTTGATCCAGACTCCCTATTATCTCATCGACAAGTCGAAGCTGATCGCCAACATGGAAAAGATCGCGAGACTGCGCGAACTGTCCGGCGCCAAGGCGCTGCTGGCGCTGAAATGCTTTGCCACCTGGGGCGTGTTCGACGTGATGCGCGACTATATGGACGGCACCACCTCGTCCTCGCTCAACGAAGTGCGCCTGGGCCATGAACGTTTCGGCAAGGAAACCCACGCCTATTCCGTGGCCTATGCCGATTACGAGATTGATGAGGTCGTCAGCCATGCCGACAAGATCATCTTCAACTCGATCGGCCAGCTGCAACGCTTTGAAAAACAGTCCGCCGGCATCATCCGCGGCCTGCGGCTGAACCCCGGCATCTCCTCCTCCAGCTTCGATCTGGCGGATCCGGCCCGTCCCTTCTCGCGGCTTGGCGAATGGGATGTCGCCAAGGTCGAGCCGGTGATGGACATGATCTCGGGCTTCATGATCCACAATAATTGCGAGAATGGCGATTTCGATCTCTTCGACAGGATGCTCGGCGAGATCGAGACCAAATTCGGCGTGCTTCTGAAGAAGGCGGAGTGGGTGAGCCTTGGCGGCGGCATCCATTTTACCGGCGAGCACTATCCGCTGGAACGATTTGCCGAGCGCCTGAAGCGCTTTGCCGGTGATTTCGGCGTGCAGGTCTATCTGGAGCCCGGCGAGGCCTCCATCACCAAATCGACCACGCTGGAAGTCACCGTGCTCGACAAGCTCTACAACGGCAAGGACCTTGTCGTGGTGGATTCATCCATCGAAGCGCACATGCTGGATCTCTTGATCTATCGTGAGAATGCGAAGGTCTTTCCCAACCAGGGACCACATCGTTACATGGTCTGCGGCAAATCCTGCCTGGCCGGCGACATTTTCGGCGAGTTCGATTTCGAGAACGCGCTGAACGTGGGCGACCGGATCTCCATCCAGGATGCCGCCGGATACACGATGGTCAAGAAAAACTGGTTTAACGGCGTGAAAATGCCGGCAATCGCCATCCGCGAACTGGATGGCAGCATCAGGACGGTCCGCGAATTTTCGTACACGGACTACGAACAAAGCCTTTCCTGAAATTCCTCAGGCGAAGGTTTCTGACGATTGGACAAGGAGTTGGTCCCCATCATGAGAAAGAACGTGCTCATCATCGGCGCTGGCGGCGTCGCGCAGGTCGTGGCGCATAAATGCGCACAGAACAACGACGTGCTGGGCGATTTGCACATCGCATCGCGCACCAGGTCGAAATGCGATGCGATCATAGCAAGCGTGCACGACAAGAAGGCGATGAAGCAGGCGGGCGTGCTGGAAGCGCATGCGCTGGACGCGCTCGATATCGAGGCAACGAAGGCGCTCATCAAGGCGCTGAACATCCAGATCGTCATCAATGTCGGCACCGCCTTCCTCAACATGTCGGTCTTGCGCGCCTGCATGGATACCGGTGCCGCCTATATCGATACCGCCATTCATGAAGAGCCGAACAAGATCTGCGAAACGCCGCCATGGTACGGCAACTATGAATGGAAGCGCGCCGCCGAGTGCAAGGAGAAGGGCATTACCGCCATTCTCGGCGCCGGCTTCGATCCCGGCGTCGTCAATGCCTATGCGCGGCTTGCCAAGGATGAATATCTGGACAAGGTCACGGATGTCGACATCGTCGACATCAATGCCGGCAGCCATGGCAAATATTTCGCGACGAATTTCGATCCGGAAATCAACTTCCGCGAATTCACCGGCGTCGTCTATTCCTGGCAGGGCGGCGAGTGGAAGGTGAACAAGATGTTCGAGATCGGCAAGGATTACGATCTGCCGGTGGTCGGCACGCGTCGCGCCTATCTCTGCGGCCATGACGAAGTGCATTCGCTGGCCAAGAACATGGATGGCGCCGATGTGCGCTTCTGGATGGGCTTTGGCGATCACTACATCAATGTCTTCACGGTCCTGAAGAATATCGGCCTGCTGTCCGAACAGCCGGTCAAGCTCGCCGACGGCTCCGAAGTCGTGCCGCTGAAGGTCGTCAAGGCCTGCTTGCCGGATCCCGCCTCGCTTGCCCCGAACTACGAAGGCAAGACCTGCATCGGCGACTATGTGAAGGGGTTCAAGGACGGCAAGGAAAAGACCGTCTTCCTCTACAACGTCGCCGACCATAAGGAGGCTTACAATGAGGTGGGCAGCCAGGGCATTTCCTACACGGCGGGCGTGCCTCCCGTCGCAGCCGCCATGCTGGTTGCCACCGGCGAATGGGATGTCAAGGCAATGGCGAATGTCGAGGAACTGCCCCCCAAGCCCTTCATCAACCTGTTGAACAAAATCGGCCTGCCGACCCGCATAAAGGACGAAAACGGCGACCGGGCCGTCGAGTTCTAACCGGCATTGCAGACGGTGTGAGAGACGCGACCCCGCTGGAGCGATCCGGCGGGGTTTTTTGTTATCCAACGTTCGCGTGGCCGCCGAGTGGACTGATGGCCTCGGCTAACGCATCATGAAGCTTGCGGAAGCTTGGCGAGACACATTCAGCGGGATTGAATTGTGCACCTACGGCCGTTGCCAATTCGACTTTACGCAGACCGCCAGTGAAATAGCCGTGAGGTTTCATCACCCGTTCCAGGGCTTCCCACGTACCTCCAGCAATTTTATCACAATCTCGATATGCTTGCTTGGAAACCGTATTTGCGTTGAGCTTAGGATAAGCGGCCCTAACAGCTTTCCATTCGCCGAAAAACCACGCTTCCAGCTCTTCGATCGCAATACGATTGACAACCTGCCACACAGGGTTTGCGCTGGCTTTTGTATTCAAACCGGCTTTTGTGGAGATATCGTCCAGTGAAGTTTTAAGTGAGGCACAATCATCGTCATCCCTATCCACTAGCACCACGATACGATGGTCTTGCGGAAGCCATCTGGCGTAACCCCGCAAGCGACCGTCCAGCTTCTTCAACAGGTCCGATTTGCCTTGATAGGTGTGAATATCAAATGTGGCTTGAGCGGCTAGGATACGAGGCAAAAGAACCGATAAGAACGCCTCCATAGACGGCTCTTCTACTAAAAACTCAAAATGTGTAGCCATCACGAGAATATTTTCCTTTTTGGGCCGCCTTGATTTACGAGAGGATCGCCTACACCAAAGTGTCCTTCCAGCCAAAGGTCACCCAGTAGTGCACCTTCACTCATGAACTCATTGATGCCAACGATATCCCCGGCCGTCGCCACCTGCGTGTATCCAAACTCATCGCGATAAAGCACACGGGCTTCATTCGGTTGGAGGGCATTTAGAAAGAATGGAGAGTGTGTCGTAACAAGCAACTGACCTTTTTCTGCTGCTGCTCGGCATTCTTCCGCTAGGCCGTAAAGCAGGCGTGGATGCAAAAAGTTCTCTGGCTCTTCGATGCCAATAAACGGGGGCGGATCTGGATCATAAAGAAGCACCAAATAGGCCAACATCTTAAGGGTTCCGTCCGAGGCAAAGCGTGAGAGAACAGGGTTCTCGAAGGGGGCGTCTTTGATGGTAAGCAGAAGGCGCCCATCTGGCATAGCTTCCGCCATAACTTTTTCGATCCTAGGCACGCGGCGCCGCAATACCTGAAATATGTTTTCCAGACGATCAGGATGTTGCTCACTCAAGTATTGAATCACGTTCGCTAAATTATCGCCCGTTCTGGACATTCGTTCTTGCGGCCCCGCTTCAGGCTGCCCGCGGGTATTGTCAACCGAAAAGTAGGAGACATGCCATCCAGTTATAAAATCACGTAGCGCAGCTACACGAGGATGCTCTGCAAACTGCCCCAGCGCGTTGACTGCAATTAGGTCCGGAGACTTCAGGGGAATATCAACACGAGTATCATCAGCCTCAGGGGACTGTCCGCTAATTGCCCGGCCAATACCCTCTTTGTAGTCGAGAAAGCGAAACGGTTGTCCGGTTGCTCCTCTCCTCCATTTCAGCCATTCCTCCGCGACGACCGGCGACCCATTTTTCTCGTCCACGGCAAGATGGTAGGTTATGATGGGGTACCCTGGCTCAGTGTACTTGATCTCGATAACGATCGGACCTTCACTACCTCGAGTCTTGAGCTCCCGACCTCTTCCACGCCTGTCCCACGCTCGTCGCAGACCACCTTCGAAACACTCTGATAGAAATGCAAAAACGTCGAAAACCGTAGATTTTCCACTTCCATTGGGGCCTAACAAGACTGTTAGCGGTGTGATATTTTTTAATTCGACGCTGCGAAGTGCACGGAAATTTTCGACACGGAGATAGGTAATACGAGCAGGCTTGACTGACTTCTTCGCGGTGTTCTTCGAAATTTGCATTTTGGCCCCTCACTGCCGTCACCGTACATACTGACTGATTGCGCCGCAACTGACAGCAAAAAGTTCGAAGCTCGCAACAAGCCTTTTAGCTCCAAGAGAAGTTCGCGATAGCGGTCCTTCACACAGTTTTCTTCAACCAATGATTGGTGATGGTTTTGTTGTAGTCCGTGATGTTGGCGAAAGAACCCTGATTTCGAGGTCGTTTTCATCAGATCAGGGACTAAACAGCTAGCCCTTGCAGCCGTCTCCTCTTCAATAGTTAGTTCAAAAGAATCTCACCTACCCCCCAAGCCTGCGCACCTCGTCTGCCGTCAGGTCCCGCACCGCGCCCTTTGCAAGCGTCCCCAGCTCCAGGCTGCCGATGGCGATGCGGATGAGGCGCAGCACCGCAATCCCCTCCACCTCCAGCATCCGGCGGATCTGGCGGTTCTTTCCCTCGGTCAGCACGAATTCAAGCCAGCTGTTCTTGTCGCCTTTGCGGATGAGGGCCACGCGCTCGGCGTTCAAGGATTCGCCCTTGTGTTCGACGCCGGCGGCAAGGCGGGCAAGCACTTCCGGGGAAACCTGCCCCTCCACCTGCACATGATAGGTTTTCGCCACATGGGTTTTCGGATCCATCAGGCGGTTGGCGAAGTCGGTGTCATTGGTGAAGAGCAGCAGGCCTTCGCTCGCTTTGTCCAGCCGGCCGATGGCGGAGAGATGGGTGGCCTCGATGTCCTTCAGGCAGTCGAACACCGTCGGGCGGCCTTGCGGGTCGTGCCGTGTTGTAACGAGCCCGCGCGGCTTGTTCAGCATCAGGTAGATCCGCCGTTCCGCCGCGACCCGTTCGCCATCGACGAAGATCGTATCCGCCGCCAGATCCACCCAGGTCTCCGGATCGGTGATCACCCGGCCACCCAGGCGCACGCGGCCTTGCGCGATCAGCGCCTCCGCCTGCCCGCGCGAGCAGAAACCGAGCTTGGAGAGCGCCCGCGGCAGGGTGGCGCGCTGGCCCGCCTCGGCCTTTCGCGGCAAGGCCTGCCTGCCACGACGGTTGTCCGGCGTCCTGGCCGGCCCGGCCGGCGGGCGATTGCGGCTGTTCTTCACCATGCTGATCCCAGGTCAGACCCCGTTGCTCAAGACAGGCTTTGCCCATAAAGCAGAGCCGCACCGTTTGGAAGAGAGGCGCCCATGAACCAGAACGAGATCATCGACCAGACTGCGGTCGTCACGGAGCTAGTCACGCTGCGCGATTACTGGCGCTATGCGATCTCCCGCTTCAACGCCGCCGAGCTGAGCTATGGCCACGGCACCGATACGGCAAGCGACGATGCCGCTTTCCTGATCCTCGATTCCCTCGAATTGCCCATCGACGTGCTGGATCCCTTCCTCGATGCGAAGCTTCTGCCCGCCGAGCGCCGCATGCTGGCCGAGCGTATCGAGATGCGTGTCATGAGCCGCAAACCCTCCGCCTATATCACCGGCCGCTCCTATATCCAGGGCGTGCGCTTCCATGTGGATGAGCGGGTCATCGTGCCGCGGTCCCATATCGGCGAAATCCTGTTTTCGGAATATCTGAACGAGAACGGCTCGGCCTTCCTGCCGGATCCGATGCTGGTGGAAAGCGCGGTCGATCTCTGCACCGGCTCCGGTTGCCTGGCCGTGCTGGCCGCGAAATTCTACCCCAATGCCCGCGTCGATGCGGTCGATCTTTCGGCCGATGCGCTCGATGTGGCCGCGATCAATGTCGAGGCCCATGAGGTGGAAGACCAGGTGGAGCTTCTCGAGGGCGATCTTTTTGCGCCCATCGCGGGCCGCACCTATGATCTGATCATCACCAATCCGCCTTATGTCGACCATGAGGCGCTCGATGGGTATCCGCCGGAATATCAGGCGGAACCGCGGCTCGCCCATGATGGCGGCGTTGACGGGCTGGATCTGGTGCGGCGGATCCTGAGCGATGCCCCGCAATTCCTCAATGCCGGCGGCGGTCTCTTGTGCGAGATCGGCTCTGGCCGCGAGATCCTCGAAGAGGAATTCCCGCATCTCGATTTTGCCTGGATCGAGACCGCGCAGTCGCAGGATGCCGTCTTCTGGATCTCGGCCGAAGCGCTCGGCGTCAGCGACGGAACGGACTGATGCCGGACTGGCGTCCGATCAGGGCTCCAGCACCGTCCGGGCGGCGGCGATGACCGCCTTGGTCAGTCCCGACAGCTGATCGGCGGCCATGCGGTTCACCTGCCAGTACAAGGGCACGTCCAGTCCCATAGACGGCGCCAGTTCCACCAGCCGGCCGCTCGCCAGGTGATCCTGAACCAGAACCGCCGGGTTCATCCCCCAGCCCATGCCGGAAAGACAGGCATCCACAAAGCCCTGGGTGGAGGGCAGCCAATGCGTGGGATGATTGAGATCATGGCCGCATAATTTGCGGATCCACTCCCCCTGCAGAAGATCCTTCTGGTTGAAGGTCAGCGCCGGGGCCCGTTCCAGCGAGACCTCGCTCACCCCCTCGCCGAAATAGCGCTCCTTGAATTCGGGGCTGGCGGTGGCGAGGTAGCGCAGGTTTCCCAGCCTTGTCATGCGACAGCCCTGCACCTGCTTGCCATAGCCGGTCACGGCGGCCACCACCCGGCCCCGCTGCAGCCATTCGGCGGTATGATGCTGGTCGTCCACCTCGATCTTCAAGAGATAGTCCGTCGCATTGGCAAAATCGGCCGCCGCCTTGAGAAACCAGGTGCCCAGGCTATCGGCATTGGTGGCGAGATGCAGTGTGACCCGCAGGGCCGGCGCCTCGCGCTCCGAGAGCCGCGGCAGGTTTTGCAGCAGGTCCTTTTCCAGCATGCCCACATGCTCGACATGCCGGCACAGCCAGGCGCCGTGCTCCGTTGCCGTGCAGGGCGAGCCTCGCTGTATCAGCACCGTGCCCAGCCGCTCCTCCAATTGCTTGACGCGCTGCGACACCGCCGAGGGTGTGACATGCAGAAGCGCGGCCGCCCTTTCGAAGCTTCCCGTCTGAACGACCGCCGCCACGGCCCGCAAGGCAGAATAGTCCAGCATCATTAGCCCCGCTTAATCAGCCTAAGGGATATTCAGTAGCTGATTAGCTCAGCTGCATTTACAAAAGGTTCAAGACGCCACGAGATCCGCGCCGCCATGAACATCACCATCTACCTGACCGGACTGACCATGGGGCTGAGCCTCATTGCCGCCATCGGCGCTCAAAACGCATTCGTGCTGCGCCAGGGGCTGCGCCGCGAACACGTGGCGGCCGTCTGCCTCTCCTGCGCGCTTTCCGATGCGCTGCTGATCACGCTTGGCGTCTCAAGCTTCGGCCGGATCATCGAGATCATGCCATGGCTGGATCCGCTCATGCGCGCCGGCGGCGCCGCCTTCCTGCTGTGGTATGGCGCCCGCAGCCTCAAATCCGCCCTGGCCTCCACCGATATGCTCCTGGTCGGCGCCGGCATGAGCGTGCCGCTCTCCCGCAGCCTGATGACCTGCCTGGCGCTCACCTGGCTGAACCCGCATGTCTATCTCGATACGGTCGTCCTGCTGGGAACCATTTCCACCCAGTTTCCCGGACATGAAACGAGCTTCGCACTCGGCGCCATAACCGGGTCCTTCCTGTTCTTCTTCGCGCTGGGCTATGGCGCGGCATGGTTGCGTCCGCTCTTTGCAAGGCCACAGGCCTGGCGCATTCTGGAGGCCGTAATCGCCCTCGTGATGTTCAGTATCGCCGCTCGCCTCGTCTTTGGCAACTGATGCCAACCAAAGTGAATCGGCCGTGATCACAGGCGTTCGCACGAGGCGCGGCAGGATGGTTGCCTGTCAGATGTAAAGCGGCGCCATGCGCCGCCAGGCAGCGCCCTGATGCGCCCGGCCATCCCAGACATGCAACCGGTGCGGGATCGCCTTTTGCGACAGCAGGTGGCTCAGATGCCGGTTATTGTCGAGGAAGGGATCGTCGGCGCCAATGACGAGCACGATATCCAGGCGCCGCAGCGCCTCGAGCTGCGCCGACGGCCCGAGATTGGGCAAAAAATGCGTCGGCATGCGGAAATAGACATCCTCATCGTAATGGCCATCCAGCAGGTCGCCGAAATGCTCCACCGGCAGGGTCAGGTCGTAGCGGCCGGAAAAGGCGGCGAGTTTGCAGAACAGATGCGGGTGGCGAAGCGCGATGCTGGCCGCCTGGAAGGCGCCGAGGCTGCAACCATGCGCAATGGTGCAGTCATGGCCATTGCGCGCCTGCATCAGCGGCAGGACCTCGTTCAGCACATAATCCTCGAACACGGCGTGCCGGCTGAGGCGCTCGAAAGGTCTGCGCCAGTCGCAGTAGAAACTTTCCCGGGCCAGGCCTTCAATGCAGAACAGCTGCAAATGCCGCGACCTGATCTTCTCCTCCAGGCTGGCCACCAGCCCCAGTTGCTCATATTCGAAAAACCGGCCGTCGCGGGTCGGGAAAACAAGAACCTTGGCACCGGCCTCCCCGAAAATCAGAAGCTCCATCTCACGATGGAGCCGGGGACTGAACCAGCGCAGATATTCCCGCTTCATGGCGCTCCGAAAAACTGCCTTACCGTCTTGGCGAGACGGTTCTGTTGCGACGCGGAGCCAGGATAATCGAAGTGACCGGCGTCGAGGATGAAAGTTTGATTAAATCTCGATGACGAAAGCGTATTGGCGATCGAGAACTGGCAGGGTGGCGCCACTGCCGGATCGAAGAGCGCAACCGCCGTCAGCATCGGCACGGCAATGCGGGCAGCCGCCGTGGCGGCATCGTAAAGCCGCAACGCCTCGTCGACCTCCGGATGGCGCTTGCGATAGACCTGCACGGCGGCGGCGCTGCCTGTCGTCGGAAGCGTGAGCCAAAGCGGCCGGTTGCCGAAGGTGGGCACTTCCAGGAAGCCGCGATCGATGCGGGGATCGAAGGGAATGGCAAGGGCGCCGATCCCGCCGCCGAAGCTGATGCCGCTATAGCCGATACGGTCCCGGACATCCGGAAGAAGCGCGCCGAGCGTAGTCACCGCAAGCCAGAGATCCTCGACGCAGCCGCCGATCACATATCGGGACGGATCGTCGATCGAATGCAGCACATGCCACAGCGGATCGGCTGAAATGCGAGGATGGCGGCTCTTGCCGAGGCCGCGAAAGCACAGGAAGAACAGTGCCGCATCGCTGACCGGATAGTCGAAATCCGGTGCCTCGCGCCCACCATATCCATGGCCGACCACGATCCCGCGGCGCACCGGCCCCTGTTTCGGCGTCAGCAGCCAGCCTTCGATCTGCACCTCATCCGTCGAGGTGAACCGCACCTCCTCCACCAGCCAGCGCGGATCTGACAGAGACGATGGCCGACGAACCGGCTGCGGATCAACCGCCAGCGCGCGGCGATAACGCTCCTGCCAGAATGGGTCGAAGCCGGGTGGTGCCTCCGGTGCCGTCAGCGCCTCAAGGTCGGCCTGGGCCATGCCATAGCTCGGATCGAAATCGAAAGGGTGATCGGCGGGAATGGGCATCGGCGCCTTCTCTGGTGCTGCGCTTGGTCTGCGGGCAGGCGTTTGTGCCCGTCCCGAGACGAAAACCCCCGCCGATCGCTCGGCGGGGGAGAAAGTTTCATCAGGTCGAGCCCCAAGCTCGAGGATCAGCCGATTTCCGACTGGCTCTCGATGATCTTCGAGACGAGGCCGTAAGGCACGGCGTCTTCGGCCGAAAGCCAGTAGTCGCGGTCGATATCCTTGGCGATCTTCTCTTCCGTCTGGCCCGTGGCCTTGGCGAAGATCTTGATCAGGCGCTTGTTCATCTTGATGATTTCCTTGGCCTGGATCTCGATATCCGATGCCATGCCGCGCGTGCCGCCGGAGGGCTGGTGCAGCAGGAAGCGGGTATTGGGCAGGCAAAGGCGCCGCTCTTTCGGCACCGAGACATAGATCAGCGCGCCGGCCGAGGCGACCCAGCCGGTGCCGATGATCCAGACCTTCGGCTTGATGAACTTGATCATGTCGTGAATGGAATCACCCGATTCGACATGGCCGCCCGGCGAGTTCACATAGATGCGGATATCCTCGTCGGATGCAGCGGCAAGTGCCACCAGCTGCGTGCAGACCTTCTGTGCCAGCTCCATCGTGATGCCGCCATAGATGAAGATCGAACGCGACTTGAAAAGGTTCGCCTCCGTTTCCTTACCCAGTGGCAATTCCTTCGTCTTGTCGTCTTCATTCTCATCAAGCATAGAGCGATCTCCAATATGGATGTGCATGTCACCGGACATAATGCGTTCGGGCGCGCAAGACAATGAGCGAAACCATAAGAGCGCGGTCGAACTCGCGGGAAGGTGAATCCGCTCTCCGTCATTTTGCGGATGGACAACAATTTAGGCACTGCCTAATCTTGCGCCTGACGCAGTGCAGCAGGCCCTGGCCTGATGGTGCCGCTGCCGATTCTCAGGGGATCTTCCATGTTCAAACGCCTTTCGCTCACCGCCGGTCTTTTTGCTCTTGCAAGCGCACCGGCCTTCGCTCATCTCGACCCTCTGGCGCATGGGTCGTTCGCCGCCGGCCTCTCCCATCCGGTCTTCGGCGCCGACCATGTGCTGGCAATGATCGCCGTCGGCCTGTGGGCCGCCCAGATCTCCGCGGAACCGGGGCGCCGATCGGCGATGTGGATCGTACCGCTCGCCTTCGTGGGCACCATGGCGCTCGGTTTCGCGCTGGCACTGCTTGGCCTTCCCCTGCCCTTCGTCGAGCCCGCCATCCTCGCCTCGGTGATCGGGCTTGGCCTGCTGGTCAGCCTTGCCGTGCGCCTGCCGGTGGCCGGATCGGCAGCGATCGTCGCGGTCTTCGCCCTCTTCCATGGTTATGCGCATGGTGGCGAACTGGGCGGCGCCGGCGCCCTTGCCTTTGGCATCGGTTTCGTGACCGCCACCGCCTTCCTGCATCTTGCCGGCTTGGGCCTTGGCCTGCTGGTCAGCCGCAGCGCTCCAGCCCTGTCGCGCGTGCTCGGCGCGATTGCGGCGCTCGCCGGCGTTTCGCTCGCTTTCGGCGGCTGATCGCTTCTAGAAGAGACGTATCGCATCTGGAAGAGACGTATTGAGGAGCAGCGGGCCTGCTCCTCTTTGTCCGCCTTACCAAGAATTAAGCTTCGTCCCGCTGACATAGACCTTATCCAGCCCCAATTCTCTTTCATTCCAGTCTGCATAAGGCAGCCTGCAGAGGTGGTCTGAACAGCAGTCTGCAAGGCCCGACTGACTCAGGCACCTTGCCCGAAGGAGAAACGAGATGTCGCCGGAAGAACGCCAATTGTTGACCTCCCTGTTCGATCGTGTCCAGGGCGCAGCCGCAAGTCCGCGAGACCCGCAGGCGGAACAGCTGATCGCCGAAGCGGTCAGGACGCAACCGGCGGCGCCTTATTACCTGGCGCAGGCGGTGATCGTGCAGGAAAAAGGGCTGGAGGCTGCCGCGCAGCGCATCGGCGCCCTCGAAACCCAGATTAGCGACCTAGAAATGCGCCTGCAGGCGCTTCAGGCCCAGGCGGAGGCCGATGACAATGCCCTGGCCCGGCCGGAGGAGCGCGGCTTCCTCAGCTCGATCTTCGGCTCCAGCCAGCCGCCGCGCGCCGCGTCGCCGCAGCCCGGCCCTACGCAAGCGGCCCGCCCGGGGCAATCGCAATCCGGCCCATGGGGGGCGGCTCCCGGCGCCGCTCCGTCTGCCCCGCCAGTCCAGCAATCCGGAACCTTTTCCCTTGGCCAGCAGGCGGCGGGACCCTGGTCGCAGCCCATGCGCACCCCCTCCACCGGCAGCAGCTTCCTTACCGGCGCTCTCGGCACCGCTGCCGGCGTGGCGGGCGGCATGCTGCTGGCCAATTCGCTCAGCGGCATATTCGGCCACCATATGGCCGGCCTCGGTCTGGGCGCGCCCTTCAGCGAAGGCTTCGGCAATGGGCCGGTCGAGGAGACGATCATCAACAATGTCTACGGCGATGCCGCCAATGATCCGCCGCAGATCGACGCCGGCAACAACCAGCCGGACCCGACCGAGCCCGGCTCGGAGACCGATGCGGGCCCGGATGTCGGCCTGCAGCAGGCCGATCTCGATGATGGCGATGGCGGGTGGTCCGGGGATTTCGGCGGCTCCGGCGACGATACCGTCTGAACGGCGCAAGGGGCCTTGCCCTTCCCTCCTGGCGTGCACAAACGTCTGCCGATCGGATGCGACCAAATTCCGCCTCGCGCGTTGAACGGGCTGTAGCGAGGCGAGGAAGGGGACAGGATGCGATCGATAATCTGGCTGAGTGCAGCCGTGATCGTGACCATGGGGGCGAGCCTGCCGGCGCAGGGACCGCGCCCGATGCAGAAACCGGCCGAAGAAGAGGTACAGGACAAGGCGCCTGCCCCGCAGCCGCCGTCACAGAATGATTCAGAAAGCGGAGCCGGAACTGGCATAGAGACTGGGACTGGGACTGGGACTGGGACTGGGACTGGAACCGGGACTGGGACCGGCACAGAGACCGGAGCCGGGCCGCAGAACCCCTCGACGGTTCAGGGACAGGAGACGCTGCCGGATGCCGGGGCCGCGCCGATCCCGAGCCCCTCGCCGGAAGCGCCTCCGACTGCCGAACCCGGCACGCCGCTGCCGAAACCTGTTCCCGAGCCGCTGCCGGACGTTGCTCCCGCCAAGCCGGATGACAAGCCAGCCGCCAAACCGCACGCAAAGCCGGATGCGGCGCAAACCGGCAAGCCGGAAGACGGGGCCGGCACGCCGGCCGCGAAAGACGGAGCCGCCGCGACTGAGGCGGCAGAGCCCGAAAAGCCGCCACGCAATGTGATCGCCGAGGACCCGCAGCGGCTGGCGGCCTGTATGGCCGATCTGACGGCGATCGGCGCCACATTCGAAACCCTGCCGCCGGTCGAGGATGAGGAAGGCGCTTGCGGCATAGAGAAGCCGATCGCGCTGAAGGAAGCCTTGCCCGGCCTGCCTCTGTCGGAAACAACGACGCTTCGCTGCGAGGCGGCGCTTGCCCTGTCGCATTGGCTGAAAAATGTCGTGCAGCCCATGGCATCGCTGACCGCGCCGGGCCAGCGTGTGACCCGCGTGAACAATGCGCCGGGCTATACCTGCCGCAAGCGCAATGGTGCCGAGACGGGCAAGATTTCCGAGCATGCGCGCGGAAACGCGATCGACATCATCAGCCTCGACATGGACAAGGGCGAGACGATCTCGATGACGCCGAAGACGGAGGATTCAACGGTGACCGGCGCCTTCCAGCGCACCGTGACGTCCGGAGCCTGCCTGTATTTCTCCACGGTGCTTTCACCCGGCAGCGATGCCACCCATCAGGATCATCTGCATCTCGACGTGATGGCGCGCGACGGCGGCTATCGCTACTGCCGCTGACCCGGGCGAGAATCGAGCGGTTGGAGAGCCGGTCAGGCGATCATGCCCCGATGGCCGAGATCGGGATCGTCGTCGAAGACGTAGCAGCCCTTGCCTGCCGTCTTGGCCCGGTAGAGGGCGCGGTCTGCGCGTCCGGTGGCGGGCACGAGATCGGTCTCCTCGCTGCCGACGCGGGATATGCCGATGCTGATTCCGACGCTCGAAAGCCTGTCATTGATGACGTAAGGGGCTGAAACCACGGCAATGAGCGTGGCGGCCATATGGGCGGCCATGGTTCGCGTGGAAATCGAGGCCAGCACCAGGAACTCGTCGCCCCCCAGCCGACAGACCGCGGCGTCTGGAACGGCCTCGCGCAACCGCGCCGAAAGCTGACACAGAAGCTCATCGCCCGCCGCATGGCCAAGATCGTCATTGATCGCCTTGAACCCATCGAGATCCAGATAGAGCAGCACCAGCGGCCGCTGATGCGACAGCATTGCCACTGCCGCCTCCTGCAGCCCCCGACGATTGAGGAGCCCCGTCAGCGGATCGTTGATCGCCTGCTGGCGGCTTTCGACACCCGCCTGGATCGCCGTCACCGTCGTCTTGCGCAGGTTGCGCATGACCGCCAGCACGACGACGGACACAACCAGCCACTGAACGGCCAGCAGTACGGTGAAATCCGGAAAGCGGGCGCAGAAGGGAATCTTGAAGGATGCCTCGATCAGGACCAGCTGCAGAAAGGCGTAACGCGGCGCGGCGTAATTATAGGTGATGATGCCGGCGCAGGAGGCAAAGGCGGAGGCGACCACGATCAGGATCAATGGCAGGTCGTTGCCGAGCATGGCAAGCGCGGTGGTTCCAGCCGTGGCCATGGCCCACAGAAGGCCGCTCAGCATGGCGGCATCAATGGCCAGGCGCCGATCCTGCCGCGATGGCAGCAGGAAACGCAGGCCCATGGCCAGAAGGTTGAGGAGGATGAAACTCAAGAAGATGGCGTTTCCCGAGCGCAGATAGCCGAGGAAAGCCAGGATGACGCAATTGATGTTGGCGGGAATGACGACGACCGCCCCCGCGACCAGCGTGTCGCGGAGCCTTGCGCGCACCTCCGGCGTGGCATCGTCCTGCGTCGCCACGAACCACCGAAGCGGCGCCAGATCTGGTTCGCTATACGTGTTTCTGCTCTTCATCAAAGCCCCTCTGACACGTGTATTATTCAGAGGAACCTTTCAAATTCATCTACAAGATTCAGTAAAAAACTCAATTCTTGCTTGCATTAACATTACAACGCAAAAGGATATGATGAAATACAAGTTTAGCGGGAAGTGAAAGGCAAGGCTTGACCTGTCCACAACCGGTACCTGAAAGCGTGGGGCGACGTTGCGGTTTCGCCCGGCGCGACTTCAGCTCCTGTGTGGAGAGCAGACCGGCGAGACGAAGCCGCTGCTCCGTCTTGCCCGGCATGGTCTCAGAAGAGGCCTTCGATATGGCCTGCCGCATTCAGGTGGATACGTTCGGCAGACGGCGATCGCGGCAGGCCGGGCATGGTGCGGATCTCGCCCGTCACGACCACCACGAAACCGGCCCCGGCCGAGAGGCGCACCTCGCGGACAGGCAGCACATGGCCTGTCGGCGCGCCGAGCAGATCGGGATCGCTGGAGAAGGAATATTGCGTCTTGGCGATGCAGACCGGAAGCCTGCCATAGCCCTGCTCCTCGAAGGCGGAAAGCTGATCGCGCACGGTGCGGTCCGCCACCACCTCGCCGGCACCATAAATGTCCCGCGCGACGGTCTCGATCTTGTCGAAAAGCGGCAGTTCATCGGCGTAGAGCGGCTTGAAGGCTGCGACGTGCGAATCGGCAAGCGCTGCGACGCGCTGCGCCAGCGTTTCGATCCCCGCCGAGCCTTCCGCCCAGTGCCGGCACAGCACCGCTTCCACCCCAAGCGACTGCGCATAGGCCTGCACCGCGTCCACCTCCGCCTCCGAATCGGAAGAGAAATGGTTGATGGCGACGATCACCGGCACGCCGAAGCGCTGGACATTCTCCACATGCCGGCCGAGATTGGCGCATCCTTGGCGCAGGGCCTCGACATTTTCGGTGCCGAGATCGGTTTTCGCCACGCCGCCATTCATCTTGAGCGCCCGGATGGTCGCGACGATGACGGCCGCCGCCGGCTGCAAGCCCGCCATGCGGCACTTGATGTCGAAGAACTTCTCCGCGCCGAGATCGGCACCGAAACCCGCTTCCGTCACAACATAATCGGCAAGCTTCAGCGCCGTGCGCGTCGCCACCACCGAATTGCAGCCATGCGCGATATTGGCGAAGGGGCCGCCATGCACAAGAGCCGGATTGTTCTCCAGCGTCTGCACCAGATTGGGCTGCATGGCATCCTTCAAAAGGACGGCCATGGCACCATCGGCCTTCAGATCGCGCGCAAAGACAGGGCTCTTGTCGCGGCGATAGCCGATGACGATGGCTCCCAGCCGCGCTTCGAGATCGGCAAGATCCGAGGCCAGGCAAAGAATGGCCATGATCTCGGAGGCCACGGTAATATCGAAGCCGCTTTCCCGCGGATAGCCATTGGTCACGCCGCCCAGCGGGCCGACGAACTGCCGCAGGGCACGGTCATTCATGTCGACGACCCGCCGCCATGTGATGCGCCGCAGATCGAGGTCCAGCGCATTGCCCCAATAAATATGGTTGTCGATCATGGCCGACAGGAGATTGTGGGCGGAGGTGATGGCGTGAAAATCGCCGGTAAAGTGCAGATTGATGTCGTCCATCGGCACGATCTGCGCATAGCCGCCGCCAGCGGCGCCACCCTTGACGCCGAAACAGGGGCCGAGCGACGGCTCCCGGAGGCAGACCATGGCCCGTTTGCCGATGCGGTTCAGACCGTCTCCCAGACCGACCGTGGTGGTCGTCTTTCCCTCGCCGGCCGGTGTGGGATTGATGGCCGTGACGAGAATGAGCCGGCCGTCCGGACGCCCGGCAAGCGACCGGATGAAGGCGGGTGTGATCTTCGCCTTGTCGTGACCATAGGGGATCAGATCTTCGGCGGACAGGCCAAGCCGATGGCCGATCTCCTGGATCGGCTTCTTGTGGGCCTGGCGCGCAATTTCGATATCCGACGGCTGACGTCCCATGCATGCTCCTCATCTCAAGCGCAAGTTCGATGCAGCCTGCATACATCATGTCGCGCGCAAATGTGCAGCGCTTTTGCGCGAGAGAGCGGTGCGAAACCGACGGCATAAGGGGCAGCGCTCGGGCAAACCTGGACGCTGCCCCTGAAGAGCGGTTGCAGACGCCGCTGCGGCGAAATCAGAAGCGCTGGGTCAGCGAGATCTTGAAGCTGCGGCCCGGCTCCGAATAGAACTCCCGCGCCTGGCCGGCAGCATTGCTCCGAACCGAGCTGTAATCGTAATAGGTACGGTCGAAGACATTGTAGACGCCCGCATTGATGCGCAGGCCCTTGACCTGTTCCGGCTCCCACCAGGCGGTGACATCGACGACGCCATAGCCCGGCGTACGGAAGTAATTGCCGGCCTTGCCATCATCGGCGCGCGAGGCGGCAACGCCGATCAGGTCCAGGCCGACACCCCAGCTCTCAGTGTCATAGCCGATGCTGGCGACCGCCTTCAGCGGCGGGACGGAGCGCAGGAATGTATGGTTTTCAAGGTCGTTGCCCTTCAGCGCGGACACACCGCCGCCCAGACGAAGGCCATTGGCGAAAACCTTCTGCGCCGACAGCTCGACGCCGAAAATCTCGGCACGGGCGATATTGGTATAGCTGGAAATGCCGCCCTGGCGGTAATCGGCCAGATTATAGCCGATGGCAGCCGCCTCCGCAGCTGTCAGGCTGCGCGAGTCGATGAAGTTCTTGTAGCGATTGTAGAAGAGGTTGACGCGCCCGCCGAAGGCATCGTCACCCAGATTGGCGCCGAGCTCGAAACCATGGCTCGTCTCGGATTCGAGATTGGGATTGCCCATCCGCAGATAGGTGCCCTCCGCGCCGAAGCGGCTGTAGAGCTCGCCCGTGGTCGGCGCACGAAAGCCCATGGCCCATTGGCCGTAAAGCTCGATCTCCGGCGCGACATCATAGGCCAGGCGGATCTTCGGCGTGACGGCCGTGTCCTCGAACGTGCCGGGCAGAGCCGGACGCGAAGCATTGCGGGCAAAGGCATCCGTCATCTGCGGCTCGTAGCGCACCCAGTCGAAGCGCAGGCCCGGGGTCAGGCGGAAGCCGGTCTCGCCGAGAGAGATTTCGTCGTCGATATAGAAGCCGATGCGGTTGCCATCCACTTTCGGCGTGTCCGCCTGGTTGGTGTGCAAATTGTTGCAGGCGCTGAGCGCGCCGGTATAGGTGCCGCGCACGGGCTTGGGGCCGCAATTGTCATAGCCGGCGGAATATTGTTCGCTGGTCAGGCGGGCAAGGTCGAAGCCGAAGGTGAAGACATGCCTGTTGCCGCCGATTTCGAGGCTCTTCTGCGCCGCGCCGATCAGGCCGAAATCCTTCTCGTCGGAACTGTTTTCCCGGCCGATCGGGCCGATCACGGAGGTGGAGCGGAAGCCGTCATAGCCGTCCATGACCTTGGACTTCTGGATGTAGAGCGAGGCCCACATCGAATCGATCAGGCTATCGGCTTCCTGGCTTTCGAACTTGTAGTCGATCGAGGCGCGATCACGCTCGACCTCGCCCTTGCCGTCGTAATTGCCGGGCCGGTAATTGCCGGTGAGCGCCTGGCTGGTTCGCAGATCGCTGTCGCGGTCCTTGCGATAGTGTTCGAGCGTGATGCCCAGCATATGTCCGCCGGCCAGTTCCTGGCGCAGCTTGAACAGCAGATTGTGATCCTTGACATCGGCCGGATTGGCTTCCGTCCGGCTTGTGCCATACCCGCCAATATCGCCATTGCTGTCGCGTTCATGCCCCTTGCCATAGCTGCCCTGGAAGAGGACCGAGGTATTGTCGATCCGCTTGGCGACGGCCACGGCGCCGCGCCAGGTGCGATCGGCCGTATCATAGCTCGTCTTGGCAATGCCGCCCCAATCCCTGCCCTCGCCGATCAGATCCTCAGGCTCCAGCGTGCGATAGGCCAGCACGCCGCCCAGGGCGCCCGGACCGGCCCGGCTGGAATCGGCACCGCGCATGACATCGACGGCAGACAGGGAGCTGAAATTGACGGTATCGAGGCCGCCGGTCGCGTTGCGCGTCGGATCGGAGAGGAAGGGCAGCGGAATTCCGTCCACCGTGGTGAGGACGCGCGGACCTTCCAGGCCGCGAATATTGACCGCTCCCGTCGACCGGTTGAAGTTCACACCCGGTTCGACCACCCGCCCGAGATCCTCGATCTCGGTGATCTGCCTGTTGTCGAGCGTCTCGGCCGTGGTCTGGCTGGTCAGAGGCGAATCGGTCGCGCTGCCCTTCTGCGCCGCCAGCCTCTGTCCCTTGATGGTTACGCGCTCCAGGACGGTGGCATCGCTGCCGGCTCCGTCTTGCGCGCCTTTCCCATCCTGCGCGCCGGTCATTGACGGAAGAGACAACGCCACAAGACCCGTGCAGGCCATGAGCAGTGTGCGGTAACGAGCGACCATGAAACAGCTTCCCCAGCATGATGCGTCAATCAGGGCGCGGCAGGGACCTGTCGGCAGCGTGATTTCGCATGTGAACACCAGACGGACGAAATTGCGCCGTCTTCATGCCGGATAAAAAACATGATTCGAATTGTCAACATTAAACAGGAGAATATGACTCATATTTTCCCGATGCGGCGCCGGATTGCCCGGTGGTGTGACAATCCGGTGATATTTGGGGGTCACCCCTGTGATTGTACCAAGTAGACTGGATCGAAGGCCTGGTTTATCTCTTGATGATTCAATAATGATAAAATACAGCAAAGTGTCATTATGAATGGTTACAAATTATGATCGCATAACTCAAAATATCTCTTCCAAAGCGCGATGAATATGATAAAACTATAAATGATATAATTTCGATAAAAAGTCAGAAATTCCAGAGCAACTGCAGATGACTTCACCGCAACATCGTCTGGCAAAATTGATCGAATGATTACCCTTGAAAAGCATTCGGGACTGAGCAGGGAAATTTCGTCCGCAGCCTCGCGGACGGCCATCGTGGCTGTCATGGAAAAGCTTCCGGCCCAGTTCGGCTTCAAGGCTTTCTCACTGATGACGGTACCGGCGCCGACGGATCGAAGTCTCGGCGCGATCATGGTGAAGACCACGCTGCCCCGGCGCTTTATCAGCGAGTTCGACGCCCATAATCTTCTGACCCAGTGCCCCCTATCCTCGATGATGAAAAGCATGGCGCTGCCGCTCGGCTGGCGCTGCGATCGCAGTCCCAGGCGCGAAGCGGGCCTGGCATTTCCCGATCCGCAGGTTCGCCTGATGGAGGCCTTCGGCCTTCCCGCCGGCGCGGCGATGACGCTGCATTCGTCCAGCAATGCCGCCTATATCATGCGGCTGGACGGCGAAAGATCCTTGCTGACCCTGCCGGAGCTCAACGAACTCGGCATGCTCTTCCTGCAGGCATTCCGCGTCTTCGACCGCCTGCAGCAGGCGGAAAAGACGCCGCATGCCCGATTGACCTGCCGCGAGCTGGAGGTTCTGCGCTGGACCTCCCAGGGCAAGACCTCCTCCGAGATCGCCGAGATCCTGTCTCTCTCCGAATATACGGTGACGGCCTATCTGAACAAGGCGATCAAGAAACTCGATTGCGTCAACCGGACACAGCTCGTGGCGAAGGCAATCCGGCTCCAGCTGATCACCTGACGCTTCCGGAAGAAAGACCTTCGCTCGGCAAATGACGCGAATTGAGAAGGCGTGTCGCGTTCGCAGCAACTTGGCAAAATTTAAATCTGTAGTACATATTCCAGTAGCAGCTAGAATTTCCACAAGGAAACACTGTTGCATTGCTCCAGATCACCAAGGTTCTTCATTTGACCCGCGCAAATATCGTTTCGCTTCACAAGCCCCAGGTGAAGGAAGACAGCAAGACGACGTCCACTCGGCCGGAGCTGTCGGATAGCGACTTCGTCCGGGCCTTCCGGAGTTTCAATCGCACCGGCTTTTGGCGCGCAAATCTGGAAAGCGGCCATGTCTTTTTCTGCGAGCAGGCCTGTTCCATCTTCGGCCTCAAGCCGACCGATAAGCCGATCAATCTGATCGCCGCATTCTCCCGCATCCATCCCGATGACCTGATGCGCGTCGTCGAGGTTCACGAGGCCTCGTCTGTGCATCCCATGGCCTATCAGAAGATATTCCGCATCAGGATCGACGGCGAGGGCTATCGCTGGTTCGGCTTCATCTGCGCCACCCATAAGGGCCGCGCCGAGAGCGGCGAAATCACCGGAATGATCTATCTTCTGCCCGAGCAGCGCTCGCAGTTCGACTATATCCTGGCCGAACCCTCGGAATAAGCCGGAAACACCCGCCTCCTGCCTCCATGCAAGCTGTCAGCGATCCAGCACGCCTCTGACTTCGACCAGGTTGGAGCGCACCCGCAGGATGTAGAACCCCATGGTGGCGAGATGGGTGGGCATGATCCATCCGCTTTCGCTGCCATTGGAGATAATCGCCGGCTGAATGCGCAGCGCCGCCTGGAATTGCGAAAGCGTCTCCACCCAGAGCGATGTCAGGTTTCGCTCGCGGATCACCTGGCTGAAATCGGCACCGGCCGATGCGAAGACAGCATAGTAGCCGTAGAGCTGGCCATAGGCGAACCAGAACCGATCATCCGCCCGGTTGTCGAACCAGCCGGCATTGTAGTTTTCCGATCGCTCGCGCAGGATCGCCGAGGTCGAGCCGAGATCATTGGCGATCCGGTCGATGAACTGCACGAGATTGTCGGCACGCGTATCGAACAGCGCATTGCAGCCGGACAAGTCGAGGTTGAACTTGCGCAGGCTGGTAATGGCGGCGCGGTAATAGCTGGGCGTCGGCGTCTTGAAGCCGAAGGGATCGAGGCCGAAATACCAGGAATATTCGTCGAACTGGAGATTGCCGCGGGCATCTTGCAGATCACCGTTGATGCCCGACGTGCCCCGCACGCGGCCGAGCGTATCGACCAGTTCGACGGCGGTCCGCCGCACCGCCTGATTCACGCCGCGCTGGAACGCCGCCTTGTTGTCGAGGAAGGGCGTATCATCCCAGTCGATGCCGAAGAAGCCGAGGCGGTAGAGAAGCATGGACGAGATCCAGGCATTCTGGTTGACGTTCTGGTCCGTCAGGTCGCCGACCGCTTCGACGATGGCGGACGGCTGGCATTGGCGCACAACCGCAACTGTGGTTTGCGATGAGGGAGCGGGGGCGGGAGCGGGGGCGGATGCGGGCGACGTGGCGCCGGAATCGGCTGCCGCCGGACTGCCGGGCGGCGGGGTTGCAGCCGAAGGATCGCCAGGCGATGGAGGAGCAGGCGCAACCGGTGCCTGCGGCAGTGGCTGACCGGCCGCGACGCTGCGCTCCGCCAGCCGATAGCGATCGACGAAGTTCGGGTCGAAGCCGCTCCAGACCTGTGTCTGCCAGATGAAATAGCCATAGAGCAGCACAACCAGGCCCGCAAACAGCGCCACCGGCAGTTTCACCATCAGATGCCGCTGACGGTACCAGCCATGCGCCGCCATGAAGGGCCAGGCGATCGCCACGAAGATGAGCCGGAAGCCGCGGCCGAGCGCCTGGCCGATTCGGTGAAGGAAGGCGGTTACGGCATCCATGATCGACAGGCTCTCCAGTGGTGTGTCTTTGCGCGGAATGTTGGCAATGTCTGAGCGGTGTTCACCGCCATGCCCGCTCCGACCCGTCAGGTTGGATCATGATCCAGATCCTCGTCCGGTCGGGTCCAGGATCATCTAGCAGATAGTCATCCGCCCGCCACGTGTCGAGAGGCGGACAGCCGACTGCGGAAGGCCTCGTTCAATCTCTCCTGCCGCGCCAGCGATCCGTGGCGGCTCAGCAAGCCCCGCTCGGCCCGCTGGAAGAGGTCGGCTAGGCCGGGCAGACGCGCCGCCAGACTGTCGAGCCCTTCCGCCCGCAGGCCGGTGAGCGCGATGATCCTCTCCTCGGCATCAATGGTGAGCTTGTTGATGAGCAGATTGCTGGATGCCAGCATGGCGATGATGCGGTCGGTGAGTTCCTGAATGAGGTCGATCCGCCGCTGCAGGGCGTCGATCAGCCCCTCGCCCTCCGGTGTCGCCGACAGGGCCTGCAGCCTGGTTATGGCCTCGTCCAGGCTGGCCTCGAATTGCCCCAGCAGAGATCTGAGGAAGGTCCGGTGCTCCTGCAAGGCGCAGAGCAGCCCTTCGGCCTCCACCAGAAGCGGCTTCAACGCCTCGGCCGCCCGCTGGTCGCGCCGCGGATCGAGGGCGGCGGGCGCCGGAGTGCCGCCGAACCACTGAAAGAAACGCCGCCGCAAGCCCGGCTCGGCCTGCGGCGCCAAAAGGGCGAGGATCTGCTGGGTCTTGCGATCCATGGCAAGGATCGTCTGCACCAGCCGGCTTTCCAGCTGCCGGGCGGCAATGGTGGCGCGGTCGATATCGGAATGGGCCTCGTCCGCAACAAGCGCGGCGGAAGGTTTGCCGCCCTGCCCTGCAGGGCCGATCAGGTCTGTGGCCAGCGAGAACAAAATCATCCGGAGTTGCCCGAGCTTTTCCCCCGCCAGTTTCTCATCAGGCAGTTTCTCATCAGCCAGTTTTTCATTGGCCGGTTTCTCATTGCCCGGCTGCTCACTGGCCGGTCTCGCGTCAGCCCCTGCCTCGAGCACGGGCGGGTCCGCCACCGGCAGCCTCTCTGCCGGTGTCTCCCCCACCCGCGCAGCCCTGTCTCCAGCCTGCGCCTCTTGCTCGGTTTTCGGCGCCATTCCACATCCTGTTCATCCGGCTCGCACCGAAGAGACATACAGGCTGCGCCGGCTGTTTCAAGCCGCGCCGCGCTGATAAAAGACGATAGCGCAGCCGGGTTCCCTGGAGCGATCATGGACGTCCGGCCGCGGCTACCCCTCGGGTCCGACGGATGATCCGGCAATCAGAGCCCGAGCGCGGCGATTTCCTTGTCCAGCCGATCGCGCGTCTTCTTCGGCAGCTTGGCGCTCTTCACGGCGTCGAGATTGGCGGGGCTTCCCTCACCGGCGACGATCAGCGCGACCATGCCCATGCCCCAATGCGGCGAGCATTTGATGACATAGGCGCCCTCTTTCGCAATGGTCACCACCAGTTCCTGGCTCATCTTGCCTTTGAACTCCTCGACGCCATCCGGAATGAGATCCTTGACGGCAGCCGCATCATGTCCCTTGTCGACCGGCACGAAATGCACGGTATCGCCGACCGCAACCCGCACGGACGCGGGCTCGAACACCATGGCCTCGCCATCGGAGCCCTTGTTCAGCATCTTGATTTCGATATCGGCGGCGAAGGCGCCGGTTGCGCAGACCAAGCCTCCCAGGGCGGCAAAAGCGGCGGCAAGCAAGGTGGTTTTCGTCATGGTCGGGCTCCTTTTGGACAGCGCCTCGCTGCGGCTGTCGCTTCCACGTCTCGGCCTGCTGATACGCCGGGGGCGGGCTGCGCATTTTGACCGAGGTCAAATCGCCGCCTGCCACAATGTCGCAGCCGCGCCCGGTTTTGTGGGGCGGGCAGGTGTGCTTGCCTGGCATTTTCAGATATTGATAATGACCGGGAACACGAAACATGGAGCAAGACATGCCAGGAACGACTTCGCTGATCCGAACAATTGCCGCTGCCACGGTGGTACTCGCCTCGGGCCAGGCGCTCGCCGCCGAACCTGCAAGCTGTAGCAGTGTTCGGTTCTCGGATGTCGGCTGGACCGATATCACCGCGACGACGGCCACCGCAGCCGTGCTTCTCGATGCGCTGGGCTACGAGCCCGAGGTGAAGGTGCTTTCCGTGCCGGTCACCTACCAGTCGCTGAAGAACAAGGATATCGACGTCTATCTCGGCAATTGGATGCCGACGCAGGAGGCCGACGTCCGGCCCTTCCTCGACGACAAATCGGTCGAATCCTACGGGCCTAACCTCGTCGGCGCCAAATATACCTTGGCCACCAATGCCAAGGGCGCCGAACTGGGAATCAAGGATTTCAAGGATATCGCAGCGCATGCCAAGGAACTCGACGGCAAGATCTACGGTATCGAGCCTGGCAATGACGGCAATCGCCTGATCCTCGACATGATCGCCAAGGACAGTTTCGGCCTCAAGGCGCTGGAACTGGTGGAATCGTCCGAACAGGGCATGCTGGCGCAGGTGGCGCGGGCCGACCGCGCCGGCGAGCCCATCGTCTTCCTGGGCTGGGAACCGCATCCGATGAATGCCAATTTCAAGCTGACCTATCTCACCGGCGGCGACGATGTGTTCGGGCCGGATCTCGGCGGCGCGCAGATCTTCACCAATGTCCGGGCCGGCTTCATCCAGGAGTGCCCGAATCTCGGCAAGTTCATCACCAATCTGAAATTCTCGCTGCCGATGGAAAATGTCATCATGGGCAAGATCCTCAACGATGGCGAGGATCCGCAAAAGGCGGCGCTGGCCTGGCTGAAGGACAATCCCTCGGCCGTGACGCCCTGGCTTTCCGGCGTGACCACGTTTGACGGCAAGGATGGCGCAGCGGCGGTCAAGGAGAAGCTCGGCCTGTAAGCCGCGTCGCATCAGCCCCGCAGGCAGGAGTTTCGCGGCAGACCGTCTGGCTTGCCTGCCCCGCCTGCGGCCGCACCATCTGGCCTGCCCCCGCGGCGGCGCCCGGGGGCGTTCCAGGATTGGCAGAATGCGGCGGTCCGGCTTCTGTCATCGACATTTGGTATAACAGCATTTTCGGCCTCTCGCGCTCTTTGCCGGAAGGCTCGCAAGGGCGCGATCGCGGCAGCCTCGCAATGCCGCGCTTTGCCAGTGCGCATGTCATGCTTTTTCAAAGAACAAGGGACAAACGCCTTGGATTTCCTCACAGACTACAAGATCCCGGTCGGCATGTGGGCCAAACAGGCGGTCGATTGGCTGACCCTGCACGGCGCCTGGTTCTTCGACTGGCTGTCCTCGGTTCTGGAGACTGTCATCGACGGGCTGCTTTTCCTTCTCCAGTGGCCGCATCCGCTGGCGGTGGTTGTTGCGCTCACCGCCTTGTCCTTCCTGTTTCGCCGCTCCGCCGGCGTAGCGCTGTTCACCGCCGCCGGCCTGCTCTTCATCATCAACCAGGGCTATTGGAAGGAAACGACGGAGACGCTGGCGCTTGTCGTGGCGGCCACTGCCGTCAGCATGGCGATCGGCGTGCCGCTCGGCATCGCCTCCGCACGCCGCTCCTGGCTCTACGAATTGCTTCGCCCCGTTCTGGATCTGATGCAGACCATTCCCACCTTCGTCTACCTGATCCCGGCGCTGATCCTCTTCGGTCTCGGCATGGTGCCCGGCCTGATCGCAACCGTGATCTTTGCCATACCGGCGCCGATCCGGCTGACCCGGCTCGGCATCATCTCGACGCCCCAGGCCCTCACCGAAGCGGCAATCGCCTTCGGCGCCAAGCCGGCCCAGGTGCTGCGAAAGGTGGAACTGCCCTTCGCCACGCCGCAGATCATGGCGGGGCTGACACAGACGATCATGCTGTCCTTGTCGATGGTGGTCATTGCGGCACTGGTCGGCGCCGACGGGCTCGGCGTGCCGGTGATTCGCGCGCTGAACACGGTCAATATCGCCCGCGGCTTCGAGGCCGGGCTTTGCATCGTCATCCTGGCGATCATCCTCGATCGCATGTTCCGCGCCGGCAGCGAGGGAGACAGGGCATGAGCGCCGCCATCACCTTCGAGCATCTCGACATCATCTTCGGTGACCGCCCGCAACGCGCGCTCGCCATGCTGGATAACGGCCAATCGCGCGAGGAGATCAACACGGCGACCAGCCTTGTCGTTGGAGTCTCCAATGCCTCCCTGACCATTCAGGAGGGCGAAATCCTCGTGCTGATGGGTCTGTCGGGCTCCGGCAAATCGACGCTGGTGCGCGCCGTCAACGGCCTTGCGCCGGTGGTGCGCGGAACCGTCAGCGTCAGGACGGGCAATGGCCATGTCGATCCCTATCGGTGTCCGCCCAAGACCCTGCGCGACCTGCGCATGCGCACGGTCTCCATGGTCTTCCAGCAATTCGGCCTCCTGCCCTGGCGCAGCGTCGCCGACAATGTCGGCTTCGGGCTGGAGCTGGCCGGCGTGCCGGAAAGACAGCGCAAGGCGCAGATCGCCGAACAGCTGTCGCTGGTCAATCTGTCGGAATGGGCGCAGCGCCGGGTGGGCGAATTGTCCGGCGGCATGCAGCAGCGTGTCGGGCTCGCCCGGGCCTTCGCCACGGGCGCGCCGATCCTGTTGATGGACGAGCCATTTTCCGCCCTCGACCCGCTGATTCGCACCCGGCTGCAGGACGAGCTCCTGGAATTTCAGATGAGGTTGAAGAAGACCATTCTCTTCGTCAGTCACGATCTCGACGAAGCCTTCCGAATCGGCAATCGCATCGCGATCATGGAAAGCGGGCGGATCGTCCAATGCGGCACGCCGCAGGACATTGTCCGCGCGCCGGCCAACCAGTATGTCGCGGATTTCGTCCAGAACCTGAACCCGATCACACTCCTGACCGCCTCGGACGTCATGAGCCCCGGCGCAAGCACGTCCGCCAGGGGGCCGGTCACTGCGACCGCCCTGCCCCGCACGCCGCTGGTCGACATCATGGACGCGCTGGCGCGCCAGCCCGGCGTCATCGGCATCGTTGACAACGGCGCCGTCATCGGCACCATTGGCGCCGACGATATCATCGCCGGTCTGACCCGACACCGGCGCCGCGAGGTGTAGAAGCGTGACTGACAAGCCATCCGTCCTGCGGGATCTCGATCCCGAGGCATTGACGCTCGGCCGCACGCTTTTGCGGTCCGCGCGCTCCGTCGCCCTTGCGGTCCAGGATGCCGCATCGGGCTTTCCCGCGGTCAGCCGCGCACTGATGGCGACCGATCTTGACGGGACGCCGCTCATCCTCGTCTCCACGCTCGCGGCCCATACGCGCAGCCTGGCCGGCGAACCGCGATGCTCGCTCCTGGCGGGTGAGCCCGGCAAGGGCGATCCGCTTGCGCATCCGCGGGTGACGCTGTTTGCCCTGGCGGAACCGGTTCCGCGCGGCAGCCAGGACCATGACAGGGCCAGGCGGCGCTTCCTCAACCGGCATCCGAAATCCGCGCTCTATATCGACTTTCCCGATTTCAGCTTTTACCGCCTGCGCCCCGACCATGCCTCCCTGAACGGCGGCTTCGGCCGCGCCTATGCCATAGATGGCGGTCTTTTCACCTTCTCCTTCCCGCTGGACCAGGCCGCCTGGCTTGCCGCAGAGGAAGGGCTGATGAATGGCGGGCAAGATGCGACCGCACTGGCGCGTGCCTTTGGCGCCCCGAAAGCCGAGCATTACCGCATCTGCGGCATGGATCCGGCCGGCATCGACATTTCGGGAACCGATCCCGCCGGACGCGACAGGATCTATCGCCATGAGTTTGATGACATCTTCGTTCAACCGGACGACGCTATAGATGAGCTTATGCGTATACTTGGAAACTGACATATCACTACGCAAAATTTAGGGATATACATTCCCGGTGCTGTCTTGCTAAATTTGCCATTACTGTTACCGCTCACAAGGCGGCGGACAGGTTACTTAGGGGATGACTGAGGAATTCAAGATGACATCACTCACTGAGCACTCGGCAGCGGCAGCAAACCTGCTGTCTGCCATGGCAAACCCCAAACGCTTGTTGATTCTGTGCTGCCTCGTCGAGGGCGAAGTTGCCGTCGGCGCGCTGGCCACCAAAGTTGGGTTGAGCCAGTCCGCGCTCTCGCAGCATCTGTCGAAACTGCGCGCCCAGAAACTCGTCAACACGCGGCGCGACGCGCAAACCATCTATTATTCCAGCTCTGCCGAATCCGTCATGCGGGTTCTGGAAACATTGGAAGGCCTGTATTGCGAACCTGAACGCGATCGATCGGCTGCTTGATGACAGCGCAAACATCACGGCACGCGTCTCGACCGCTTTCATGAGGAAAGCCTGCGATTAGCGGTGCCGAACTTCACGACCATCATGACATGCCCTGTTTCTATCGATCGGCTCCCATTCGGCCTGGGACCGATCAGCCTCAACTCTTTGCTTATGGCGTGAGCCGGGTGGCGCGCGCCAGAAGACCCGTCGCGGGATGAGGGGTATCTTCATGCCATCCATTTGATGCCCGGAGGGATTTTCCGTCCATAGCGGACTTTCCTCATCGGATCGACGCCTCTGCCGACATGCCGACGATTGAGAGGCTTTTCTGCTCTATCGCCTTGCGGCCAAGCCTCCATGTCTTGCGGCCAAGCCTCGGCGTGCTTGACCTCAGCGGAAGCCTGACCGACACTTTGAATCACCGGAGAGGATGGACGAGGAGCGGAATACAATGACGGCAGGGGCACGTAAGCTCGCATTTCTAGTTGCAATGGCAAGCGCTTGCGCCACAGTGCCGGCATCCGCCATCGATTGGGGCAGTGCCGGCAAGGCCAGTCCCGGTAGCGGCACCATCACGCCGAAGACGACCCTGCCGGCACCAGAACCATCTGCGCCGAAAGCCGCCGAGACCGGCTTCGACTGCGATACGGTGACCCGCATGTCCTGGGAGCGGCCACAGGCCGAGCGGGAGAACCAGCCCGGACCGCAGCAGGTGCGGCGCTGCAGCCGCGACGGCTTCTCTCTCGAAGTCACCCCGCCCTCGCAATAGAGGCGACAACAAAGGGTGATCGAGGAGGCGTGCTCGAGGAGGCGTGTTCCAGGCGCGCGGGAAACCCGCCATACAGGAGACCGCCGAAGGCCGTGGCGCAAAGGGTTCCCATTCGCGCCACTTGGTATTATGCATCGCTCATGTCGACAGCCAAGGCCGAAACGATCGCGGTGCGAATCAGCCGCATTCTTGCAGAGCGCATCATTGCCGGCGCCTTGTCGCCGGGCATGCGCCTGGCGCAGGATCACATTGCCGAGGAATTCGACACGAGCCATGTGCCGGTGCGGGAGGCCTTTCGCCGCCTGGAGGCCATGGGACTGGTCGTCAGCGAGCCGCGGCGCGGCACGCGCGTTGCGGGTTTCACCATGGCGGAGGTTCGGGAGGTTGCCGAAATGCGCTCGGCGCTGGAGGTCCTGGCGCTTCGCCATGCGGCCCCTCACCTCACACGCGCCATCCTGGACCAGGCCGAAGAGGCCAATCGTGCCGGCGACAGAGCGGGTGACGTGCAGGCCTGGGAAGAGGCCAATCGCAGCTTCCACCGTATCCTTCTGACACCCTGCGGCATGCCCCGGCTCCTGAAGGCGATCGACGACCTGCATGCCGCCAGCGCCCGTTTCCTCTTCTCCGGCTGGCGGGCCGAATGGGAAGCACCGACCGATCGCGACCATCTGGCGATCCTTTCCGCCCTGCGCAGCCATGATATCGAAGGGGCTGCCGCCGTTCTTGCTCGTCACGTGCAATGGGTGGGACACCCGGTCAGGGCCACGAGCCGAAACGCCTTATCCCTCCTGACTCCTTAAAGGCCTGCCGCGCCGCACTCCATACCCGCCTGAGATCGCGCCTCACAGCCTGAGCATAACTTTGACACGCGTAGATTATAGATAATCTCCTTTAAAGTGGCCAGTAGAATTCAGAATTTTCCAGATACCGACGATTCCGTCTTGTCAAATCTGGCCCTTCGTGGATTCATTCGAGATATTCCTGTCAAATTATCTATAAAAGGATTTAGCTCATGGATCTCGACACGGGTTTGACTGCCGGCCGCGCCTCCAAATGGGTCCGTCGGGGGATGATCATCTTGGGCGGCGCCGCCGTCATGACCGCGGCGGCAAAGATACAGATCCCCTTCTGGCCGGTTCCCATGACCCTGCACACGATGGCGGTCATGGCTTTCGCCGTGCTTCTCGGTCCGCGATTCGCCGGCGCCATTTTTCTCCTCTATCTTTCCGCCGGAGCCACGGGCCTGCCGGTCTTTTCCGGATCGCCCGAGCGCGGCATCGGCCTTGCCTATATGGCCGGGCCCACCGGCGGCTATCTTCTCGGCTTTCTGCTTGCATCCGTCCTTGTCGGCCATCTTGCCGGCGGTCCTGCCAGTCGCCCTATTCGTCATCCTACTCGTCGTCCCGAAGCTCGCCTTGCTGGCAGCCGGGCGGGCGGCAAGGCCATGATCCGGCAGATGGGCGCCATGCTGGTCGGCCTCGGCGTGATCTATGCCGCCGGCCTTGCCTGGCTTGCGCTCTTCGTCCCGGCCGACCGCCTTCTTGCGCTCGGCGTTGCGCCCTTCCTTCTCGGCGACCTCGTCAAATGCGCCGCGGTTGCTGTCGGCAGTGCGATCTTCGGCAGCGGCCTCTCACGCCTGCTGGGGCCTGGCCGATGAGGACCGGCGCGGAAATGATCCGCCATGACTGGACGATCGAGGCCATTCTTGGCCTCCACGACCTGCCGCTGCTCGATCTCATCGGTCGAGCCAGTGCCGTGCATCGGCAGCATCACGATCCGGACCGCGTGCAGAAGGCGAGCCTTTTGTCGATCAAGACCGGCGGCTGTCCGGAAGATTGCGCCTATTGCCCGCAATCCGCCCATCACCGCGAGGTCGAGCTGACGCGCGAGCGCCTGATGAATCCGGCGGTCGTCGTGGCGCTGGCGGACCGCGCCCGCAAGGCCGGCGCCGAGCGCTTCTGCATGGGAGCCGCCTGGCGCAAGGTGACGGACGGCCCCGATTTCGATGCCGTGCTGGACATGGTCCGCGGGGTCCGCTCGCTGGGCATGGAAGCCTGCGTGACGCTCGGCATGCTGACGCCGCACCAGGCCGAGCGCCTGGCGGAGGCGGGCCTGACCGCCTATAACCACAATCTCGATACCAGTCCCGAATTCTACGGCGAGATCATTTCCACCCGCACCTATCAGGATCGGCTGGATACGCTCGCAACCGTGCGTGCCTTTGGCGTCGAGCTCTGCTGCGGCGGCATTATCGGCATGGGCGAGACGGCGCGCGATCGCGCCTCCATGCTGCAGGTGCTGGCCAGCATGGCGCCGCATCCGGAAAGCGTTCCGATCAATGCGCTGGTGCCGGTCAAGGGCACGCCGCTTTCAGATTGCCCGCCGGTCGATCCTCTCGATCTCGTGCGTATGGTCGCCACCGCGCGGATCATCATGCCCAAGGCCATGGTGCGGCTCTCTGCGGGGCGGTCCAGCCTCAACCGCGAGGCGCAGATCCTCTGCCTTGTGGCCGGGGCCAATTCGCTGTTCTGGGGTGACAGGCTGCTGACCACCGCCAATGCCGGACGCGATCACGATGCCGAACTGTTTGCCGCCCTGGCGGCCCGCCCGCAAGCCGGCGAAACGGCCGTGCGCCGCACGCCTCAGGCGCCGGCCCAGCAAGGGATGCAGCGCCGGAAGATTGCATCGGTCAGCCCATAAAACATGCATATGCCGAAGACGGCGGCAGTCTGCGATATAATCCCTTGCGCAGTCCCTGCCGAATTCTTAAACATGACGGCAGAATGCAGCCAAACATGGCGCCTTCTGCCTGGACCGCCCACCCGTCCTGCCGCTTGGCACGGGCTGCCTGATGCAGACCGCCGGCAGACGCACAGGGTGCACGGCCACTTCACAGGCCGAATGTCGGCCGACCCACGGAGGCTCAATATGAACGTCAAGACCCTGCTCGGCGCCACTGCCATCGCCACCCTCTCGCTCGTTTCCGCTGCCCGCGCCGATATCGTCATCGGCCTGATCGCGCCCGTAACCGGCCCCGTCGCCGCCTATGGCAACCAGGTGAAGAACGGGGCGGAAACCGCCATCGACGTCATCAACAAGGCCGGCGGCATCAAGGGCGAAAAGATCGTCCTGAAGATTGCCGATGATGCGGGCGAACCCAAGCAGGGCGTTTCGGCCGCCAACCAGCTGATCGGCGATGGCGTACGCTTCGTCGTCGGCCCCGTCACCTCCGGCGTCGCCATGCCGGCCTCCGATGCGCTGGCCGAGAACGGCGTCCTGATGGTCACCCCGACGGCCACCACGCCGGCCCTGACGACGCGCGGTCTTGAAACCGTGCTGCGCACCTGCGGCCGCGACGACCAGCAGGCCGATGTGGCCGCCTCCTACCTGCTGAAGCACGCCAAGGACAAGCGAGTCGCCATCATCAATGACAAGGGCGCCTATGGCAAAGGCCTGGCCGATGCCTTCAAGGCCGCGCTGAACAAGGGGGGCGTGACCGAGGTTCTCAACGAGGCCCTGACCCCGGGCGAGAAGGATTTCAGCGCCCTGACCAGCCGCATCAAGGCGGAAAACATCGATGTCGTCTATTTCGGCGGCTATCACCCGGAAGCCGGACTGCTGGTGCGGCAATTGGCCGATCTCGGCATCAAGCCGATGCTGATCGGCGGCGACGGACTTTCCAACACCGAATTTTCGAGCATTGGCGGCCCGGCCGCCGACGGCACCATTTTCACCACGGCTGCGGATGCCAGCAAGAACCCGGATGCCAAGGCCGCCGCCGAGGCGCTGGCCGCCCGCAACATTCCGATGGAAGCCTTCACGCTAAACGCCTATGCGGCGGTGGAAGTCATCAAGGCCGGCATCGAGCGCGCCGGCAGCGCCGAGGATGCGTCCGCCGTTGCCGCCGCCCTCAAATCGGGCGAACCAGTGAACACCGTTATCGGCGAGTTGACCTATGGCGAGACCGGCGACCTGACCTCGCAGACCTTCGACCTCTTCCAGTGGAAGGACAGCAAGATGGTCTCCGTCGAATAGTCCGCACACCAAAGCGCGGAAGACCGGGCCGAGCGATCTGCCCGGTCCTCTTCGGCCACCTCTGCCGCGCAGGCCTTGCGCCAACGGGCGGCCGCCGCCCCTTCCACGCCACAGGACAGACCGCTATCGTGTCGCCAGCATCAACCGGAGAGCGACACCATGAGCGATCTTGAACGCCGAATCGATCAGGGCACGGGGCGACAGCCGGCCGATATCGTCCTCAAGGGCGGCCGGTTCTTCGACCTTGTGACCGGTGAACTCTCAGCCTCCGATATCGCCATTTGCGGCGACACGATCGTCGGCACCTGCGAAGCCTATGAGGGCCGCGAGACGATCGACATTTCCGACCGGATCGTCGTGCCGGGCTTCATCGATACGCATCTGCACATCGAAAGCTCGCTCGTCACGCCGCATGAATTCGACCGATGCGTGCTGCCCTACGGGGTCACCACGGCGATCTGCGATCCGCATGAGATCGCCAATGTCATCGGCACCGAGGGTATCCAGTTCTTTCTCGATTCGGCCGAAGAGACGATCATGGACATCCGGGTCCAGCTCTCCTCCTGCGTCCCCGCCACCCATCTGGAAACCTCCGGCGCCGACCTGCCCATCGAGCGGCTCCTGCCGTTTCGGCAGCATCCGAAGGTGATCGGCCTGGCGGAATTCATGAATTTCCCCGGCGTCATCCACAAGGATCCGGGGGCGATCGCCAAGCTCGAGGCCTTCCAGGGCGGGCATATCGATGGTCATGCGCCGCTCTTGTCAGGCCTTGGCCTGAACGGCTATCTCGCCGCCGGCATCCGCACCGAACACGAGGCGACCAGCGCCGCGGAGGCCTTGGAAAAGATCCGCAAGGGCATGCATATCCTCGTGCGCGAAGGCTCGGTCTCCAAGGATCTCCACGCGCTCTTGCCGATCATGACGGAGCGGCTCTCCCCCTATCTGGCCTTGTGCACGGATGACCGCAATCCGCTGGACATTGCCGAAGAGGGCCATCTCGATTTCATGATCCGGACGGCGATCGCCCATGGCGTGGAACCGCTGGTCGCCTATCGCGCAGCCTCCATTTCCGCCGCCCGTGCCTTCCGCCTTTTCGACCGCGGCCTCGTGGCGCCCGGCTGGCGCGCCGATCTGGTGGTCGTCGATACGCTCGAAGACTGCCGGGCGGACATGGTCTTTGCCGGCGGCCGGCGCGTCACGCCCGAACTCTTCGCAAGCCGCAGACCGGTCGCGCCTGTCGGCCTCGACAGCGTCAAGGCGCGGCTGGTCAAGGCGGCCGATTTCTCGGTTCCGGTCAAAACCGAAGAACAGCCGGTGATCGGGGTTCTGCCGGGCAAGATCATTACCGAACATCGCCGCTTCCGCCTGCCCGCCTCCGGCAACCAGACCAGCGTCGATCTCGACAATGACATCATCAAGGTCGCCGTCATCGAACGGCATGGGAAGAACGGCAATCACGCCAATGGCTTCGTTCAGGGATTCGGCTTGAAGAAGGGAGCCATCGCCTCGACCGTCGGCCATGACAGCCACAATATCTGCGTGGTCGGCGTCAGCGAGGACGATATGGCGCTGGCCGTCAATCGGCTCTCCGACATCCGCGGCGGCTTCGTCGTCGTCGAGGCCGGCCGCGTCACGGGAGAAATCGCCCTGCCGGTCGCCGGGCTGATGAGTCTTGACCCTTTCGAGACGGTGCGCGATGCGCTGACGGAGCTGCGCAAGGCCGCCTATGCCCTCGGCACCACTTTGGCCGAGCCCTTCCTGCAGGTCGCCTTCCTGCCGCTGCCGGTCATTCCGCATCTGAAAATATCCGACCGTGGCATGGTGGATGTCGATCAGTTCCGCTTGCTCGACTGAGCCCTGCGGCCGGACGCGCGGCGCATGAAGGGATGGAATGCGTCAGCCGCGGCGCAGGATCATGCCGGCATGATAGAGGACATCGTTGCGGAATTCGCCATCGGCGGCAAAGCCGGCATCGTCGCGATAATCGATATGGTTGCCGCGGATCTGGTAACGGCCTTGATAAGCCCGTTCCCGGTGACCGCGTCCCTCGACATAGCGGCCGTTCGGCAGCAGTTCGTGGCGGATGAAACCGTCCTCGGTCATCCACAGGCCGGCAAAGGCATGCGTGGTCATTCTAATCTCTCCTGTCTTGCACGATGATCCGAAGAAAGAGGCGGAGCTCTTCGGGACCCGCCTCTTTCAATTCATCTCAACCGTTCATATATCGACGCCGAAGCTCGACGCGCTTGCGACGCTCGACGGATATGCGGTGTTGAACCTTGATGGTTTCGATCAGGTCCACCACGAATGTCAGCGGGCTTTCGAGCAGCCGTTGGAAATTTTGCATCTCCGTCTCCTTTCTATGGGATCTGCGTTTTGCGTTGCAGGAGCAATATGGCAAAGCTGCTGCCGAAACCGGTAGATCAGGACTCCAGAATGATTGCACAAAAATCCGGACCGCCGGATTATTTGGTGGATCATCAACATCGAAAATGCTACATCGGCGTCAGAAACCCGCAGAAATCCGGCCAAAACGGGCCGGTTCGAAGGACACTATCATGCACCAACTGCAGGAACTTTCCCGGCTGATTGCACATCACACCGAAGATGACGGGGTTTTTGCAACAGCCATTCCGCGCCTCAGCCTCGTGCGCGCGTCAAAGCCGACGGAGCCGATGCAGAGCGTGCAGCAGCCGGCGCTCTGCATCATCGCGCAGGGATCGAAGCAGGTTCTGCTTGCCGACGAGGTCTATCATTATGGTCCGGCGCGCCACCTCATCGCCTCGGCGGACCTGCCGATCACCGGACAGGTGCTGGAGGCGGATGCGCAAAAACCCTATCTCAGCCTGAAGCTCGACCTCGACATGAATGCGCTGGCCGCCCTCATGATGGATGCGCCGATTGCCTTATCCTCGGCATCGCACTCCAAGAGCTGCGGCAAGGCGCTGTGCCTCAGCCGTTCCGATCCCAAGCTCATGGATGCGGCACTGCGGCTGGTCAGCCTGCTCGACACGCCGGAGGACATTCCGGTGATGGCGCCGCTGATCGAGCGGGAAATCCTCTATCGTCTGCTGCGCGGCGACCAGGCGGCCAAGCTGCGCCGCATGCTGATGCCGGAGAGCCGGCTGTCGCAGGTGAACCGGGCGATCGCCTGGATCCGCCAGAACTACGACAAGCCGTTCAGCATCGACCAGGTGGCGCGGGAGGCGCGCATGAGCGCCTCCTCCCTGCACGAGCATTTCCGCGAGGTGACGGCGCTCAGCCCGCTGCAATATCAGAAGCAGCTGCGCTTGCAGGAGGCACGGCGGCTCATCCTCTCGGAGGCCATGGATGCGGCAAGCGCGGCGCACCGGGTCGGCTATGACAGCCCCTCCCAGTTCAGCCGGGAATATCGCCGCCTGTTCGGCGCGCCACCCATGCAGGATGTGACGCGGCTGAAGACGGAGCCGGCCGCCTATGCGCCGGTCTCCGCCTGATCCCTTATATCAAATGTCGTTATAAGGAACCGATCGCGTGGGACCGGAGGCCTTCATCCGGCGCTATCGGTTTCCATCATCGACATCTGGTATTAGAGGCGGGCGCAGAAGACGTCGAAGGCCTGCAGGCGCACCACCTTGTCCTCGACGGGCGGATTATAGCCCGGCATTGGCGTCGGATGGCAATCGGCAAGGGAGGCCGGCAGGAGGTAATCCTGCGGGGCTCGCGTCAGGTTGAAGACGAAGAGCAGCCGCTCGCCGCCCTTTTCCCGGATGAAGGCCAGAAGATCGGCCTGTGTGTCCAGGAATGTCAGGTCGCCGTCCAGCAAGGCGCCATGCGCGCGACGGAAGGCCAGAGTGCGGCGATAGTGATTGAGGATCGAGTTTTCGTCATTCTCCTGCCCGTTGACCGCCAGCGCCGTATGCTCGCCCGGAACCGGCAGCCAGCTCTTGGTGCCCTCGCTGAAGCCGCCGAGCGGCTTTTCCGTTTCCCACACCATCGGCGTGCGGCACCCGTCACGGCCCTTGAAGGCGGGCCAGAACCTGATGCCGTACGGATCGCGCAGATCCTCGAAGGATAGTTCCGCTTCCGGCAGGCCGAGCTCCTCCCCCTGGTAGAGGCAGATCGAGCCACGCAGCGTTGCGAGGACGCTGATGGCGATCTTGGCGATCGGCTCCCGCTCCTCCGGCTTCTCCATGAAGCGGGAGACATGGCGGACGACGTCATGATTGGAAAAGGCCCAGCAGACCCAGCCATTGGTGACGATTTCCTGGCATTTGGAAACCACGCCGCGAATGTGATCGGCGGTGAATCGCGGGCTCAGGAGATCGAACGTATAGCACATATGCAGCTTGTCATCGCCGCTGGTATAGATGGCAAGCGTGGTCAGCGACCGTTCCGCGTCGCCCACTTCGCCCACCGTCGTCCGGCAGTCATACTGGTCCATCAGCGAGCGCAGGCGCTTGAGGAAATTGATGTTTTCCGGCTGGCTCTTGTCATACAGATGATGCTGCATGGAATAGGGGTTCGTATCGGTTTCGAGCCCCGTGGAATTGGGGTCGTAGACCATTGGCGGATTGCTGCGCAGCTGCTTGTCGTGGAAATAATAGTTCACCGTATCCAGGCGGAAGCCATGCACGCCGCGATCCAGCCAGAATTTGACGGCCGCCAGCATGGCATCCTGCACATCCGGATTGTGGAAATTGAGATCCGGCTGCGAGGACAGGAAATTGTGCATGTAATACTGCTTGCGCACGCCATCCCATTCCCAGCCCGGACCGCCGAAGATCGACAGCCAGTTGTTGGGCGCCGTGCCGTCCGGCTTCGGATCAGCCCAGACATACCAGTCGGCTCGCGGATTGCTGCGGCTGGCGCGGCTTTCAATGAACCAGGGATGCTGATCGGATGTATGCGAGATCACCTGGTCGATGATGACCTTCAGGCCAAGCCGCTCGCATTCGGCCATCATCGCATCGAAATCGGCCAGCGTGCCGAACATCGGATCAACATTGCAGTAATCGGAGACGTCGTAGCCCATATCGGCCATGGGCGAGGTGAAGAAGGGCGAGAGCCAGATGGCATCGACACCGAGCGAGGCGATGTGCGGCAGGCGCGCGGTGATGCCCCTGATATCGCCGATGCCGTCGCCCGTCGTGTCCTGGAAGGAACGGGGATAGACCTGATAGATCACCGCGCCCCGCCACCAGTTCGGATCACCCTTGCTTATCGTTCCCGTTGCCATGCCGTCTTTGCTCCGAATTCAAACCACTAGACGACAACCTAGTGAGCTTGCAGCAAAAGACAAATGAAGATGAACCGATGATGCCCTGTCGCGACAGGCGCAAGCCTGCACTGGCGGCTTGCCTTGCCGCGCGGATCGTCCTATGCCGCTCCAGGAGACGGAGGAGCAGCAAGCCGATGGCATATCATATTCTCTCGATCGGCGAATGCATGGTGGAGCTCTCGCAGGCCGGCAATGGCCTGCTGAAGAAGGGTTTTGCCGGCGACACGCTGAATTGCGCCTGGTATCTGCGGGCCGGCCTGTCGCAAGGGTCGACGATCGACTACTTGACCTGCGTCGGCGACGATCCCTTGTCGGACGAGATGCTGGCATTCATCGAAAAGGCCGGCATCGGCACGTCGATGATCCGGCGCATCCCCTCGCGCACGCCCGGTCTCTACCTCATCTCGCTCAAGGATGGCGAACGCACCTTCAGCTATTGGCGCGACACATCCGCCGCGCGCCAGCTCGCCGAGGATGCCGACCATCTGCGCCGTGCGATCGACAAGGCGGATCTCGTCTATTTCTCCGGGATCACGCTGGCGATCCTGACGGCTTCGGCGCGCGAAACGCTGCTTTCCGAACTGCGCCGCGCCAAGGCAGCCGGCAAGACCATTGCCTATGATCCCAATATCCGGCCCAGGCTGTGGGAAGGCAAGGCGACCATGCTGGACACGATCAGCGCCGGCGCCCGTGCCGCGACCATGGTTCTGCCGAGCTTCGACGACGAGACGACGCATTTCGGCGATGCCAATATTGCCGAGACCATCGAACGCTATCAGGCGCTTGGCGCGCTGCAGGTGGTGGTCAAGAACGGCGGCCAGGGCGCGACCGTGGCGGAAGGCAGCGAGACGATCTTCGTTCCCGCCGTGCCGCCAGAGACGGTGGTGGACACGACAAGCGCCGGCGACAGTTTCAACGGCGGCCTGCTGTCGCGGCTGATCGAGGGCGCTTCCCTCTCGCAGGCTGCGGCGCATGGCGCCGCCGTGGCCTCCGTGGTGATCAGCCAGCATGGCGCGCTGATCGACCCGGCGCTGCTGCCCCGCTGACATCACCCCCCTGACATACCCCCCTGACATCACCCCCCTGACATCACGATGTAACACTCTTCGCCGATAGATGCCGCACCGTAGCCACGACAGATGAGTCGTGCGCTGGCCAGCGAGGTGCAAGTGATGACCAGAATCACCATCGTCAGCGATGCCTGGTATCCGCAGGTCAATGGCGTGGTGCGCTCCATTGAAAACACCAATCGCGAACTGAGCCGGATGGGCATCGACGTCTCGATGATCACGCCGCAGAATTTTTCGAGCGTGCCCTGCCCCACCTATCCGGAAATCCGCCTGTCCGTCGCCAGCTATTCATCGGTGGCGAAGCTTCTGGAAAGCCAGGGACCGACATCGGTGCATATCGCGACAGAAGGGCCGCTCGGGCTTTTGGCGCGCCGCTGGTGCCTGAAGAACGACCTGCCCTTTTCGACCAGCTACCACACGCGCTTTCCCGAATATGTGGCGGCGCGCTTCCCGGTGCCCATTCGCTGGATGCGCGCCTTCGTGCGCTGGTTCCACAATGCCGGCAGCGGCTGCATGGTGGCAACCGCTAGCCTGGAACGCGAACTGGCCAAGCTCGGGCTGAAAAACCTCCTGCGCTGGAGCCGCGGCATAGACCAGTCGCTCTTTCACCCGCGCCAACTGGAGGACAGGCCTTTCGGTCTGCCAAGGCCGATCTTCCTGACCGTCAGCCGGATCGCGGTGGAGAAGAACCTGCCGGCCTTTCTCGATCTCGATCTGCCGGGCTCGAAAGTGGTGATTGGCGAGGGGCCGGAGCGCGCCGAACTGCAAAGGCGCTATCCGGATGTTCTGTTTACCGGGCTGAAGACCGGCGAGGATCTCGCCCAGGCCTATGCCCAGGCCGATGTCTTCGTCTTTCCCTCAAGGACCGATACGTTCGGCAATACCATTCTCGAAGCGCTTGCCAGCGGTGTTCCGGTGGCCGCCTTTCCGGTGACGGGGCCGATCGATATCATCGAAAACGGCTCCGGCGCCGGAGCCCTGGACGAGGATCTGCGGCAGGCCTGCCTGGATGCGCTGGATTGCAGCCGCGAGAATGCCCGTCGCCTGGCGCGCAATTTCACCTGGGAAGCCGCATCCCGCCAGTTCCTGAACAATGTGCTGATCGCCCAGGGGCGCAAGACGCTGGCGCCACCGGCCGGAGGGTTCAACAGTCTGAGAACGTGATCAAGCAGCATGCCTCCGAGGAATCCGGCGTCGATAATATTGCAAATTACTGTTTTAGATTTATTATTTTTTACTTTGGATAAAAAATAAATATCACTAATTATACATGGTAGAACTGTATAGACTTAACATATTTTTGACAAAGCCCTCCTAACCTTCCGGCTCATCTTGAGAACAAGTGAGGTCGGAATGTCGAAGATCGAAGACCAGATCAAACCGTGGCCGGCGGACAGGCGGGCGATTGGCGAGACCGTCCGCGACCATGTGCTGCCGCAGCTGCGCGCGGTGCTGAAGAGCGCCTATCAGTCCGTCGGCATGCCAAACGTGCCGGAAGAGATGATGCAGCAGGAGGAGCGTAAGTTCCGGCGCATCGCAACGGGTGATTTCTCGCCGGATTACTTTCGCGAGCAGGCGGTGATTGCGCGCAGCATTGCCGCGCAGGTCTCCTATCCCGATTATCTGCAGGGCTATGCCTTTTATGGCGGCGGCCTCATCACCGCGCTTGTCGACAAATTGCGATGGACGAGCAAGAGATCGCGCGACAGCTTGATCATGTCGCTCATGCAATCGATTTTCGCGGATGTGGCGGTGGCCATGAACCACTTCTTCGCCGAAGAGAACGAGGCGCTGGAGCGCGAGCGCAAGGACCAGCGATCCATTCTCGACGGAGAATTGCGCCAGATCGAGCGCGCCGTCGCGGCCATAGGCCAGGGACTGACGCGGCTTTCCGACGGCAACCTGTCGCATCCGATCGAGGAGCCGCTCAATGCTCGATATGACGGCCTGCGCCAGGATTTCAACCTGGCGCTCGACCATTTGTCCAATGCGATGAATGCCGTTCTGCGCGTCTCGGCCAGCATCGGCACCGGGACAAGGGAGGTGACGGCGAGCATGACCGATCTCTCCGCACGCACCGAGCGGCAGGCGGCATCGCTCGAGGAAACCGCCGCGGCGATCAATCAACTGACGGCCAATGTCGCCTCTGCCAGCAGGACGACGGATGAGGCGAAAACCGTCGCCCTTGCCGCCACGCAGGCAGCCGATCAGTCGCGGGCGGTCGTCACCCGCGCCGAGCAGGCCATGCAGCGCATAGAGCAATCCTCCCAGCAGATCGCCAATATCATCAGCGTCATCGATGAAATCGCCTTCCAGACCAATCTTCTGGCGCTGAATGCCGGCGTCGAGGCGGCGCGCGCCGGGGATGCCGGCAAGGGTTTCGCCGTCGTGGCGCAGGAAGTGCGCGAGCTTGCCCAGCGCTCGGCGACCGCCGCCAAGGAAATCAAGAGCCTCATTCAGAACTCCAGCGCGGAGGTGGATGGCGGCGTGCAGCTGGTGCGCGAAACGGCCGATGCGCTCAGCATCATCGGCGAGCATATCGTCAACATCAACCGGCAGATGGACACGATTGCCACCACATCCCGCGAGCAAGCGGTCGGCCTGGCGGCGGTCAATGCCGCCATGAACGCCATGGATCAGGATACGCAGCGCAATGCGGCCATGGTCGAGGAGCTTATGGCCGCCGCCGCCACGCTGGATAGCCAGTCGGTTCTGCTGCGCGAACAGATGATGCGCTTCCGCACCGGCGCGGCAGGGACGCAAGGCGTGTCAGGGATGCACGGGATTTCAGGGACACAAGGGATGGCAGGCGTGGCACGGGCGATCGAGCCGCAGGCGGCACAGGGCCCGACACTGCGGCGGGCCGGCATGCGCGGCTGATTGTCCGGCACTGCAGATCCTCCGAGGAAACGATCCCCCGCGATGAGTGGCGCGTCATGAACGGCGCGTCATCACAGGCAGGGCACGCCGAGCGCCTCCCATCACGGCGGGCGCGCCCCATCACGGCGGGCGCGCCATCAGCGCCTCGCCTCAGCGCTTTTTGCGCTTGTTTTCGAAGGGATTTTCCGCAGCGCGTAGATGGATGCGCACCGGCACGCCGGGCATCTGGAAATCGGCGCGCAAACCATTGATCAGATAGCGCAGATAGGACTCCGGCACGGAATCCGGCCGGGTGCAGGAAATCATGAAGGCTGGCGGTCGGGCCTTGACCTGCGTCATATATTTCAGCTTCAGCCGGCGCCCGGACACCGCCGGTGGCGGATGCTGGACCTGGACGCCATCCAGCCAGCGATTGAGCTTCGCCGTCGAGATGCGCTTGTTCCAGATCTTGTCGGTATCGATGATGCTCTGCATCAGCTTGTCGAGACCATAGCCGGTCTGCCCGGCAATCGGCACGGCGCGGATGCCGCGCGCCTGCGGCAGGAGCCGCTCCGTCTTCTCCCGCAGATCCGCGAGAACCGCCTGCGGCTCGTCCACGAGATCCCATTTGTTGAAGGCCAGCACGGCAGCGCGGCCTTCGCGCAGCACCAGATCGACGATCTGCAGATCCTGCTTCTCGAAGGGGATGGTGGCATCGAAGACGATGACGACGGTTTCCGCGAAACGGATGGCCCGCAGCGTATCGGCGACCGACAGTTTTTCGAGCTTTTCCTGCACGCGGGCCTTGCGGCGCATGCCGGCCGTATCGAACATCTTGATCGTTCGGCCGCGCCAATCCCATTCGACGGAGATGGAATCGCGCGTGATGCCGGCTTCGGGGCCGGTCAAGAGCCGGTCTTCGCCGAGAAAGCGGTTGATCAGCGTGGATTTTCCGGCATTCGGGCGCCCGACGATCGCCACGCGCAGCGGCTTTGTCTCGTCATAGGCGGGCTCGGCCTCGTCATCCTCGTCATCCGGCAGGAAGACAGAGACATCCGTAACCGCCTCATCCTCGTCGTCATCGCGAAATGCCCGTTCCGGGCCGATGGCCTCCACGATAGCATCGCGCAGATCGATCATGCCCTGGCCATGTTCCGCCGAAATCGGCACAGGCTCGCCAAGGCCGAGCGTATAGGAATCGTAAAAGCCGCTATCGGAGCCGCGGGCTTCGGATTTATTGGCCACCAGCACCACGGGCTTGCCGCGGCGGCGCAACATTTCCGCCAGCGCCTGGTCGACCGGCGTCAGCCCCAGCTTGGCGTCCACCACGAAGAGCGACAGATCCGCTTCGTCGATGGCCTTTTCCGTCTGCGCGCGCATGCGCCCTTCGAGGGATTCGGCATCCGCCTCTTCCAGGCCGGCCGTATCGATGATGCGGAAACGCAGGTCGACCAGCTTGGCATCGCCCGGCCGGCGGTCGCGGGTCACGCCCGGCGTATCGTCCACCAGCGCGAGCTTCTTGCCCACCAGACGGTTGAAGAGCGTGGACTTGCCGACATTCGGACGCCCGACGATGGCGACAGTGAAACTCATGACGCGTGCCTTTCTGGCCTTCTGATTCGGTCGGAGCGCTTCCGGTGCGACAGGATCACCCCGCCGCTCCAACCCTTTGTTCTGATGCATTTCCCATGCAAAGCCGGCCGCGTCATCCTCTTGGAGACTGGACCGGGCCGGTACGCTTACGAGGCAGCCTTGCCCGAAGCGGCAATCGTATCCAGCATGATCTGCGCCCGATTGGCAATATTGCGCGGCGCTTCCGCGTCATCGGCAATCATCTGAAACCATTCCTTGGCCTTGGTCAGGTCGCCGGCCTTGAAGGCGGAGAGACCGAGCGCCTCGCGCGCCGAGTGCCGCAGCGCATGGTTCGGCGTCGCCATGACTTCGACCTCGGCCGAAACCTGGTCATAGGTGCCGGTATCGATCAGGATCCAGGCTGCCCGCATCTTGGCGAGATCACGCAGCACCTCCGGAACATTCGTATCGGTCGACACAGCCTTGAAGGCGGCCACGGCGCCCGCCTTGTCGCCCTTTTGCGACAGAAGCGTGGCCGAGCGCAGCTGCGCCAGAACCGGATAGGCGCCGCCGCCATCCTGTTCCAGCTGGTCCAGCGCCGCGAGCGCCTCATCCGTCTTGCCGTCCTTGGCAAGGTTCAAGGCCGAAAGGAACTGGTCTCCATAGACGGAGGCATTATGCGCGTGCCAATATTCATAGCCGCGAAAGCCCGCCGTTCCCAGCACGATCACAACCGCGCCGCCGATGATGAAGGGGCGAAAGCGGCGCCAGAAGCCGGAAATCTGCTCGGAGCGCAGTTCGTCATTCACCTCGCGGATAAAGCTGTCGTTATCGTGTGCCATGCCCAACCTTGGCCGCGCTGAGACGGCCCCTGACCTAGAAAGCTTGCCTTCTAACCTATTTTGCGCCTGATGTAATACCAAATCTCGATGATTTGAACCGATTCGGCCGCAGCTCTCGCGGATGAAGTTTGGCGCGTCCCCCCACCTCTTCCCCGCCCTTTGCAAACGCTGCGGGATGGACCGGCACGCGATGACAGCCCGCCGCCCGGGAGCGGAGGCTGTCGATGGGCACGTGCTGCTTTGCCGCTCAACGACCCGAATGATTGGTCACGGCTCCGGAATTCTCCGCGTTCTGCGTCGGGTTCTGGTTGATCGTGTTGCGATCTCCCTGGATGGTGCTGCTGACAATGGTCTGCGACCCGATCGACTGGATCGTTCCTTGCGAGCCGGTCGAAACGAGGCTGCGCTTGCGCGCGGCATTGACCTGGCCGGCGGTAATGCCGTTCTGCGCATGCATCGCAGCCGATTCGTAGGCGCCGGACACGGCAACGCCGCCATTCACCGCACCCCAACCAAGTCCTGCCGTGTAACTATCCGCCATGACAGGCCCGGCGGACAAAAGAATCAGGCCGGACATGGCCATCATTTTACGATATCCTGATATTCTAATATTATTCAGCATTTGCGTTGTTCCCGTCCTTCTCATAGCGTGACTTTCAAGATTGCATGTCTATTGCCGGTCACAACACTATTTACTTGGCTTTTTCTTCAATATTTATGAAGAGCGACGCCAGTATTCGCCTGTCTGTTCCTATGGTTTATTTTTCGATAACGCAGGCAATAGTTGGTCGCATCAGCCAGATGTGCAAAGTCAACTTTAATATAGATTGGGCAAACTCTCTGAAGTCATAATACAAAATTTCGAGTGTTCGGAAATTTTAGCATAGTCCTGCTCATATATGCGCTATTCCTTAACAACAAGTCAGCGATGATTGCCGTGTTTAACGCAAAATTAACCATGTTTTCCTATTGATCGGACATCACAACCTTTAGGAGTTGTTACTGATGTTCGAGATCCGGACTTTTGGAACCATATTGCTGACTTGCTCGATGCTCGGTGGCTGCGCCCACCGCCAGGATCTCGCCTCCACGGACAATCCGGATGGTGTCACCACGGCCAGCACGCCGAAGATCGTCCTGCCCTATTCGACAACCGATACGATTCTGGACTGCATCCGCGACTACAAGCTGATCAAGGGCGTGACCTTCGTTGTCGGCCCCTTCGCAGACAGCACGGGCAAGGTGAATGCCAATGCCGCGGGTTCCACCGGCAATTTCCTGCCGCAAGGCGGCAGCGCCTCCTATATCACCGAAGCGATCAAGCGGGCGGGCGGCGAGGTCATATCGACCTATTTCGGCCAGCCGCGAAAGGCCATTCCTGCCCGCTACGCGATCAACGGCATCTTCAACAGCCTGGATTTCGGAACGACGACGCAAACCGATATGCGCGTCGGCGGCATAGGGCCGACCCTGTCGAAGGGCTGGGCGCAATTGTCTCTGACGATCCAGCTCGACGAGCTTGCCACCAATGTGAACCGGCAGATCAGCATGGTACAGCGCCCCGTCCGCTATTCCTCGATCGGCATCGGCATCGGCCGCAGCTTCGGCGATACGCTCGTCTCCGGCGCGGCGACGCTGCAGAATCAGGAAAGGCTGCAATTCGAATCCCTCAACGGACCGATTGCCCTCGGGGTTGCAGATGTGATCCTGAAGGAATTTCCCAAGGCGCGCATGTTCTGCGCCTTGCCGCCGACCACCCTGCCGGCTGCGCCCGACAATCCTGCCCGGCTGATCACGGCCTCGGTGCCGGTCAATCCGGCGCCGGATCAGAAACCCCTTGCCCCTGAAAAACAAGGTCCGGGCGCCAAGGCGCCGCTGGGCGCTTCGGTGCAAAGCGTGCATATGCCTGTTACCTTGACCACTCCGGCACCGGTCAATGCGACCCTGACTGATCCGACTCGGACCAATCCACCCCAGACTAATCCTGGCAAGGCGAAACCGGGCCATACCGGCAAGCCCCAGAATGGCGAGACCCAGACCCTGCATCTGCTGTCATCGCCCGTTCCGGCCGCATCGGTGCCCGCCCCGCAGGGCGCAGCCGGTCCGGGCCTCGTCATGCCGGCTGCGAACCCGCCCCTGCAGCCGCGCGTCCGGGCCGCAGGCTCGGAGGAGCCTGGCACGGCCGGCGGCAGCCACGATAATTGATAGCAGCATTTGCCGGCCCAGCGACATGCGGGAAACGCGCGCGCGATCCCCAGAGTGAGAGGTACAAAGTGAGATCCGCTAGGTCTGGTCGCGGGTGGGAGGCGCCGGCAAAAGGGCTTTAGTGACCGAGGGCCACATTCAGTTCCGCCAGGCTCCAGGCACCGCTTTCCGACAGATAGGTGACATCGAATTCGATCGGCAGAGGCTGCATGGGGAAGCTCCCCGTCAGCCTCACCGCCTTTTCAGCGGCAATATCGCCGGAAAAGATGGTCATGACCGGCTCCGTCACCAGGGTTGCGAGGAAATTCACCTTCTGGTCGCGCATGGCTTTGAACATTTGCGCCAGCTGTTCATCCGTCACGCTCTCCCGAAACCGGCTGGTGCCGAGACTGACGAGACCGGAATAGTTGCCGCTTCGATTGGCCTGATCGATGGCGGCCATCAAAGAGCGCAGCAAAGCAAGATAGGCAGGGTCGATCGCTGGGATTGTCGCAGCCCTTGCCGCCTCCGGATTGGCCGAGGCATTCGCGACGGGTGCCGGTCTGTTCGGGGCGGGTGCCGAAACCGGTGCCAAAGCCGGATTGGCAGCGGCATGATGGCCCGGCTTAGCGGAGGCGGCAGAGCGTCGGGCGGCAGGCGCATGGGACCGGCGGACCGGCTGGCGATGGGCGCGACGTTCGGCGGGCAAGGGACCGACCGAGGGAACGCTTTCCGGCAGGCGCCATCCGTCCATCGTCTGCGGCGCCACCAACTGGGCCCCAGTCTGGGCCCAAGCCTGGGCCAAAGTCTGAGCCTCTCTCTGGGCCTCTCTCTGGCATCGCGCGCAGCCGGCCGAGGCGGGCATCGCGCCCGAGGAGACCAGCAGGATGGCCGAGAGGATCGATCGGAGCAGCGGGGCTGGGGCGGTCATGGATCTCTTCGCAGACGAGGTTGGCAGACTGATTTTCAAGACTGATTTCGAAGACTGGCTTTGAAGGCTGGCTTTGAAGGCTGGTCGGGCAGAACGGGTCGCCGTCGGAATTCGCAGCCCATTTTCTTGCAAGGGCGAGAAACGGAGAAAGGATCAGGGGCCGCGCGAGGCAGCCCCTGACGATATTGGCTGCGATCAATTGTGCAGCGAAGCGAAGCTGACCGAGGCAGAGGCACCCACGGCGCTGGACGAGATGCTTGCACCCGTGCCGAACATGGTGCCGGCGCTGAGATTGGTCAGGTTATTGGTGACCGGGCCGGCATTGATGGCGTTCTGGGTGACCGAGCTCAGATCCGCGATCAGGACAGGGCCGCCATTGATGGAGACGGCGTTCTTGCTGACGGAGGCGCCGGTGGCCGAGGCCGAGAGGCTTGCGCCGATGCCGTTCAGGGACGTCGCGACCAGCGAGCTGGCATTGTTTGCAACGAGACCGGTATTGGTCGCCGACTGGTTGATCGGACCGGACGAGGTCGAGGAGATGAGGCCCGGATTGCCGATATTGGCGACAGTCTGCGAGGACGAAGCGCCCGTGGCCGAGGCGGAGACGCTGGCGGCGGCACCGACGACATTGCCGACAGAAATCGTGCTCACATGGTTGACCACCGAGCCGCTGTTTTCCGACACCTGCGTCAGGCCGAGGTTGATGGCAGCGACATTCGGATCGTTCGACCCCATGACGACCAGCGAATGCGCGTTGGATGCACCCGTGGCGCCCACCGAAACGCTTGCGCCGGTGCCGGTGACATCGCCCGTGGCCACGTCGGTGGCACTGTTGACGATCACGCCGGTATTGGTGGCGGCCTGGTTGACGGCGCCGGTGAGGAAGGCCGCTTTACCCGCGGAGTCGATCAGCACGGTGGACACACCGTTGGAAGCGCCCGATGCCGAAACCGAAACGCTGGCGCCATTGCCGCCGACCGTGCCGGCCGTGACACTGCCCGCGCCGATCTGGTTGGAAACCGTGGCATAGTTGGAGGCGTCCTGGCTGACATTGCCGGTCTGCAGATAGGTGCCGGCGGGCAGGCTCGCCGAAACGAAGTTCTGCGAGACGCCGTTCGAGGCGCCCGTTGCGCTGACGCTGACCGAGGAGGCGGCACCCTGCAGCGACTGAACCGCCACATCCTGCACCAGATTGGACACGCGGCCGGCATTGTCGGCGCGCTGATCGACATCACCCATGGTGAAATTGATGACGCCGTCCTTGCCGAGGACGAACAGCGATGCGCCGCTGGCGGCACCGGTAGCCGAGACGGAGACGCTGGACGCTGCGCCCAGATCCGAGCCCCTGCCGACGCTGACAAAGCCGGTTTCATTGGTGACCGAACCGGTGTTGATGCTTGCCTGGTTCACATTGCCGATGCCGCCGACCGGAGCGACCGTCAGCCCGCCCTGCTGCTGCGAGGTGCTGAGGGAGGAAACGGAAACGCTGGTGCGCGCGCCGGTGGCGGAGGAGGACACCGACTGCGCAGTGCCGCTCATCTGGTCGACCGAGAGGCTCTGGACGGAATTCACGACGCTGCCGGAATTGTCGCTCAACTGCGAAACCTTATCCATGGCGAAAGCGGAAGCGGAGATCGACAGTGCCGAAACCGTCACAAGCAGGCCCTTGATATTCATAATGGTAACTCCCTGTTGTCTATTCTTCCCGGCGTTTCTCTGCACCGGTCGCCTGCCCTGCGCAGGCTTTGGGTTAACAATGCGTAAAGACCTATAGCTTCACGAAAGCAGAATAACAATGGTTAACTGCTGGTTTATCCGACTATAAGTGGCTGAAATCCATGTTATAATTAATATCAAGAATCTGTACCAAGAAGAGATTCCTCAGTATACTATGAGATATACATAATTTAGTGATATTCGACTTGAGCAGGAATTGTCCCGTTTCGATGCAGCCGCGGCACCTCAAGCCCATCGGATGTGCTTTTCCGACCCGATCGGGGCCGGCGCCGCGGCTTTGCCGCATTCGCACCCGACAAGGACCGCCCTTTATGACATTCGATCCGAAGGAGTTGTCTTGCGCCGCCCAGCATGTTCCGGAACTGCCCTCTCCCGCGCTTGCGCGGTGTCTTCGGCCGGCCGCTCGGCCCTCCGCCGTGCCGGCCTCGCCGTCAACATCGCCTTCAGCCTCGTCTTCGGCTTGGCGGCAGGCGGGCTCACGGCCTTTCCGGCTTTGGCCGAGACTGCGGCAAAACCGAAACAGCTTCTGCTGATGTCCTTCGATGGTGCCGGCAGCAATCCGCTCTGGGAGAGGAGCCGGCGCATGGCCGAGCGCGTCAATGCGCGCTTCACCTATTTCCTCTCCTGCACGCTGGTGATCGATTGGGAGCGGGCGCGCAGCTACAAGGGTCCGCACCACGCGGCCGGCCGGTCGAATATCGGCTTTGCCCAGACGAAGGATGAGGCCCTTGCCCGCCTCGACCATGTCTGGCAGGCGCACAGGGAAGGACACGAAATCGCCAGCCACACCTGCGGACATTTCGACGGGCGCGCGTGGAGCGTTGAGGATTGGCGGGCGGAGATGCAGAGCTTTCGCACCGTTCTGTCCAATGGCTTTGCGGATCTCGGCGCCGCAAAGGACGAACCGGAAGGCTGGCGTGCTTTCGTTGCGGCGATCGAGGGCTTCCGCGCGCCCTATCTCTCCACCTCGAAGGCCTTGGCCGAGGCGGAGAGGCTCGAAGGCTTCACCTATGATGCCAGCGGCGTCACCAAGGGGCCGCAGCTGCCGCAGCAGACAGACGGCGTCCTGTCCTTCGGCCTGCCGCTGATTCCGGAAGGGCCGCAGGCCCGCAAAATCATTGCCATGGACTATAATCTCTATATGCGCCATTCCTCCGGCACCGAGAAGCCGGATCAATCGGCACAATTCGAGGAACGCGCCTATCAGGCCTTTCGCAGCGCCTTCGATGCGCAATATGAGGGCGATCGGATTCCGCTGCAGATCGGCCTGCACTTCGTCGAGATGAATGCCGGAGCCTATTGGCGGGCCATGGAGCGACTGGCGAGCGATGTCTGCGCGCGTCCCGATGTCGGCTGCATCACCTATCGGGAGGCGGCAGAGCTCTTGCGCGCCAGCGAAAAACCGCCGGCAGGCTCCGGGCTCTAGAGCAGGTCCAGCAAAAGTGCGTCAGCGGTTTTGCGTCCGGACTGCGTAGAAACAAAGAGATCGAGCGTTTCAGGTGATCCCGTTTTTACCCGAAATGCACTCTCGGCTCATTGCGCGCCGTCCTGCCGTCAGCCCGTCCGAATGATCAGCCCTGCATCCATCATCAGCCGGTTTCGATGGTCAGCGAAGCGAGGCGATCTTCAGATCCACTGAAGACAGCGCCCGGTCCACATGGCCGTCGAAGACCAGCTCCGCTTCATTGGCAAGCACCTCTATATCCGGCAGCCCGGTCAGTCTCACCTGCAGCGATTGACGCAGGCCCTCGACCATGCCGGCCGACAGGAGATCGTAGAACCGCGTGCCCGGGCCCGTGACCACCACGGGCATGTTTTCATACAGGCTGAGAACCCGCGATAGCCCCTGCCCCAGTGCCAGTCCGGCCTGGCGGAACGCATATTGCGCCATTCTCGCCCCCTGCCGTGCGGAAGCGGCAATCTTGTCCATTTCTGTAAGCGGCACGAATTTGGCGGGAATGGTGTTGGGCGGCACCTGGAAAGCCAGCCTCAATATGCCGTAGAAGCCGGCCGTCGCCTCGATACAACCGCGCGACCCGCAGCGGCAGAGGCGGTCGTCGAGCGCGTTCAGCATATGGCCGAAATTCGGGGCGCTGACATTTAAGCCGGGCAAGCTGGACAAACCGGACAAACCGGGCAGCCCCGGCAGGCCGGAAAGCCCTGGCAGTTCGCGCAGCTCGCCGCCCCCCGGCCGGGCTATGCCGAGCCCGATGCTGTGGCCGAGCGACAAAGCGATCAGCCCGGCGGCGGCCTTGTCCGGCACGCTCAGGATGCGGCGGCGCGCGGCGGCATGCGCCACCAGCAGCGTCTCATTGCTGACGAACAGGCTGGCAGACGGACAGGCCGCGACAAGCGGCGAGAAATCGACGTTTCGCTCGCCGAAGACCGGCGACCAGACCAGCCGGCCCGCTTCCGCATCCACCATGCCCTTGCTCGACAGCGAGATGGCACCGATCTGCGAAGCGCCAATGCGCGAGCGCTGCGACAGCCTGGCAATCGCCTCCTCGATCTCGGCGACCAGGCCCTCCGGCGTGCCCTCGACGATCGTGCGCGGCCGGCTGAACCGGTCGATCATCGTGCCGCCGTAATCGGCCAGCGCATAATGCAGCTGATCGGAGGAAATCTGTACGGCCACCACATGGGAAAAATCGCGGCGGCGGGCAAAATGCACCCGCGGCCGCCCACGATTGCCTGATCCGGCCTGCTCGCGCCTTTCGATTGCGCCCAGCCGCTCCAGATCGGCGGTGACCGCCGTCACGGTGGCGGACGCCAGGCCCGTGCGTTCCGAAATCTCGGTATGCGACAGCGCCCCGGCCGCGCGAAGCGCCGTCAGCACGACGGCGAGATTGTGCCGGCGCAGCTGCTCCGTGCCCGGCTTGGCAATGGCTGCACGCAGCGGAAGCGCAGTGGCGGAAGGCGAAGGCATGGCAGGTGGCATAGCGGGTCGCATGTCGTCCGGGCGTGTTTTAGACTTGCCGACTTTGGTGGTGTTGACAGGCAGATCATCATCTGACAGATATTTTCTCGACTGTCGAGAAAAACAATCTCCCTGACGGGTTGGGGCTGGATCGACGGTTTACTTTGAGAAGCGGGAGAGGCAGACGAGGAGGTCGGCCCCCGCGCCAAACGGGAGGTTTACATGAAATCAGTGTTGAAGCTGATGGCAGCTGCTGCCGTCATCACGGCCGTTCACGCTCCGGCTTTCGCCAAGGACAAGGTCATTGGCGTATCCTGGTCCAACTTCCAGGAAGAGCGTTGGAAGACGGATGAAGCAGCCATCAAGAAGGCGCTCGAGGCATCCGGCGACAAATACATCTCCGCCGACGCGCAATCCTCCGCCGCCAAGCAGCTGACCGATATCGAAAGCCTGATCGCGCAGGGCGCCAATGCCCTCATCGTTCTGGCGCAGGATTCGTCCGCCATCGGCCCGGCCATCGAAAAGGCAGCCGCGGAAGGCATTCCGGTCGTCGGCTATGACCGCCTGATCGAAAACCCGGCGGCCTTCTACATCACCTTCGACAATAAGGAAGTCGGCCGCCTGCAGGCAAAGGAAGTCTTCAAGGTGAAGCCGGAAGGCAATTACGTCTTCATCAAGGGCTCGTCTTCCGATCCGAACGCCGATTTCCTCTTCGCCGGCCAGATGGAAGTGCTGAAGGCCGCCATGGATTCCGGCAAGGTCAAGAATGTCGGCGAGGCCTATACCGACGGTTGGAAGCCTGAAAATGCCCAGAAGAACATGGAACAGTTCCTGACCAAGAACAACAACAAGGTGGATGCCGTCGTGGCATCGAATGACGGCACGGCCGGCGGCGCCATCGCGGCGCTTTCCGCCCAGGGCCTGGCCGGATCCGTTCCGGTCTCCGGTCAGGACGGCGATGCGGCGGCGCTCAACCGCGTCGCGCTCGGCACCCAGACCGTCTCCGTCTGGAAGGACGCGCGCGAACTGGGCAAGAATGCCGCCGAGATCGCCGTGGCGCTGGCCGATGGCAAGACCATGGACGAGATCAAGGGCGTGCAGACCTTTGACGGCGGCCCGCAGAAGGTGCCGATGAAGTCCGTCTTCCTGACCCCGATGGCGATCACCAAGGACAATCTGAACGTCGTCATCGACGCCGGCTGGATCACCAAGGCCGCTGCCTGCCAGGGCGTGAAGGCCGGCACGCTGAAGGCCTGCGATTGATCTGACAAAGAGCATGGCCGGCGCGTCGCACAAGCGGCGACGCGCCAACCGCCCGTTCCCCGTCCCGACCAGGGAGGAACCGGCACGACAAAGAGGGAGAACGGCAAGGGCATGGCCGACGTAACCAATGTCAATCGGGCGGCGACCACCACGCCCGCCGAAAACCCGATCAAGCGATTGCTGAGGGCGACAGAGCTCGATACCCGCCTGCTCGGCATGATCGGCGCCATGCTGATCATCTGGATCGGCTTCGACATCTTCACCGAGGGTCTTTTCCTGACCCCGCGCAACCTCTGGAACCTCTCGGTTCAGACCGCCTCCGTCGCGGTCATGGCAACCGGCATGGTGCTGGTCATCGTGACGCGCAATATCGATCTGTCGGTCGGCTCCATCCTGGGATTTGTCGGCATGATCATGGGCGTGCTGCAGGCGGAAATCCTGCCGCAATTTCTGGGCTTCGAGCATCCGCTGATCTGGGTGATCGCGCTTTCGGCCGGCATTCTACTGGGCGCCGCCATCGGCGCGCTGCATGGCACGATCATCGCCTTTCTGAACGTTCCCTCCTTCATCGTCACGCTCGGCGGACTGCTGGTCTGGCGCGGCGCGACCTGGTTCGTCACCAGCGGCCGCACCGTCGCGCCGATGGATGCCACCTTCCGCCTGATGGGCGGCGGCACCAATGGCTCGATCGGCGCCACCTGGAGCTGGGTCGTCGGGCTTCTGGCCTGCGCGGCCATCGTCGCCATCATCCTGAATTCGCGCCGCCAGCGCCTGCGCTTCGGCTTTCCCTTGCGGCCCGTCTGGGCAGAGGTCTTCCTGGCCTCCGTTGCCTGCCTTCTCGTCCTCATCGCAATCTGGATCGTCAACAGCTATCCCTGGCCGGTCAATATCGCCCGCCGCTATGCGGATGCCAACGGCATTGCCTGGCCGGATGGCGGCCTGTTCATTTCGCACGGGATAGCCGTTCCGGTGCTGATAGCGCTGGCCGTCGGCATCGTGATGACCTTCATTTCCACCCGTCTGCGCTTCGGCCGCTATGTCTTTGCCATTGGCGGCAATCCGGAAGCCGCCGAACTGGCCGGCATCAAGACCCGCTGGGTGACGGTGAAGATCTTTGCGCTGATGGGCGCGCTCTGCGCCATCGCCGCGGCCATTTCCACCGCCCGGCTGAATGCCGCAACCAATGCGCAGGGCGAGCTGGACGAACTCTATACCATCGCCGCGGCGGTCATCGGCGGCACCTCGCTCGCCGGCGGCACGGGAACGATTGCCGGCGCCATGCTCGGCGCGCTGGTCATGCAGTCGCTTCAATCCGGCATGGTGCTTCTGGGAATCGACACGCCCTTCCAGCGCATCGTGGTGGGCATCGTCCTGGTGGTGGCTGTCTGGCTCGACACCATCTATCGCGGCCGCAGCCGGTAAGGGAGGACATCATGTCAGACACACAATCGACCGCCCGTCCGCAGACCCCGCTTGTCGAAATGCGCGACATCTCGATCTCCTTCGGCGGCATTCACGCCGTCGACCGGGCATCCGTCGACCTGCATGCCGGCGAGGTCGTCGCGCTTCTCGGTCACAACGGCGCCGGCAAATCCACCCTGATCAAGGTTCTTTCGGGCGCCTATCGCCGCGACAACGGCGAGATCCTGATCAATGGCGAACCGGCCGAGATCGGCAATCCGCGCGATGCCAAGAAATACGGCATCGAGACGATCTACCAGACGCTCGCCGTCGCCGACAATGTGGATGCCGCCGCCAATCTCTATCTCGGACGCGAATTGCAGACCCCCTGGGGCACGCTGGACGACGTGGCGATGGAGGCCAAGGCGCGGGAGGTCATGGGACGGCTGAACCCCAATTTCCGCCGCTTCAAGGAACCGGTCAAGGCGCTCTCCGGCGGCCAGCGGCAATCGGTGGCGATCGCCCGGGCGATCCTCTTCGATGCCCGCATCCTCATCATGGACGAGCCGACCGCGGCGCTCGGCCCGCAGGAAACCGCGCAGGTCGGCGAGCTGATCACCCAGCTGAAGCGGGAGGGCATCGGCATCTTCCTGATCAGCCACGACATTCACGATGTCTTCGATCTGGCCGACCGCGTCTTCGTCATGAAGAACGGCCGCGTCGTGGGCCATGCCCGCACGCAGGATGTCACCAAGGATGAAGTGCTGGGCATGATCATCCTCGGCAAGGTGCCTCCCGGCGCCATTCCGGGTCCGGGCGCCATGCAGGAGGCCTGAGCCCGAAAGCTGAAGCTTTCCACAAGACGCAGCGCCCGCCAGCGCTGCGTCTTGGCATGAACGGCCTGTGAGCGCCGGCTTTGTGACAAAAATGCAATAGTTCAGGCCAGCGGCGATTGACCGCCCCTCCCCCGCACTCCATGATAGGTGTCTCTGTTCAATACGACTTGGGAGGGTCACCATGAAGCAGATTACCCGACGCGCCGTTCTTGCCACCGCCATTGCCGCGGGACTGACGGCTGCCGCCCCCTCGGCCAAGGCTGCCGAATTCATCAACGTGCTGACCGGCGGCACATCGGGTGTCTATTACCCGCTCGGTGTCGCGCTGTCGGAAATCTACGGCGCCGGAATCAAGGATTCCCGCACGCAGGTTCAGGCGACCAAGGCCTCCGTCGAAAACCTCAACCTGCTCCAGGCCGGCCGCGGCGAAATCGGCTTTGCCCTCGGCGACTCGGTCAAGATGGCCTGGGAGGGCAACAAGGAGGCGGGCTTCCCCGGCAAGCTTGACAAGCTGCGCGGCATTGCCGGTATCTACGCCAATTATGTGCAGATCGTCGCCTCAAAGGATTCCGGCGTGACATCGCTCGCCGAACTGAAGGGCAAGAGCCTCTCGGTCGGCGCGCCGAAATCCGGCACGGAGCTGAATGCAAGGCAGATCATGGAAGCCGCCGGCATGAGCTACAAGGATCTCGGCAAGACCGAATATCTGCCCTTTGCCGAATCGGTCGAACTGATCAAGAACCGCCAGCTCGACGCGACGCTGCAATCGGCGGGCCTCGGCGTCGCCTCGATCCGCGACCTGGCAAGCTCCGTGCCGATCAATGTGGTGGCCGTGCCTGCCGATGTGGTGAACAAGATCGGCTCGCCCTACATCGCCGCGACCATTCCCGCCGGCACCTATGAGGGTCAGGCCGGCGATGTGCCGACCGCCGCGGTCGGCAATTTCCTCATCACCCATTCCGGCGTCTCCGACGAGACGGCCTATCAGATGACCAAGCTTCTGTTCGACAACCTGCCGAAGCTGACCGCATCGCATGCGGCCGCCAAGGCAATCGACGTGAAGAAGGCGCTGGATGGCATGCCGGTGCCGCTGCATCCGGGAGCGGAGCGCTATTACAAGGAAGTCGGCCTGATCAAGTAAGGGGCATTTCGCAGCCCTGACCGAGGCTGCGGCAAGGCAGGCGAGTGTCTCGAAAGACCCTCGCTGGCCTGCCGGCCATCTCCCCCGCAAAGGGAGAGACGACAGGCGGCACCGCTCTCCTCATCGGGGATTGCCAGCCGCTGGGGGCAGCTTTGGCGCGGCAGGTTAGCCCCTTCCCCTTGGCGGGAAGGGTTGGGGAGAGGCGCCTTCCTGTCGCGTGAACAGCCCCGGAATAGCCTCGGGGACCACCGGGACGACGGATGGGCGGCGACACCGACAGGATGCACAGGCACAGCAAGGTGATGGGACACGCATGACTGAGACGCGGATGAACGAACAGCTGCAGATGCCGGCCGATGACGATCATGTCGAGGGCCTGCCGGCCGGTTTCGGCATTGGAACCATGGGCCGCATCGCCTTTGCGATCGCCATTGCCTTCTCGCTCTTCCAGCTCTGGACCGCCGCTTATGGTACGCTGCCAAGTCAGGTCGTGCGTGCCATGCATGTGGGCTTCCTGCTGCTTCTGGGCTTTGGCCTGATCGGCAATCTGATGGCCAAGGGGCGCGCCGCAAAGGCCTGGTTCTGGACGCTTGGCGTTCTCGGCTTTCTGACCGGCATCTATAACTGGATCTTCTACGAGGAGCTGATCCTCAGGAGCGGCTTTCTCAGCCATGCCGATCTGGTGGTCGGCACCCTGCTCCTTGTCCTTGTCTTCGAAGGCGCCCGCCGCCTGATGGGCCTGCCGCTGACGATCATTTCCGGCCTGTTTCTCGCCTATTGCTTCCTCGGCCAATACATGCCCGGCGCCTTCGTGCATCGCGGCTATGATTTCGAGCAGGTGATCGAACACTTCTCCTTCGGCACCGAGGGCATATACGGGACGCCGATCTATGTATCGGCGGCCTATATCTTCATTTTCGTGGTCTTTGCCTCCTTCCTGGAGCGCGGCGGCATGCTCGGCCTGTTCAACGATTTCGCGCTTGGCATGGTCGGATCCTGGCGCGGCGGGCCTGCCCAGGTCTGCGTCCTGTCCTCGGCGCTGATGGGCACGATCTCCGGCTCCGGCGTCGCCAATGTCGTGGCCAGCGGCCAGTTCACCATTCCGCTGATGAAGCGCTTCGGCTTCCGCTCCGCCTTTGCCGGCGGCGTCGAGGCGACCTCCTCGATGGGCGGGCAGATCATGCCGCCGGTCATGGGAGCCGTCGCCTTCATCATGGCCGAGACGCTGAACGTGCCCTATGCGGAAATCGTCAAGGCGGCGCTCATCCCGGCCATTCTCTATTTCGGCGTGTGCTTCTGGATGGTCTATCTGGAAGCGGGCAAAGCGGGCCTGGCCGGCATGAACAAGGCCGAGCTTCCCAATCCCTGGGCCGCGCTGAAGGAGCACTGGCCTCTGATCCTGCCGCTGGGTGCCCTGATCTATCTGCTGTTTGCCGGCTATACGCCGATCTTCGCCGGCACCATGGGCCTGGCGCTCGTGGTCGTGCTTCTGCTCGGCATGCCGATCGCCGCCAGCATCGGCCCCTTCGCCTTCCGCATCCTGTTCTGGCTCATCGTCGGCCTGGCAGCCAGCAGCTTCCTGAAATTCGGGGTGGACGTGCTGATCCTGGTTATCGTCGCGCTGATCGGCCTCTGCCTCACGCGCAATGGCGGCCGTGAAACGCTGCTGATCTGCCGCGACGCGCTGGCCCAAGGCGCCAAGAATGCCCTGCCGGTCGGCATAGCCTGCGCCATTGTCGGCATCGTCATCGGCACGCTGACCCTCACCGGCATCGCCTCCACCTTTATCGGCGCCATCATCCGCATCGGCGAAGAGCATCTCTTCCTGTCGCTGGTGCTGACGATGATCACCTGCCTGATCCTGGGCATGGGCATTCCCACCATCCCCAATTACATCATCACCTCCTCGCTAGCCGGCCCTGCCCTGCTGGAGCTTGGCGTGCCGCTGATCGTCAGCCACATGTTCGTCTTCTATTTCGGCATCATGGCGGATCTGACGCCGCCGGTTGCACTCGCCTGCTTTGCCGCGGCGCCCATGGCGAAAACCTCCGGCCTGAAGATTTCCATCGAGGCGACCAAGCTCGCCACGGCCGGCTTCGTCGTGCCGTTCATGGCGGTTTATGCGCCGGCGCTGATGCTGCAGGATGCCGGCCCGATCAGCGAAAGCTGGGGCTATCCGGTGGAAGTCGCCTATCTCTTTGTGAAGGCCTGTTTCGGCATCGCCCTTTGGGGGATTGCCGTTGTCGGCTTCCTGCGCGCCCGGCTGAATGGTCTCGAGCGGCTCGTTGCGCTTGGCGCGGGCGCGTGCCTCGTGGTGGCGCTGCCGCTGACGGATGAGATCGGCTTTGCCCTCGGCATCGGCTTCATCCTCTATCATATCGTCAAGACCCGCCGGCAAAAGATGCCGGAAGCGACCGTATGAGCCTGTGTCTCGTTGCCGCGGGCAAGACGGCCGTCCTGGCCGTCTCCGCCTTTACCCTCAGTTGGACCCATTCGGTGGAAAAGGTCGAGTGGCGGGAGCATTATGCGGTAACGCCTGCCGGCCTGGTCCTCACCGAAGCCGCCGTCAAGGGATCCGGCGCCGGAATGGAACCCGGCGACGGCGCGGTGCTCAGAGAGGGTTGGTGGGTATGGCGGCCCGACCGCAAGCCGCTGCCAAAGCTCGATCTCGCGGCCTCCGGCGCGACCGTCAGCGATTGGCAGCTCTGCCACGCCGACGGCTGCCTCGATCTTGGAAAGGCGGCGGGAGCCGATACGCAGATCATGCCCTGCAGCAGGACACCGTGACGGCGCGATCGAAAGCGTCCGTCACCTTCCTTCAGCGGTCCCGTGGAGCCGAAAGGCTCAGCTCCAGCGATCCTTGCCATTGGCCTTTTTCGGCTTGCCCTTTCCGGCAGCGGGCTTTGCCGTCTTGCCACCGTCCCTGAAGGAGGGCTTTCCACCCTCCTTGAAGGGTGGCTTGCCGCCGTCCTTGAACGATGGCTTGCCGCCATCCTTGAAGGCGGGCTTGCCATCCTTCTTGAACGGCTTGTCCTGGAAGGGGCGATCGCCGGCAGGCTTGTCGTGGAGGGGCTTGTCGCGGAACGGTTTGTCGAAGCTCTTTGTCTCGCGCCCCTCGCCCCCGGCATAGGCCGGCTTTGCCTTCGGCTTGTCCTTGGACCATGCCTCGCGGCCCTTGTCGTCGCGCGTCCAGTCCTCGCGCTTGGCCTGGCGCGGCGCTGCCTCGTTGACGTCCCGGCGCGGCGGGCGCTCGTCGAAGCTGCGCTTTTCGAATGTGCGCGGTTCTGCCTGGCGGGAAAGATCCGGCATGGCATCCAGCACCGTCACCCGCACGCCGCGCTCCAGCATGCGGTTGGGACCGATGGCCTGCAGGAACTGATCCGCCACATCGGTGGAGAGTTCCACATAGGTCTCGGTCTGCTGCATCTTGATGGCGCCGATGCCGGCTTTGGTAATGTTGCCGTTGCGGCACAGCATGGGGATCAGCCAGCGCGGTTCGGCATTCTGCTTGCGCCCCACCGACAAAGACAGCCAGATGGCCGGTCCGAAATCGCCACGCGGCGTGCGCGGTGTCGAGGGGAAGCTCTCGCCCTCTTCGCCGCGTCCGCCCGGACGGTCGGTGCCGCGCTCACGGGTCTTGCGGCCGGGCGAATCGATCGAGATCTCGATCAGGTCCTCCGGCGCCGCATTGTTGTTGCGATGCAGATTCACGAAGGCGGCGGCCAGCTTCTCGGCCCCGTAGGTGGAGACCAGCGTGGCGACGAGATCCTGCTCCTCCTCGCGCACCTCTTCGGCAAAGACCGGATCGGCGACGAGGCGCTCATGGTCCCGCGCAATCACCTCCTCGGCGGAAGGCGGCAGCACCCAGGCGGGCGTGACCGTCGCGCCCATCAGCAGGCGTTCGGCCTTGCGCCGCTGGTTGAGCGGCACGATGAAGGCGCTGATGCCCTTGTTGCCGGCGCGGCCGGTGCGGCCGGAACGGTGCAGCAGGGTTTCCGAATTTGTCGGCAGATCCGCATGAATGACCAGTTCGAGGCCCGGCAGATCGATACCGCGCGCCGCCACGTCGGTGGCAATGCAGACGCGGGCACGGCCGTCGCGCATCGCCTGCAGCGCATGGGTACGCTCGTTCTGGGTGAGTTCGCCGGACAGCGCCACGACGGAGAAATTGCGGTTGCTGAGGCGCGCCGTCAGATGATTGACATTGGCTCTTGTGGAGCAGAACACGATGGCGTTGCGGGCCTCATAGAAGCGCAGCACGTTGACGATCGCATTTTCGCGATCGGACGGTGCGACCATCAAGGCGCGATATTCGATATCGGCATGCTGCTTTTCCTCGGACGCCACCTCGATGCGCTTGGCATCGCGCTGATACTGCTTGGCAAGCCTTGCAATACCGGCGGGAACCGTGGCGGAGAACATCAGCGTGCGCCGGTCATCCGGCGCCTGTTCGAGGATATATTCCAGATCCTCGCGAAAGCCGAGATCCAGCATCTCGTCGGCCTCGTCAAGAACAGCCACGCGAACGGCCGACATGTCCAGAGCATTGCGGCGGATATGGTCGCAGATACGGCCCGGCGTTCCCACCACGATATGCGCGCCGCGTTCCAGGACCCGTCTTTCGCTGCGGATATCCATGCCGCCGACACAGCTGGCGATCACCGCCCCGGTCATTTCATACAGCCATTCGAATTCCCGCTTGACCTGCATGGCGAGTTCACGCGTCGGCGCAATCACCAGCGCCAGCGGGGTCTCGGCGCGGCCGAACCGCTCGGCGCCATCCGGCAGAAGCGTGGAGGCCATGGCCATGCCGAAGGCGACCGTCTTGCCCGAGCCGGTCTTGGCGGAGACGAGCGCATCGGAATCGTTGAGATCCGGGTTCAGCATCGCCTGCTGCACCGGGGTCAGCGTTTCGTAGCCGCGTTTCGACAACGCCTTGGCAATCGCCGGAACGGCGTCATTCAGTTCGGACATGGATATGGTCTTTCGGAGCAAGGCGCATTGACGCGCGAAGGGCCGCGACATGACGCGGCGGATATGGCGCACGCTTTAGCGATTCACGCGCGAAATGTCAAAGAGGATGCGCGGTTCCCGCCATATGGCGCAGGACAGGCTTAACGGAGAGGCCGGGAAAGCCCACAAGGCTGCGGCCTGTTGCCGCCCGGCCGGTTCGATAAAAGGCAGGGATGATGCGCTTGTTGCCGGTCAGACCCCGCTGCTTTCCCGAAGATGTCTTCGAGACTTTGCCTCGGTGTGGATTTGGTCTAGAAGCGCGGCTTCGTGACACTTGAAAAAGCCGCGCATCTCCTCATCTTGGAAGAAACGATGGCTCCGACGAGAGCAGAACAGGGAGCCGACAGTGACCTCCATGCCAAAGACGCCGTTGCTGGACCAGGTGACCTGGCCGGCCGACCTGCGCAAGATCGATGACCGCGACCTGCCGCAACTGGCGCGTGAAGTGCGCGACGAAATGATCGATGCAGTGTCGAAAACCGGCGGGCATCTGGGCGCGGGCCTCGGCGTGGTGGAACTGACGGTGGCGATCCACAAAGTGTTCAACACGCCGGACGACCGGCTGATCTTCGACGTCGGCCACCAGTGCTATCCGCACAAGATCCTGACCGGCCGGCGCGACCGAATCCGCACGCTGCGCCAGGAACACGGCCTGTCCGGCTTCACCAAGCGCGCCGAGAGCGATTATGATCCGTTCGGCGCCGCGCATTCCTCCACCTCGATCTCCGCCGGGCTTGGCATGGCGGTGGCGGCGGAGCTGTCTGGCAAACCGCGCAACGTGATCTCCGTGATCGGCGACGGCGCCATGTCGGCGGGCATGGCCTATGAGGCGATGAACAATGCCGGTGCGCTGGATGCGCGGCTGATCGTCATTCTCAATGACAATGACATGTCCATCGCACCGCCGACCGGCGCCATGAGCGCCTATCTGGCAAGGCTTGCCTCCGGCCGCACCTATATGGGCGTGCGCGAATTCGGCAAGAAGCTGACGGCCTATCTCGGCAAGAGCGTCGACCGCGCCATCACCCGGGCGGTCGAGCATGCCCGCGGCTATGTCACCGGCGGCACCATGTTCGAGGAAATGGGCTTTTATCACATCGGACCGATCGACGGCCATTCCTTCGAGCATCTTCTGCCGGTCCTGCGCAATGTCCGTGACAATGCCCGTGGCCCTGTTCTGATCCATGTGGTGACGCAGAAAGGCAAGGGCTATCCGCCGGCCGAAGCCGCCGCCGACAAATATCACGGCGTCAACAAGTTCGACGTGATCACCGGCGCCCAGGCCAAGGCCAAGCCGAATGCGCCGAGCTATACATCCGTCTTCGCCGATGCGCTCGCGCAGGAGGCGGCGCTGGATGAAAAGATCGTCGGCATCACCGCCGCCATGCCGAACGGCACCGGGCTGGACAAGCTGCAGACGCTGTTTCCCAAGCGCACTTTCGATGTGGGCATTGCCGAACAGCATGCGGTGACCTTTGCGGCCGGCCTTGCGGCCGAAGGCTACAAGCCTTTCTGCGCGCTGTATTCGACATTTCTGCAGCGCGGTTACGACCAGGTGGTGCATGACGTGGCGATCCAGGGGCTTCCGGTGCGCTTCCCCATCGATCGCGCCGGTTTTGTCGGCGCCGACGGACCCACGCATGCCGGCTCCTTCGATACGGGCTTCCTGTCGTCGCTGCCGGGTTTCGTCGTGATGGCCGCCGCCGACGAGGCGGAACTCAAGCACATGGTGCGCACGGCGGCCGCCTATGACGCAGGCCCGATCTCCTTCCGCTATCCGCGCGGCGAAGGCGTCGGCGTCGACCTGCCCGAGCGCGGCGAAATCCTTTCGATCGGCAAGGGCCGCGTGATGAAAGAGGGCGCCAAGGTTGCGCTCCTCTCCTTCGGCACCCGGCTTTCCGAATGTCTGCTGGCGGCCGAGGACCTGGATGCGGCAGGCCTCTCCACCACCGTGGCCGATGCCCGCTTCGCCAAGCCGCTCGACCACGACCTCATCCGCCAGCTCGCCCGCCACCACGAGATCGTTCTGACGGTGGAAGAAGGCGCCGTCGGCGGCTTCGGGTCCCAGGTCATGCAGTTCCTCGCCACCGAAGGCCTGCTCGATACCGGGCTGAAGATCCGCTCACTGGTTCTCCCCGACGTCTGGATGGACCAGGCCAAGCCGGAAGCCATGTATGCCAGAGCCGGCCTTGACCGCGCGGGCATTGTGAAAACGGTGTTCACGGCGCTGGGGCGTGGGGTTCAGGTGGGCGCTGCGGGGTGATGACCTCTATGGCTTGAGGCGCCGAGCGAGCCCCGGCTTTCCCTGCAGCAATCACCGGCCGGGATGATCTTGGTGGCTGGTGGCGGACAGCGCGCAGACAGTGCGCTCGGTTGTTCAATGTAGCTGTTTAAGACGAGTACTGCTCATGGGTAGCTCGAACATCGCTCCGCCTTGGACAAGTGCGGACTGCGCTTCAATCGTCAACCACAAGGCAAGAAGCCGCTCCATCTGCTTGATGAGCGGCGACTTGTACAGCCCCTTCGAAAGAAAGAAACCAACGAGATTGGAAGACCGGAACGCGTTGTATTCCGCCTTGTTTCTCGTAATGCGACGATCGGCTGAAATTATGATCCAGCGCCCTTCGGCGCTCAATTCGCTGATCCACTGCAAATCCGTCACACCGGGACCAAACCGCTCACGCATATGAGTGATTTCGTGTTTTCCCGCGAATAATGCGTTCAAAGAACGTGCAAGAGGTGGAGGAAGGTTTTCGTCAACCAGAACCTTCAAGCTGCTCTCTTCAGATCAAGTTGAAACTGGACGGCGTCGCGAACGATCGCAACCGGCAGATCGAATATGCGGGCAACCTCTTCGACAGACCCTTCCGCCTCAACTGCGTCTGCCAGCGCGACCGTGGGAACGCCGAATTCAGACGCGATAGGCTGACCGAAAGCCCGGTCGGGGTCGATTACGATGGAATTTTTCCCATGAAACGGTCGCCAGCGGACCACCGCATTGTCGTCGATATCGAGGTCTTTAAAGGTTTGCTCGATAATATCCTTGAAGACGTACTGCTTCTTCTTGAGGTCGAGGAGATTTGCCTCGGCGTCCTCAATTTTCGCTCGCTTGATGCTCTCGAGAAAGATTGTGCGACCGTCCGTTTGGAACCGACGCGTGGAAAACGGACGGTCATCCCTCACGCACTCTCTTGCATAATCGAGGCAATTGCGGATGGCGAGGAGGCCAACGCCCGCATCCACGAACGCCTTCACGAATCGCAGCTCGATCAAGTCACGAAATCCGATCTCAAGGTGATCCTCTATGGCGGCGTGCTGCGTCGTCCAGAGCGGCGGCATCTGTCGGATCTCACCCGCCCGCTTGTAGGTGTACCCACGCAGCCAGCGATTCACATTGAGCGGCTTTGTTCTCAACAGCCGTGCGGCCTCAACTGCGGTGTAGGAGCCTACGCCGGTTGAGTTCGATGGCAGGGCGTGAAACTGTGTTGAGGTCATAGGGGCAAAATAGCCATATATCCAAGGCCCGCAAGATGGATTTCCATTGTCGGATCGGCTTGCTTCCGAATTACAAATGCGTGTTTTATTGATTTCTTACTTCGTCAAGAGCATCTCGCTCTTCAGTCGCCCTGGATCCGCGGTATGCCCCGCCCGAAAACCGGCCGGCCGCCCTTGAAAAATGCGGCGCGGCCTTCACGCCACGCCGCTCGCCATTGCCAGCGCGCTCTCAGGGCCGCGCCAGCACCTTGAAAGCGTAGAACTGCGTCTTCTGCTGCGGATTGAAATTATTGTCCGAGACGAAGATCAGGAGATCGCTGCCATCGCTGCCCTTGCCGAAGGTCATGCCCTCGAGATTGTCCGGCGCAAGGCCCATGGCGCGCAGGTCGAGCACCTGGCTCTTGCGCAGCGGCACGATGGGCTGCTCGGCCTTGACGAGCGATGCGACGGAGCGGACATCCGTCGCGCCGTCCGTATCGACCATATAGAGCCGGATCGAATTGCCGAACCCCTCGGCAAAGCCGCGTTCCAGCACCAGCAGCCGGTGATTGTCGAGCGCGAGTATCTCGGATACGCCATTATCGTTCCAGCCCTTCTCCCCTTTCGCTGTCTTCGGGGCCTGGCTGATCGGCTCGATCGGGTAGACATATTCGGCCTTGGGCTCCCCCGTCAGCCGGTCATAGCGGATCATCCGGGCCAGCGCGCCGCTCGTCAGGCTGGCAATCGGCCCGTCCTGGTTCAGCGAGGATTCGACCTGCACCATGGCGTCGCCATCAGGCAGAAGGGTCAGGCCTTCGAAAGCGAGATTGTTGCGGATGCCGCTGGCATTGTCGGATGTCGGGGCAAAACCCTGTGGCAGGGCAAAGTCGCGGACGAATGCGCCATCTGCCCCGGCCAGGCGCAGGAAGGGCGGCAAAAGCTGCTTGGCATCGCCTTCGCTGGTCCAGAAGATCCCGTCCTTGCCAAGCCGGATCGCTTCCGGATCGACGGTCTTGAGCGCGAAGGCCTCGCCCTTCTCGGTCTTCAGCGTGACGCTGCGCAGCACGTTCACGGCCTTGATGCCATCGGCGGCGGCATCGATCTGAAGCTCGTAGAAGCGCGCCGGCGCCTTTTCCGACCGATCATCGGAGATCGCGACATAATGGCCGGTGGCGGGATCGAAATCGATGCCGGACAGGCCGCCGAATTCGACGCCGTCGACAATTGTGCCGGTCGCTATGTCGAACTCCCCGGCATAAGCGAGGCTGATGCCCGCGGTGCAATCGCCGAAGGGGCAAGGGGTGGATTGCGTTGCGCCGACGGGCGTTGCATGGGCGGGCATGAGGCTGAAAAATGCGATGGCCGTGCCGGCCAGAAATGGCTTGAACATGAAAGAGCATCCTCGAAAAATCGGTTGCGAAGCACGCGGGTGATCGAACGGATCACCTGTGAGCGCTTCTGCCTAGACCCTCAAGTTTGCAGCCTTATAACAGAGGAGCCGCCACCCTCAATTGGAGCTCGGCACGAGCAGGAAAAGCAGATCCAGATCCCGCTCCGGCCAGAAATCGGTCTTTTCCATCACGAAGGTCGTCGGGCCGGTCTTCTTGATGCCTTCGCCGCACAGGCTGACCAGATTGCCTGGCTTGCCCTTGTCGATGGTGAGCCTGAACTTGCCGATAGTGCCGCCCCAGTTGGCGCCGGTCTTGAGGATATAGGAGAGCCAGGCTTCGGTGACCGCTTCGCCGCCATTGGCGGAGGCCTTTTCCAGCCTGGCGGCGGCCTTCATGAATGACTCGTCCAGGCAATAGCGCGTCTTGTAGGCCTCATAGCTGAAAGCGGGCTTTCCCTCGCTGATGAAGCTCATGGCCACCGTTCCGCCAACGCTCGGCCGGTAGCGATGGCTGACGCGCACCGACGCGCCCGCTTTGAACGTTGTCTCCCAGTAATAGACGGATTGCAGCGTCCAGAGCGGCCTGTACACCGTCTGCCAGCCCTGCCCCGCATCGAAACTATCGGCAAAGACCAGGCCCTTTGCGGCCCAGTCCTGCAGCACCTCGGCCGGAAGCGCCTTCAGATCCTCGACCGCCCTGTCGCTGAAGGGCAGCAGCGAAACCTTGTGCTTGCGCAATTCCTCGGTCCAGTCAACCGACAGCGCCGTGACCTTCTGCTGCAATTGCGGCTGGATCGGCTTGCCGTCCTGGGTCACGGTGAAATTCAGGAAGTTGTCGGTCTCGAAATCCGGCAGGGCGATATTGCCATCCGGCGAAGCGGTGATATCGGGCATGGGAAAGGCAACCAGGCTCGTCACATCCTTGTCGCTGCTGTTCTTGAACAGATAGTCGACCCGCACCTCGTCCATCGACAGGAAGAGATCCTCCTCCGCCATCGTGACATCCGTCGTCATGACATAAGCCAGGCCGCCGGTGCGCAGTTCCGCCATGGTATCATTGGCGCAGGCCGGATTGGCGCTTGCCCAGAAGGAAAGAGCGCTCGCGCAGAAGGAAAGTGCGCTTGCGTAGAAGCAAGCAGCGATTGCTGAATGCAGCCGCGCTGCCGCTTGGCTCAGATATGTCGTCATGATCGTAACCCCACCCGATTTTCCGCGCGGAAGGTAGCATGCGGGCCGCCGGACGGAAGGGGTTTTTGGACATTATCCGCATGTGGCCAATGAAAAAGAGGCGGGGTGCGCCCGCCTCTTGTCCCCGCCTCTTTCACTTGTCTTACCGATACGGTCTTCACCGTCCCGCAAAAGCAGAAGATCAGAATTCTTCCCAGTTGTCGTCCTGCGGCTTGGCAGCGCCGAAGGCCTGCGCCAGCTTGCCATGCAAGGCGCCGGCCGGCGACGGCGCAGGCCGAGCCGAAACGGATGCCCCGACGGGACCGCGCCCGCCCGACGGCTTTCCCTCCGGCTGGGTGACAAGCTTGACGGAGGCTCGTGACGCAACCGCGGGTCTGGACGCCGGAGAGGCGTCAGGGGCCCGAGAGGATCGATGTCCCTGGAGGGCTTGCGAGGCTTGCGGTGCCATGCCCTTCGGCGCGACAGGCGTGCCGGCCCTGGAGGCGAATGTCGAGCCGCTGCCCGGCGGCAAAGGCTGGTTGGCGGCGGTCATCGGCCTCCCCCCTGGCGCGGAACCGCGCGGGCGCTCGGCGGTCGCGCCGGCACCCAGCTTGAACTGGCGCAGAAGCGTATCCAGCTCGCCGGCCTCGCGGGCCAGGGCATGGCTTGCCGCCGTCTGCTGCTCGACCATGGCGGCATTCTGCTGCGTATTGTGGTCCATCGAGCCCACCGCCGTGTTGATTTCCTGCAGACCGAGCGATTGTTCGCGGGTCGAGGTGACGATCGCCTTGATGTTCTCGTTGATCTCCTGCACCTCGACGACGATTGCCTGCAGGGCTTCGCCGGTTTCGCCGACAAGCGCCACGCCTGCATCCACCTGTTGGCTGGAATTGGTGATCAGGCTCTTGATCTCGCGCGCCGCATTGGCGGAGCGCTGGGCAAGCTCGCGCACTTCCTGGGCAACGACCGCAAAGCCCTTGCCGGCCTCGCCCGCACGCGCGGCCTCGACGCCGGCATTCAGCGCCAGAAGATTGGTCTGGAAGGCAATGTCATCGATGACGCTGATGATGTTGATAATCTCGTTGGACGATTTGGAGATGCCCTCCATGGCGGAAACCGCCCGGCGCACGACATCGCCCGATTTCTCGGCGCCGACACGGGCCCTTTCGACGCGCTGGCCCACATCTTCCGCCCGGCGCGCCGATTCCTTGACCGTCGTCGTGACTTCCTCGACCGCCGCGGCCGTCTGTTCGACGGAGGCGGCCTGACGCTCGGTGCGGCGGGCCAGATCATCGGTGGCGGCGCGGATCTCGGAGGCGCCGGCATTGATGGCCGAGGCATTGCGGCCGACATGCTCCAATGCATCCTGCAGCTTGCCGAGTGCCTGGTTGAAATCGCCCCGCAGGCGATCGAGATGGGCAGCAAAGGGCCGCTCCAGACGATAGGCGACATCGCCGTCCGCCAGTTTCGACAAGCCTTGCGCCAGCGAATTGATGGCGAACTCGATCTCGGCCGTCTCGCGCGCCTGGCGCGCATCATTGGCGTGGCGCTCCTGGTCGCTCGTCTGCCGCAGTTCATCGGTCTGCCGCGCCAGGCGAACCTTCTCGATCGCGGCATCCTTGAACACGGCGACGGCCTTCGCCATTTCGCCGACCTCGTCGCTGCGGTCGAGCGCCGGAACCTCGATCGCATGATTGCCGGCCGCGAGCTCGGCCATGGCTCTGGTCATCCCGACGATCGGCGTGACGATGGCCCGCGACAGCAGGAGGATGAGCGCCACCGCAATCAGGCCGGCCACGCCACCGCCGATGATCAGCGTCCACAGGACGACCGCATGCGCCCGCTCCTGCTCGCCCACTTTGGCCGCCGTCAGACCGGCCAGATCCGCCTTCAGCTTGTCGGCGGCGGCGTTGAACCGGCTCATCTGCGGCGATTGATCCGTGGTGGCGGCAAACACAGCGGCAACCGCTCCCGCATCGGCGGCCGTTTCGCGCGCCTTCATCTGCGGCTCGACGACGCTCGACAGATAGGCCTGCGACGCCGCCTTCAGCTCCGTCAGCGTCGCTGCGATGGCCGGCTCATGGCTTGCCTGTCCCAGCGCCATTTCCAGCGCCGCGGCCGTTTCCTTCTGCTTCTCGTAGACGGCAGCTTTCAGCCCCGCATTGCCGGACAACAGGTAGCCGCGTTCGTTCAGCACAAGCTCAAGCTGGGCCTCCGTTGCGGCTGCGCTCGCCTCCTGGATCTTCTGGGCCAAAGCCAGGCCGCGCGAGGCATCGGCAGAGCGCCAGGCCTGCAGATAGACCACTGCGGAGGCCATGAGGCAGACGGACATCAGCGCCAGGAACGTGCTGATCAGCTTCTTGTTGAGGGACAGGTTCTTCAGGGACATTGTGCACCGGATTGACGAAAAACGGTCGTTTTAACGATCGCTCATCAAAACCGCAGGGACGTTAATTTACCGTTGCCGCCCGGTCGAAAGACAGGGGCTTTCATCATGTATTCTTGTCGGACAAGATAGTGTAGCCAATGTCACATTTGATGATCGTCAAATAAAAGCGCGGATCGACGATGCTATTGGAGGCACGGTCCCGGCCCATGCGATGCCAGAGCGGGGAAGGTTCGGCCGGCGACGCCGCATCCGGCGCCATTTCCCGCTTTTCTCTTGCACTTCCTCGAAAGGCCCGGCATTGACGGGCAATGAAACCAACATCTCCCGAAGACACGTCCACAGGTCCCGCCGAACGGCTGGACCAGCTGCTGCTGCGCCGCGGGCTTTTCCCCACCCGCTCGCGGGCGCGCGATGCGATCATGCGCGGCACTGTGCGTATCGATGGCAAGCCCGTCGTCAAGCCCGGCCAGGTCGTTTCGGCCGGAGCCGTCGTGGCAATCGACGATCCGGCACAGGCCTATGTCTCGCGTGCCGCGCTGAAGCTCGTGGCCGCGCTCGATCATTTCGACATCAAGCCCGAGGGACGGACCTGTCTCGATATCGGCGCCTCGACAGGCGGCTTTACCCAGGTGCTGCTGGAACGCGGGGCTGCCCGTGTCTTCGCCGTGGATGTCGGTCATGGGCAATTGCATGACCTGCTGGGACGGGATCCGCGTGTCGTGAAACGCGAGGGTCTGAACGCCCGCCACCTCACGGCCGATGACCTCTTTGATCAGACGGACGGATCCGACGCCGCGCAAGGGGCGCAAGGGGCGCACGAAACACAGGGAACACAGGGGGCGATGCCGATCACGCTCGTCGTCTCCGATGTCTCCTTCATCTCGCTCAGACTGGCGCTGCCGCCGGCCCTTGCGCTTGCCGAGGACGGCGCTTTCTGCGTGCTTCTGGTCAAGCCGCAATTCGAGGCGGGACGCGAGGCCATCGGCAAAGGCGGCATGCTGCGCGATCCGTCCAGCGCCCCGCAGGTCGCCGAGGGGCTGGAGCAATGGCTGCAGGCGGAGATGGGCTGGCAAAGCCTTGGCCTGATCCCCTCGCCGATTGCCGGCGGCGACGGCAACCAGGAATTTCTGCTCGCCGGGCGAAAGCCGGTGCGCGCGGATCCGCAACCGGATCATGATTCAGATCTTTGACAGAAAGAGGCCTGACATCATCATGATCTGCGCTCAATCCAGGACTGCTTGATGAGTACCGAGACTGTTTCGATCGCGAGCCTTGGCGCAAAGGGGGACGGTGTGGCCCATACCGCCGAAGGTCCCGTCTTCGTGCCCTATACCCTGCCGGGCGAAACGGTCGCCATCGCAAGGGTCAGGAGCCAGGGCATGCTGATCTCGCTTGCCCGGCCGTCGCCGGATCGGGTCGAGCCCCCCTGCCGACATTTCGGCCCGGACGGCGTGGGCGGCACCTGCGGCGGCTGCGTTTTGCAGCATATGGAAAAGCGCGCCTATAATGGCTTCAAGCGGCAGATCCTCGTCGATGCGCTGAAGTCGCAGGGCATTGACGGCAAGGTCGGCGAAACGATCGAAGCCTTTCCGCATCAGAGGCGGCGCATGGTTCTGACGGTGCGTCGCCGCGACGGCCAGATTGTCATCGGCATCAACCAGGCCGAGACCCATCATGTCGTTCCCCTGCAGGAATGTCCCATCGCCGCGGATGCCATCATCTCGCGGCTTGATGCGCTGAAACTGATTGCCAAGGCCAGCGGCTGCGATGCCTTCCGGATCGTCGTGACTGTGACCCTGACGGGGCTCGACGTGTCGCTGGAAGGCGTGCAGGGCGGGTTGAAGGAGCCGCAGCGGCGCGCCGTCACGACGGCGGTCCTCGGCCTGCGCGACATCGCCCGCGTCTCCATCAATGGCGAGATCCTGATAGAACCCGCCGCCCCCATGCTCGATTTCGGTGGCGCCCGCGTTGTTCTGCCGCCGGGCGGTTTCACGCAGGCGACACGCGAAGCCGAAGAGGCCATGGCCGCCCTGGCGATCGCGCATATCGGCAAGGCCAAGCGGGTTGCCGACCTGTTTGCCGGCATCGGCACCTTTGCCCTGCGCCTCGGCAGGACATCCAGCGTGCATGCGGTGGAATCGGAGGACAAGGCGGTGAAGGCGCTGGACCGCGCCGCCCGCACGACCATGGGGCTGAAACCGGTCACGACGGAACGCCGCGACCTCTTTCGCCGGCCGCTGACGCCGCAGGAGCTGAAAACTTATGATGCGGTCATCTTCGACCCGCCCCGGGCGGGCGCGGAGGCGCAGTGCCGCGAACTGTCTCTGTCTTCGGTCAAGCGCCTCGTGGCCGTCAGCTGCAACCCGCTGACGCTTGCCCGCGATCTCTCCATCCTGATCAAGGGCGGCTATCGCCTGACCTCCGTCACGCCGATCGACCAGTTCCTCTGGTCATCGCATGTGGAGGCCGTGGCGCTCCTCGAGCGATGACCTTCACCGGTGCCGGAGCAGCGCTCAATAGGGCTTGTCCGCGGCGATCTCGCCGGCCTCGGCCTCGCGCTTCAGATAGCGCTGGTCAATCACCGGCAGCGGCTCGCCATCGATCGCCGCCTCGAAGGCCTTGAGGCGCTTGTAGATGGACATCAGCTCCACCAGGGTTGTCCAGGCATTGATCAGATACTGGAATGAGCTGCGGACCTGATCGAAGACATTGCTGATCTGGGTGAAGATGCCGAGCGTGACCTTGCCCGCAGCGATGGAGGGGATGAGCACCACCAGGCTGTAGATATTGTCGGCCTGCAGATAGAAGATGCGGGCAATGTTGAAATAGAGATAGTGGAAATAGAGGCGGAAATAGTTCTTCCGCACATTGTCGAAGAGCTCCGCCACCGTCAGCGGCTGCGCGCGGTTCTCGTCATCCTCGCCATAGACCAGTTCCTTGCGATAGGCGGCTTCCACGCGCTGGTTGCGGAACTCCAGGCCCGGCAGCTTGATCCCCACCAGTGCCAGAAAGCCGGTGCCGAACAAGGACCAGATGATCGCCGCCCAGACCAGGGCATGGGGGATTTCCCCGATGATCGGCAGTTCGGTGATCGTCTGGGAAAAGCCGAACAGGACCGGCAGAAAGGCGATCAGCGTCATGATCGCCCGCACGAAGCCGACGCCGAGCCCCTCCACCGTGGAGGAGAAGCGCATCGTATCTTCCTGCACACGCTGGGAGGCGCCTTCGATATGCCTGAGCTTGCCCCAATTGGCCATGTAGAACTCGTTCATCGCCGTGCGCCAGCGGAAGATGTAGTGGCTGACGAAAAAGAGGTTCAGAACGCCGACCGTGACCGCCAGGAACAGAATGCCGGCCACGCCGACCAGACCCAGATAGAGCTGCTCCGCCGTGACGGGAGCGGTCTTGGCAAGCGCCTGCTGGATGAGATCGTAATAGGGACCGTACCAGGCGTTCAGCGCCACGCTGACCTGAACCGAGAAATAGGTGGCGAAGATGATCAGAGCCGTCCCCAGAACCGACCACATCTGCCAGCGATGCGGGCTGAACCAGAACCAGAAGCCGGCAAACAGGAAAACCCCAACCCAGTAATAGACGTAGAACCAGACAAAGGGCGTCGACCAGAAGACGGAGACGCCGATGATCGGCACACTGCCGTCAGGCTGCGGCAGGCCCAGCAGGGTGCCCATGCCATCGCCGCCGGAATACCAGCCGACGATCATCAGGAGCGCCCAGATCAGGGCGGAAATGAAGAAGGGTTTCGGCCTTGGAAAGAAGGAGTGGAACACGGAATGCGGTTTCCCTTGCTGCAGTGCAAACGTCTCAGGCGACGCAATAGGCGCCGAACCTATGATAGTTGCGGGAGTGCGGCAATGGTCTGGCCGACAAGGTCGAGGTCAAAAGCCAATCAAGATTTGGAGCGGACTGCGACCCTTAAACATTTGCAACCTCTGGAAAGCATCGGGCCGGCCAGGGCTTTTCGCAAAAATAGGAGCTTGTATCAGATAGAGAGTTGCCACGCTTGATTGCAGTTTAACCCGGCCTTAACCATGTCTTTCACTGCCTTGAACCTTTTCAATACTAATCCATTTATGCGCTTGCCTGATGATCGGGCCCCGACCGTGCCATGTATATTTACCTGTTGTTAATCCGCTCTTCCGACACGGGGATGCGCGGATCAGTCCTTTGAAGGGGTCCAGCTTGTCTTTCCTCCGCAATGCGAGCATTCGCACAAAGATCCTGACGCTCGTCGCGTCCACCGCCGCCATCGGCATCCTTGGTACCGGCATTATGACGAACGGCTACAAGGGCGCCGACACAACCTATTCCGCCTTCATCGCCAGCGACATGACATCGGCGATGGAAATGGCCCGCTCGACAACCTCGCTTCTGGCCTCGGAGGTCGCGGCCTACCAGATCGTCCACCTGGACGCGGCGACCGAAAGCCGGCTTTCGCCGATCGAGAGCTACGAGGAAGGCAAGGCAACCGTCTATCGCCGCCTCGACAAGGCAAAGCAGCTGGCTCCCGCGGACGCCGCAACCATCGAGGGGTTTGCGCAGCGTGCAAGGGGCATCTATGCCGCCTTCGATCAGGCCATCGCGCTCGACAAGGAAGGCAGGACGGTCGAGGCCACCGCGGCCCTGACCGGAATGGACGGCCAGATTTCCAGCTGGCGCAATGATCTGCGCGACTGGAACAACAAGCGCCTGGAGGACCTCGCGCGGCAATCGGACGCGCTTACGGCGCAGACCAATACCATGATCGCCAGCATCCTCGGCGGGCTTGGCCTGTTGTTCGGCCTCGGTCTCGCAGCCGCCCTCTACATCTCCGCCCGCGGCATTACCGGGCCGATCGACGCGCTGCGCGGCCGGATGCTGTCGCTGGCCGAAGGCCGCACGCAAGACGATGTGCCCGGCATCGGCAGGCGCGACGAAGTCGGCGAGATGGCCGATGCGGTCGCCGTCTTCCGCGACAATGCCATTGAGCGTCTGCGTCTGGAGGCGGAAGCCGAGGCCAATCGCAGCCTTTCCGAGACCGAACGCCTGCAACGGGATGCCGAGAATGCCAGGGCAGCGGCCGAGGTGAAATTCGCCGTGGAGAGCCTGGCGGGCGCCCTGTCGCGGCTTGCCGAAGGCGATGTCTCCTACCGCATCGATCAAACATTCACCGCCAGCCTGGACCAGGTGCGGCACGATTTCAACCACTCGGCGGACAAGCTGCAGGCCGCGCTGATGGCAGTTGCCCAGAATGCCCGCGGCATCGATTCCGGCGCCAACGAGATCAAGGCCGCGGCCGATGACCTGGCCAGGCGCACCGAGCAGCAGGCGGCCGCCGTGGAGGAAACCGCCGCTGCGCTGGAGGAGATCACGACGACCGTCAAGGATTCCACCCGCCGCGCCCAGGAGGCCGGCGCTTTGGTGGCCCGCACCCGCCAGGGGGCGGAACAATCCGGCGAAGTCGTGCGCCGCGCCGTCTCCTCGATGGAAAAGATCGAGAAATCGTCGAGCGAGATCTCCTCGATCATCGGCGTCATCGACGAGATCGCCTTCCAGACCAATCTTCTGGCGCTGAATGCCGGGGTCGAGGCGGCGCGTGCCGGCGAGGCCGGCAAGGGCTTTGCGGTGGTGGCCCAGGAAGTGCGCGAGCTTGCCCAGCGTTCCGCGACCGCGGCCAAGGAAATCAAGGCCTTGATCTCGACATCGAACCAACAGGTTCAGGAAGGCGTGCAGCTGGTCGGGGAGACCGGCAAGGCACTCCAGACCATCGTTGCGGAAGTCCATGAGATCAACCGCCACGTGACGGCCATTGTCGAGGCGGCGCAGGAACAGTCCTCCGGGCTGCAGCAGATCAACACGGCCGTCAATCAGATGGACCAGGACACGCAGAAGAATGCCGCCATGGTGGAGGAATCGACTGCCGCCAGCCATGGGCTTGCCCGAGAAGTGGCATCGCTCAACGCACTCCTGTCGCAGTTCAAGCTGGCCGAAAGCGGACATGCCGCACCGGGCGCCCGGCTTGCCGCGGGTGAGCCGCGCATCGCCGCCTCCCCGGCGCGTGCCCTGAGCCGCAAGCTTGCCAGCGCTTTCTCCGGCAATGCCGCTTTGGCGACGAAGACCGACAATTGGGAAGAGTTCTGATCTCGTCTCGATGCAAGCGACACTCGGGCCGCGGCCGAAACCGCCGCGTCCCGAAGACGGATCGAAACGGTAGCGCGCCAGCCGGCTTCATCCTGTCCAAATCGAGAACCGCCCGCCTCAGCTCCGGCGCAGGATCGGCGCTGCCAGCACGGCCGCAAGGACAAGGATGGCGGCTGCGATCAGCGAGGCCAGCGTGAAGGAGCCGCTCCATTCGCTCGCCCAGCCGGCCACCAGCGGGCCGACGATCTGACCGGTCCCGAAGGCGGCGGTCATCAGCGCCAGCGCCCGCCGCTGGCTGTCGGGCGCAAGCTGGCGGGCAATCTGCAAGCCGTAGGCGGTAATGGTCATGAAGGTCAGCCCCAGAAGCAGCCCGCCGATCAAGGCGCCTGCGACCGGCGGCATCAGCACGGATGCCGTCACGCCCACCGCTTCCATCAACAGGCACAGGAGATAGCAGCGGCCGGCGCCCAGGCGCTGGAGCAGCGGGCGCCACAGGAACAGCGAGACGGCGGCCGCCAGGCCGGTGACCAGCCAGGCACCCGCTTCCACCGCCGGTCCCGCCGCCGCCAAGCGCACGATCGCCACCAGGAAAGTGGCCGTGACGACATAGCCGAAGCCGAACAGGCCGTAGGACAGCGTCAACAGAACAAGCGGCCGCGTCCAGCGGATGGGCGGCTCGGGCGCCATGCGATGGCCCGCAACCGGCCGCGGCAGATGGCGGCCGACAAAGGCAAGCGCGGCGAGGACGACGCCGGAGGCGACGAGCCAGTCCAGCCGCCAGCCATGGGCGGCATCGCCGGCCATTCGGTGGATCAGAAAGGCAACGACCGAGGACAGGGCGATCCCCGCCCCCACTCCGCCGAAATGCACCGATTGCACGGCGCTTCGGCCAAGCGCATGGGGCAGCACGATCGCGGAGGTGAAGATCATTGCAAAGGCGCTGGCAAGGCCGGCGAGACAGCGGATGAGGATGAAGAGCCAAAGCGCGCTCGTCGCCGCCATGCAGGCCAGCAGCAGGGCCGTGGCAAGAAGCCCGCCCAGCGCCAGGTGCCGTTCGCGTCCAGCCGCCCAGCTTTGGCTGGCAAGGAGGGCGCCGGCGAGATAGCCGGCAAAATTGCCCGCCGCGATCAATCCCGCATCGGCGGCAGAGAGCGGTATATCGCTCATCATGCCGGGCAGCACCGGCGTGAAGAAGAAGCGGCCGAACCCCATGGCCGCCGCCATGGCAACGGCGCCGGCAAAACCGATCAGCAGCGGGTGGTCGGGGGAGCGGGACAAGGACATGGCCTTTCCTTGCAGCAAAGCGCGGCGGGTGCAATTCAGGAATTCTGACGCATTCCATCACATTCGGTGATGGGCCTGGGCAAGCGCTTCAGTCTTTCGGATGGAGAAGCCTAGGGTCCAGCAAAACTGCGTCAGCGGTTTCGCGTCCGGACTGCGTAAAAAGCGAAGAGACAGAGCATTTCAGGTGATCCCGTTTTCACGCGAAATACTCAAGGGTCAAAACTCAATCTGGTTCCGGGCGTGGCGCGAGCGGATTTTGTTTGCGAGGCTCTATTCCGCCAGCGTCAGGATCAGCGGACCGTTGCGGGTCACGACGATGGTATGCTCGAACTGCACGGTCGGCGCCTTGGGATCGCTGTAGAGCGTCCAGGGATCGCCATTGCCGCCATCCTCCGCCCATTGGCCGCCAAGCGAAAGGAAGGGCTCGACGGTGAAGACCAGGCCTTCGGCCATGTCGCGGCTCTCGGCCGGATCCGGCCAGGTCGGCACTTCGGCAGGCTCCTCGTGCAGCGAGCGGCCAATGCCGTGGCTCGCCAGATTGGTGATGAGCGTGTAGCGGTTCTTCTTGGCGAAGGCGCCGATCGCCTGGCCGATGCCGGCAATCGGCTTGCCCGGCTTGACCTGCTGCAGGCCCGTCCACAGCGCCCGGCGGCCGTCACGCAGGAGTTTCTCGATCTCGCGCTTGACCGGCGGCACGGCGAAGGAGGCGCCGGTATCGCCGAAGAACCCGTCCTTGACCGCCGACACGTCGATATTCACCAGATCGCCCGCGGCAATGACGCGGTCTCCGGGAATTCCGTGCGCAACCTCTTCATTGACGCTGATGCAGGTCGCTCCGGGAAACTGGTAGCAGAATTCCGGCGCCGATTGCGCGCCATTATCCTCCAGCACCTTGCGGCCGATCTGGTCGAGTTCCAGCGTGGTGATGCCCGGCTGAAGCGCTTTGGACATCACATCGATGGCCTGGGCGCAGATGCGCCCAATGGCCTTCAGCTTCTGAAGTTCGTCGTCGGAGGTAATGATCATCGTATAGAGCGCTTCCGGCTACCGTCTCAGGCGGCGGGTTTCGCCCCATCTTGGGCTGAGGTCAACGCTTTTCTGACGAGCGGCGCGACCTTGGTGCCGAAAAGCTCGATGCCGCGCATGATCTCCGCATGCGGCATCAGGCCGATCGCCATCTGGATCAGCAGCCGGTCATTGCCGAACACCTTGTGCGCCGCGACGATCTTTTCCGCCACGGTTTCCGGATCGCCGACGAAGAGATTGCCGGGCGCCGACCGGGCACGGTCGAACTGCGCGCGATTGGTCGGCGGCCAGCCGCGCTCGCGACCGATGCGGTCCATCACCGCCGCCTGCGGACCGTAGAACTGATCGGCAGCCTTTTGCGTGGTATCGGCAACGAAGCCGTGCACATTGATACTGGTCTTCAAGGTGCTCGGATCATGGCCGGACCTGCGGGCAGCCTCCCGGTACAGCTCGAAGAAGGGGGCGAAGCGGGCGTAATCGCCGCCGATGATGGCGACCGCCAGCGGCAGGCCGAGCGCCCCCGCACGCGCAACCGATTGCGGCGTGCCGCCAACGGCGATCCAGATGGGAAGCCTCTCCTGGAGGGGACGCGGATAGACGCCCCTGTGCTCGATCGGCGCGCGCAGCTCGCCGGCCCAGTCCACCACTTCATGGTCGCGCAGCGTCAGAAGCAGGTCGAGCTTTTCGGAGAAGAGCCGGTCGTAATCGCTGAGATCATAGCCGAACAGCGGATAGGATTCGATGAAGGAGCCGCGGCCGGCCATGATTTCCGCCCGTCCGCCCGACAGCAGGTCGACGGTGGAAAACTGCTGGAAGACGCGGATGGGATCGTCCGAGCTCAGGACCGAGACGGCGCTGGTGAGGCGGATCCGCTTGGTCCGGACGGCCGCGGCCGCCAGCACGGTCGCCGGGGAGGAGACCGCATAATCCGGCCGGTGATGTTCTCCCAGTCCGAAGACGTCGAGGCCCACCTGATCCGCAAGCTCGATCTCTTCCAGAAGATGCTTCAGGCGGATCGCGGCATCCTCGCCGCGGCTGCCGCTGGCAATGGCCGGATCAACATCCGCGAAGGTGTAGAGGCCGAGTTCCATGTCGAAAAATCCCTATGCTCATGCCGCGTTTGCTCTGTCCGCGTCTTCGCCCGTTTTCGGCCTGGGACACGCGGCGAGCCTTCGGCAAATGTGAAAATTCCTCCCGTAGATAGGCAAGGAGGCGGTCCGTTGAAACAGGAAAGTTTCGAAGGCCCCGGTCGAAAAAATGGATGGCGGGAAACCGCCAATAGGAATCCGCATTCAAAGTCTTGGACCTCGACGTTCACCAAAAGCCTTATCTGAGCCCTAGCGCCACCACGCCTGCGCGCAGTCTGCGGTTGCCCGGCGCGGCTTCGCCGTATCGGCCGGGATCAAAAAGCCGGTCGCTCTCATCAGGAAAGCCAGGTTCAAGAACCGGATTCAATGTCTCAACCGATGCCGGTATCTGCCGCAAAGGATTCGCCTATTGCCGCTGTCTGCGAAGCGGCGCCGGAATGGCAGCGTTCGCCCGCATGCCGCCCTCCCCCGCTAGCTTCACCCCCTTCGCCCCCCTCACCCCCTGGCGGCTTTGCCCTTTCGCGCTATAGTCTCCCCCATACCCACCGACCAACCGACCCATCCGCCAACCGACGTGAACCCTTATGAGGAGCCCTATGGCCGATCTGTCCGCCTTCCCGATTACCCGCCGCTGGCCTGCCGCCAATCCCGATATCCTGCAGCTTTACTCGACACCGACGCCCAATGGGGTCAAGGCCTCGATCATGCTGGAAGAGACAGGCCTGGCCTACGAGCCGCATTTCATCAATATCGGCCAGAACGAGACCTGGGGTGAGGATTACCTGTCGCTCAATCCCAATGGAAAGATCCCGGCCATCCTGGATCCGAACGGACCGGACGGCAAGCCGATGGCTCTTTTCGAATCCGGCGCCATCCTGATCTATCTGGCGGAAAAGACAGGACAGTTCCTGCCGAAGCAGGCGGCCGCCCGCTATGAGACCATTCAATGGGTGATGTTCCAGATGGGCGGCATCGGCCCCATGTTCGGCCAGTTCGGCTATTTCCAGAAATTTGCCGGAAAAGAGATCGAGGACAAGCGTCCGCGTGACCGTTACCTCAACGAAACCAAGCGTTTGCTGGGCGTTATGAACACCCGGCTTTCGGGCCGTTCCTTCCTGATGGGCGACGAGGTGACGATTGCCGATTTCGCCTGCATCGGCTGGGTGCGTGCCATGATCGGCTTTTACGAAGCCCGCGACCTGGTGGAGTTCGACAGCCAGGTTGCGCTGTCGTCCTGGTTCGAGCGGATGATGGCAAGGCCCGGCGTTCAGCGCGGCGTCGAGATCCCGGCGCGCCCCTGAGGCAGTCACGAGGCGCTCCCGAAGCGGTCACGAGACAGACACTTGCCGCGACCTTGCCCGTTATCCGGACGGGCAAGGCCGGCTCTCCGACAGTCTTTCTCATCAACCCTTTGTGAGACCGGCCTTCAGGGGATTGATCCACCCGTTAACCATTCGCTAACTCTCCTCCCGAACAATTGCGCCCTGTCGCACCCGCTTGTTTCTTCATCCGGGATGTAATCCATCTGCCATGATCAGGAGAGTTCGATGTCCGCCAAGACATGCGCCCTAGCCGTTTCCGCCGTCCTGCTGTCTGCCCTGAGCGCCGGTGCTCAGCCCACGAGAGTCCAGCAGTTCCAAGCCTGGGGCGTTTATTCGTATGGAAGCGGTGAAAAGAAGACCTGCTACGCGCTGTCCGTTCCCACCGCCGCCCTGCCCGCAAGCGTCAATCATGGCGACAATTTCTTCATCGTTGCGCCGCAATCGGGGGCCTCGGCCTTCATGCCCCAGGCGATCATGGGCTATGGCCTGAAGGAAGGCTCGCGCATCACCGTCGATGTCGGCAGCGATAATTTCATCATGGTGCCAAAGGACAAGGCCGCCTGGGTGCGCGATCCGGCACGGGAGCCGGCTTTGATTACGGCCATGCGGGGCGGAACCGACATGACGGTCAAAGCCGTTTCAGGACGTGGCACCAATACCACCTATACCTATTCCCTGAAGGGTGTGACCGCCGCCTTGCAGGCCGTCCGGACCTGCCGCTGACGACGCGGGCCCTGCCCGCCTTGGCCGAGGCCGGGCTTCGGCCCCGCCTTTTCATCGTCACGCAGCCATCCCGCTGCAGCCGGGCGCTTCGACCGGCAACCCGCCTGCCTCTTCTCCTGGCGCCATGCCCTCGCATGCCATTGCCAGTTTTGCCCTTTTGCGCATAACTTTCCTCATGAGGCTGCGTCACGCAGCCGCGTCGGGGGAGAAGGATCATGGCAAGAACCGTCGTCGTCACCGGCTCCACCAGCGGGATCGGCCTGGGCATAGCCCGGGCCTTCGCCGCTGATGGGGCCAATGTTGTGATCAATGGCTTTGGAAGGCCCGAGGAGATCGAGGCGGCACTGGCCGGGCTCGATCAGCTCGGCGGCGGCCGCATCCTCTATCACGGCGCGGATATGGCCAAGCCGGAGGAGATCGCCGATCTCATCGGGCTGGCCAAGGCCTCCTTCGGCGGCATCGACATCCTCGTCAACAATGCCGGCCTCCAGCATGTGGCGAAGATCGAGGATTTTCCCGCCGAGAAGTGGGACCAGCTCATCGCTGTGCTTCTATCCTCCGCCTTCCACACCATGCGCCACGCGATTCCGCTGATGAAGGCCGCCGGCAAGGGCCGCATCATCAACGTGGCCTCCGCGCACGCACTTGTTGCATCGCCGTTCAAATCAGCTTATGTCGCTGCAAAGCATGGGGTCTTGGGCCTAACCAAGACGGCTGCCCTGGAATTGGCTGAATTTGGCATTACGGTAAACGCCATCTGCCCCGGCTACGTTTTGACGCCGCTCGTGGAACGACAGATTCCCGACACAGCGCGCGAGCGTGGCATCTCGGAAGAGGCGGTCAAGACGGAGGTCATGCTCCGTCTTCAGGCGACGAAGGAGTTCGTCGCCATCGAGGAAGTGGCCGCCACGGCGCTTTTCCTCGCCAGCGACGCAGCGCGACAGATTACCGGAACACATATCTCCATCGATGGCGGCTGGACCGCCCAGTAACGCCGAACCAGGACACCCGAATGACGTCAGCCATCCGCTTCATTCTCAATGCCGAAGACATTTCGCTCAGCGATTTCGCGCCGACCGAGACGCTCCTTGATTTCTTGCGGCTGAGAAAGCGGCTGACGGGCAGCAAGGAGGGCTGCGCCGAAGGCGATTGCGGCGCCTGCACGGTCCTCGTCGGACGGCTGATCGGCGGGGCGCTGCGCTATGAAAGCGTCAATGCCTGCATCCGCTTCGTCGGCTCGCTGCATGGCACGCATGTGGTCACGGTGGAGCATTTGCAGGGTCAAAACGGCGCGCTGCACCCCGTCCAGCAGGCCATGGTGGATTGCCACGGTTCGCAATGCGGTTTCTGCACGCCCGGCTTCGTCATGTCGCTTTACGGGCTGTGGATGGCAAATGAAAATCCGAGCCGCGCTGAAATCGAGCTGGCGCTGCAAGGCAATCTCTGTCGCTGCACCGGCTATGAGCCAATCGTCAAGGCTGCCGAACAGGTGGCAGAGAATCGGCCGAGCGCGCTGTTCGATCCGATCGAGCGCGACCGTGCCGAGGTCATGGCCAAGCTCTGGACGATCCGCGCCTCCTCCGACACCGTGACGGTCACCAAGAACGGCGATCGCGCCATCATCCCGGGCACGCTGGATGCGCTGTCGGAGGTTCTCGCCGCAGAGCCCGCGGCCACCATCGTGGCGGGCGCAACCGATGTCGGACTGTGGGTGACGAAGCAGATGCGGGCGCTGAATCCGGTCGTTTTCGTCAATCACCTGACGGAGCTTCAGACCATCACCGAAGATGAGAGCGGCATCGTGATCGGCGCCGGCGTCACCTATGCGCAAGCCGTGGACGTGCTCGAGAACCGCTATCCGACGCTCGGGCGGCTGGTGGATCGGATCGGCGGCCAGCAGGTGCGCAATATGGGCACGATCGGCGGCAATATCGCCAATGGTTCGCCCATCGGCGACATGCCCCCGTCCTTGATGGCGCTGGGTGCGCAACTCACCCTGCGCTCTGCCGCGGGCAGCCGCACCATGGCGCTGCAGGATTATTTCATCGCCTATGGCAGGCAGGACCGCCAGCCCGGCGAGTTCGTCGAGAAGATCACCGTTCCGCATGCGCCGGACGAAGCCTGGTTCTCCGCCTACAAGATATCCAAGCGCCGTGAAGAGGATATTTCGGCCCTGCTCGGTGCCTTTTACCTGGAGCTGGATGCGCAGGGTTGCGTCGAGACCTGTCGCATCGCCTTTGGCGGCATGGCGGCGACCCCGAAGCGGGCCGAAACCGTGGAATCGCTCTTGATCGGCCAGCCCTGGAGCTGGGGCACGGTGGCTTCGGTGCGCGATGCCTTCGATCAGGATTACCAGCCGCTGACGGACTGGCGGGCGAGTGCCGAATACCGGTCGCTTACGGCCAAGAACCTGCTGACGCGCTTCTTCCTGGAAACCGCCGGCCAGAACCACGAACTGGCCCGCTTCGAGCCGGAGGAGGCGTAAAGGGATGAGCCAATATTGTCTGAACTCCGCCGAGGTGCAGCTTTCCTCCTGCGCGAAGACAACAGAAGGAAATGACTCCCGCACATCCAAAATCATCGTCATCGAAGGAGCATGCTGATGGACACCACCAGTTTCGAGCTGAAGGGTAAGGTCGCCGGATCGATGCATGCTTCGCTTCGCCATGACTCGGCCCACAAGCATGTGACCGGCACCGCCGAATATATCGACGACATGCCGGAGCCGGCCGGCACGCTGCATGCCGCTCTTGGAATGTCCGACCGCGCGCATGCCGAAATCCTCGCCATGGACCTCTCCGCCGTCGCGGCCGCGCCCGGCGTGGTGAAGGTCCTGACGGCCGACGACATTCCCGGCCTCAACGATGTCTCCTCCAATGGCAGCCGCGACGAGCCGCTTCTGGCGACGAGCCGCGTGGAATTCCACGGGCAGCCGCTTTTCGTCGTGATCGGCGAGACGCGCGAGGCGGCAAGGCGCGCGGCGCGCCTGGCGAAGATCGACTATCGCGACCTGCCGCACTGGACCGATATCGATGGAGCGCTCGACAATGGCGCGCCGCTGGTGATCACGCCGATGACGCTGAAGCGCGGCGAGCCGGAGACGGAGATGCTAAAGGCGCCGCTGCGGCTGTCCGGACAGATGCGGATCGGCGGCCAGGAGCATTTCTACCTCGAAAGCCAGATCGCACTCGCCATTCCCGGCGAGGACGAGGATGTCACCATCTGGTCCTCCACCCAGCATCCGACCGAGGTGCAGCATATGGTGGCGCATGTGCTGCATTGCGCAAGCCATGCCGTGACGGTCAATACCCGCCGGATGGGCGGCGGCTTCGGCGGCAAGGAAACGCAGGCCGCGCATTTCGCCTGTCTTGCGGCCGTTGCGGCCAAGGCTCTGAACCGGGCGGTCAAGTTCCGTCCCGATCGCGACGAAGACATGATGCTGACCGGCAAACGGCACGATTTCCGCGTCGATTACGAACTCGGCTTCGATGAAGAGGGACGCATCCATGCCGTGGATGCCACCTATGCCGCCCGCTGCGGCTTCTCGTCCGATCTCTCCGGTCCGGTGACGGATCGGGCGCTGTTTCACGCCGATTCGAGCTATTTCTACCCGCATGTGCATCTGACCTCGAAGCCGCTGAAGACGCATACCTGCTCCAACACCGCCTTTCGCGGTTTCGGCGGGCCGCAGGGCATGCTGGGCGGCGAACGTTTCATCGAGGAAATCGCCTATGCGGTCGGCAAGGATCCGCTCGATATCCGCAAGCTGAACTTCTATGGCGAGCCCGGCTCCGGGCGGACGCTGACGCCCTACCACCAGGAGGTGGAGGACAATATTTTGATACGGCTGGTCGAGGAACTGGAGACGTCCAGCGATTACCGGGCGCGCCGGCAGGCGATCATGGAGTTCAACGCCTCGTCTCCGGTGATCCGCAAGGGCATTGCCCTGACGCCGGTGAAATTCGGCATATCCTTCACCATGACCGCCTTCAACCAGGCGGGCGCGCTGGTGCATGTCTATTCGGATGGCTCCATCCACCTGAACCATGGCGGCACCGAAATGGGCCAGGGCCTCTATACCAAGGTGGCGCAGGTGGTGGCCGATGGCTTCAATGTCGATATCGACCGGGTCAAGATCACCGCGACCACCACCGGCAAGGTGCCGAACACCTCGGCCACGGCCGCCTCTTCCGGCTCGGACCTGAACGGCATGGCCGCCTTCGATGCCGTACGGCAGATCAAGGAACGGCTGGTCGATTTCGCCTGCCGGAAATGGCATGTGGACGCCGCCGAGGTGGAATTCCTGCCCAACCGCATCCGCATCGGCACCGAAACCGTGAGCTTCGACGCCCTCATCAAGGCAGCCTATTTCGACCGGGTGCAGCTTTCCGCGGCCGGTTTCTACAAGACGCCGAAAATCCATTGGGACCGCGCGGCCGGCAAGGGCCGTCCCTTCTTCTACTTTGCCTATGGCGCCGCCTGTTCTGAGGTTTCGATCGACACGCTGACGGGCGAATATCTGGTGGATCGCACCGATATTCTTCACGATGTCGGCAAATCGCTGAACCCGGTCATCGATATCGGCCAGATCGAGGGCGCCTTCGTGCAGGGCATGGGCTGGCTGACGACCGAGGAGCTCTGGTGGGACGACAAGGGGCGGCTGCGCACCCATGCACCCTCGACCTACAAGATCCCGCTCGCCTCCGACCGGCCGAAGATCTTCAATGTGAAGCTGGCCGACTGGTCGGAAAATCGCGAGCAGACCATCGGGCGGTCCAAGGCGGTCGGCGAGCCGCCCTTCATGCTCGGCATTTCGGTGCTGGAAGCGCTCTCCATGGCGGTCGCCTCCATTGCCGATTATACCGTGTGCCCGCGTCTCGATGCGCCGGCCACGCCGGAGCGCGTGCTGATGGCCGTGGAGCGCCTGAAGGCGATGTGATGGGGATTTGTCCATTTCCCTCTGGCGGTGGGGCTCACCCCCCTCTGTCCTGCCGGACATCTCCCGCACAGGGGGGGAGATCGGATAGACGCGCCGGCCGCCCGCCATTCAAAGCGCAGGAAGATCGCCTTTTCTCTGAGGCTGATCGGAGAGGCTGGACAGTGACACCAGTCAATCTCCCCCCTTCTGGGGGAGATGTCCGGCAGGACAGAGGGGGGCTTGGCCTCTACGACCCCATCATTTGCACAGCGAATGCAAGCCTTCTATCAAACGGACGAAGGCCATCATGACCGCCCTCACCGCCTTTCTCACCGGAAATCCCGATGCCATCCTCGTCACCGTTGCCAAAGCCAAAGGCTCGACGCCGCGGGAGGAAGGCGCGTTCATGCTGGTGTCCGCCACGAAGATTTTCGGTACCATCGGCGGCGGGCAGCTGGAATTCCTGGCGATCGACAATGCCCGCGCCCTTCTCAGCGGCAGCGGCGAGCCGCAGATGGACATTTCGCTCGGTCCGGAGATCGGCCAGTGCTGCGGCGGGCGCACGCAACTCGCCTTCGAGACGCTCACCCCGCGTCTGGCCGCCGACCTTGAGTCACGCTCTGCCGCCGAGCAAGATGCCTATCCGCGAGTCATGCTGTTCGGCGCCGGGCATGTGGGACAGGCGCTTGCGGTAGCACTCTGCCCCCTGCCCCTGCAGGTCAGCGTGGTGGAAACCCGGGCCGCGGCGCTCGACGGCCTGCCCGATGCGGTGGAGAGACGTCTGGCGGCGATGCCGGAGGCGCTCATCCCGGATTTGCCTTCGGGCAGCGCCGTCGTGATCCTCACCCATGATCACGCCCTGGATTTCCTGATCGCCAGGCAAGCGCTTGCCCGCGGCGATCTCGCCTATGTCGGCATGATCGGGTCCGCCACCAAACGTGCGACCTTCACGCACTGGCTGGACCGGGAAGCTGGCCGCACGGTCAGCGCAGACCGACTCGTCCTGCCGATCGGCGGCACCGCGGTGCGCGACAAACGCCCGGCGGTGATCGCAGCCCTGGTAACCGCCGAACTCCTCACTGCCCTGGCAGGCCGCCCCTAGGGTCAAAACTCGATCAGGTTTCGCGCAGGTTTCGCCAAATCCTGCCACGCGCCAAATCCTGATTGAGTTTTGACCTTAGAGCGGTCGGCGCAGGGCGATCTCGCGCGCCGCATCGAAGGCGCTCGGCCTTGATTGGCGACGGCGATCATGGCGACCCTCCGCCAGGCCGATATCCTCCTTCAACCTGTCCGGCATCGCTTCTGCATCAACTCTGTTGATGCGCGAGCTCCGGCGATGTCCTTGCCAGCCTTCCTCGCCACCGACTGCCACCATCATGATCCGCATCCAGCGGCGCGGGTCAAATGCGCTCAATCCATCCATCTTGCATTCCCTCACTGGCTTGGTAAGTGATGACACCATGCCGGACCGGACCTTCGTCTTCCAATCGAAGCTTCATCTGCATGGATCAAGAGGACTGATGCATGAAAATGTCCCGCCAGTTTCCGCTGAACGCCTTGCGCGTGTTCGAGGCAGTGGCGCGCCATCTCAGTTTCACCAAGGCCGGCGAAGAACTGGGGCTGACGCAGACGGCAGTGAGTTATCAGGTGAAGCTGCTGGAGGACAGGCTGGGCCAGCCCCTCTTCCTCCGCCAGCCGCGCAAGATCCTGCTGACCCAGGCCGGAGCGCGTCTGGCGCTGCGCGTGTCCGAAAGTTTCGATCAGCTGCGCGCCGCCATGGCCGAACTGGAAGGCGCCGTGGAAGGCACTTTGATCATCAACGCCACCGCAACCTTTGCCAGCCACTGGCTGGCCCGTCATCTCGGTCTGTTCCAGCTCGCCAATCCGACGATCGCCGTCCGTCTGGAGACGACCCAGACGGTGATCGATTTCAGCAAGACGGAGGCGGATGTCGCCATCCGCGTCGGCAAGGGCGAATGGCCGGGCCTGCGCGCCCATTTCCTGATGCGCAACCATTTCACCCCGATGCTGAGCCCGAAGCTTGCGGAGACGATCGGCGGCGTTCTTGAACCGCTCGACCTCTTGAAGCTGAAGATCATCGATCCCACGGATCGCTGGTGGCAATTATGGTTCGCTGCTGCCGGTTATCCGGATGTGGAGCTCAAGGGCCATGCGGCCAGCCGGCTCGGCGCCCAAGCGGTCGAAGCAGCGGTGGCGATCGCCGGCCATGGTGTTGCGATCCTGCGGCCGGATTTCTATCAGGACGATGTGGCGATGGGCCGCCGGCTGATCCAACCCTTCGACCTGACCTGCGAGGACGGCTCCCATTATTGGCTGGTCTACCCGGAGGCCCGCCGCACGATCGGCAAGATCCGCGCCTTCCGCACGTTTCTGCAAGAGACCCTGCCAAGCTTCGACGGCGCGCCTTGAGGGGAGAATTGGGACACGTCCAAGGGCAAGGCGGATAGCGGCAGATAGGCGGGTGCGCGCCTCTTGATCAAAGGGGTGGCAACCGCCTCGCCGCGATCGCCGCCCATAAGAACTCCTTATGGCTCAGCGGCCGCGCCTGCGGCGCCGCCACGTCGTCGAGCAGCGCATCCGGCACATCCTGGACCGCCCCGACGCGAGCCACCCGAACCTCGCCGAGCCGCTGGCGCAGCCAGCACCAGAGCATGCGCCTGCGCCCGGCAGGACTTCGGCTCCAGACCGCCATAGTGGCCTCCGTCACTTCTTTGTTTTCGGGCTATCTCCGTCTCGACAATTGCGCCGCTTTGCGGCCAGATACCAATGCAAAACGCCGGGCAATCCAGAAAGAGGACTTATCGATGAAACTGTCCCGCCAACTGCCGCTGAACGCGCTGCGGGTATTCGAAGCGGCCGCGCGGCTGGGAAGCTTCACGAAGGCTGCCGACGAACTGCATATGACGCAGACGGCTGTCAGCTATCAGGTCAAGCTGCTGGAGGAACATGTCGGCGCGCTTCTCTTCCTGCGCCAGGCGCGCCGCGCGGTCTTGAGCCCGACGGGCGAGCGCATGCTGTTGAAAGTATCGGAAGCGCTTGGCCTCATGGCCGATGCCGTGGCCGATGCCAGGCAGCAGACCGGCGGCATTCTGGAAATCCGTTCCACGCCGACCTTTGCCAGCCACTGGCTGGCGCGCCATATCGGCACTTTCCAGCTGCAGCATCCGGGTCTGGCGGTGCGCATCCTGCGGATCGACAAGCCTGCCGATTTCCGCAGTGACAATGCCGACCTTTCCGTCGGGCCGGAGAAGCGGCCGGCGGCCGATCTGGAAGCCCATCGGCTGTTCCATCTTGAGTTCACGCCCATGCTGAGCCCGAAGCTGGCCGCGACGATCGGCGGCGTGACGAGCCCCGCGGATCTTTTGCGCCTGCCGCTCATCGATGGATCCAAGGAGTGGTGGCACCTCTGGCTTGAGGCCGCCGGCGTTGCCGAGGCACCCGTCCAGGCCGCCACGTTCGATACCGATGGCGCGCTGGACCTGGGCGGCAGTGCGGCCATTGCCGGCCATGGCGTGGCGCTTCTCAGCCGCTTCTTCCATCAGGACGATCTCGACAGCGGACGCCTGATCATGCCCTTCGATATTTTCCTGAAGGACAGCTTCGCCTATTGGCTCACATATCCCAAGAGCCGCCGGAAATCGGCCAAGGTGCAGGCCTTTCGTCAATGGCTGATGGAAACCCTGCCGGCAGACTTGCGGGATCAGCCGGCCGAGGAGCTCGGACCGAAATCCGGATCGGGCGCATAAAGGCAGCGCGAGCTCGCCCGGAAGCCTCTGCCCTATCTTGAACGCAGCCGGGATCGCCACGTGCCGCGCAACCGAAGCCGATGCCAAAATGGCATCACTTGGCATGGTGCGCTGCATGCTTTCCACCTATTCAAGGGCGCAAATTTCTCGCAATGTGCCGAGTCGGGGAATGCGAAGGGATCGACCGAATGTATGAATATGCCGTGGCCTGGGAATGGCTGAATTTTGCCGTGCGCTGGCTGCACGTGATCACCGCGATTGCCTGGATCGGCTCCTCCTTCTATTTCATCGCGCTCGATCTCGGCCTGGTGAAGAGGCCGCATCTGCCGCCGGGCGCCTATGGCGAGGAGTGGCAGGTGCATGGCGGCGGTTTCTACCACATCCAGAAATATCTGGTGGCGCCGGCCCAGATGCCGGAACACCTGACCTGGTTCAAATGGGAGAGCTATGTCACCTGGCTTTCCGGCTTCGCGCTGCTATGCGTCGTCTACTATGGCGGCGCCGACCTCTTCCTGATCGATCATGCCGTGCTGCCGCTTCAACCCTGGCAAGCCATCTGTCTGTCGCTGGCTTCCCTGGCGATTGGCTGGCTCCTTTATGATCAGCTCTGCAAATCGCCGATCGGCGGCAATACCTGGGGCCTGATGGCCCTTCTCTATGTCGTTCTGATTGCCATGGCCTGGGGCTACACGCAGGTCTTTACCGGCCGCGCCGCCTTCCTGCATCTCGGCGCCTTTACCGCCACGATCATGTCGGCCAATGTCTTCTTCATCATCATTCCCAATCAGAAGATCGTCGTGGCCGATCTCATCGCCGGGCGCGTGCCGGATCCCAATTACGGGCGCATCGCCAAGCAGCGCTCGCTGCACAACAACTACCTGACACTGCCCGTCATCTTCTTCATGCTGTCGAACCATTACCCGCTGGCCTTCGGCACCGAGTTCAACTGGGTGATCGCCGCTCTCGTCTTCCTGATGGGCGTCACCATCCGCCACTGGTTCAACACCACCCATGCGCGAAAGGGCAGGCCGACCTGGACATGGCTGGTGACGGTGCTGCTGTTCATCCTGATCATGTGGCTTTCGACGGTTCCGAAAGTGCTGACCGGCGACGCCGAGACGGCGCTGTCCCCGATGCAGCAGAAATTTGCCGCAGACGTGCATTTTGCCGAAGCCCGCGATGTGGTGCAGGGCCGCTGTTCCATGTGTCATGCGGCTGAACCCGTCTGGGAGGGCATCAGCTTTCCGCCCAAAGCGGTGAAGCTGGAAACGGATGCGCAGATCGCAAGCCATGCCCACGAGATCTATATCCAGGCCGGGCGCAGCCATGCCATGCCGCCCGGCAACATCACCGCCATAACGCCGCAGGAGCGCAAGCTCCTCACGGCCTGGTACGAAAGCGCGACGATGAGCGCCGGAGCAACACGATAGACATGACCTCCCTTCTTCTTCGCGGCCGCCTTCTCTCCTTCCACCGCGCGCCGGACAGCCTCGCCGATACAAAGAGCTATTCCTACGAGGAGGATGGCGGCCTGTTGATCGAAGACGGCCGCATCCTGAAAACCGGTGCCTATGCCACTGTGAAGGCTGCCGCTCCGCAGGATGTGCAGGAGATCGATCACCGCCCGCATCTCATCCTGCCGGGCCTGATCGATTGCCACGTGCATTTTCCGCAGATGCAGGTCATCGCCTCCTATGCCGCAAACCTGCTGGAATGGCTGGATACCTATACGTTTCCGGAGGAATGCCGCTTCGTCGAGAGCGCTCATGCAGCGCGCATCGCCACCCATTTCTACGACGAGTTCCTGCGCCAGGGCACGACGACCGCCGCCGCCTACTGCTCGGTGCACAAGAGTTCCGCCGACGCGTTCTTCGCCGAGGCCATGCGCCGCAACATGCTGATGGTGGGCGGCAAGGTGATGATGGATCGCAACGCCCCGCAGGGCCTGCTCGATACGCCGCAACTCGGCTATGACGAGACCCGCGCCGTCATCGAGGAATGGCATGGCAAGGGTCGTAATCACGTCGCCATCACGCCGCGCTTTGCCATTACCTCGACGCCCGGACAGATGCGCGCCGCGCAGGCGCTGGCGCAGGAATTTCCGGATCTGCATATCCAGACGCATCTCTCGGAGAATCACGACGAGATCCGCTATACCGGCGAACTCTATCCGGAGGCGGCGGATTACACCGATATCTATGCGCAATACGGGCTTTTGGGAAAGAAGACGCTGCTCGGCCACGCCATCCACCTGTCGGAGCGGGAGACGGATGTGCTGTCGGAGACCGGATCGGTTGCCGTCCATTGCCCGACCTCCAATCTCTTTCTCGGCTCGGGCCTCTTCCCGCTCAAGGCGATTGCCCGGCGCGACAGACCGGTGCGGGTGGCCGTCGCCACCGATATCGGCGGCGGCTCCAGCTATTCCATGCTGAAGACGCTGGACGAGGCCTACAAGATCCAGCAGCTGCTTGGCGAGCGACTGAACCCGCTCGACAGCTTCTACCTCATGACGCGCGGCAATGCCGAAGCGCTGTCGCTCGTCGACCGCATCGGCACGCTGGATGAGGGCACGGATGCGGACCTGGTGGTTCTTGATGCCGGCGCGACGCCGGCCATGCGGCTTCGCCTGGAGACCGTCCGCAGCCTGCCGGAAGAACTCTTCCTCCTGCAGACACTTGGCGACGACCGCAGCGTGGTGGAGACCTATGTGGCGGGCGTGGCGGTAAAGCCGCAATCATGATCGCTTCCGGCTCGTCTTATAGACTTCGGAGCGCTCGCGCTTTCCAACAGCTACGACAACAACCGTAATGCGCTCGTCTTCCACCCGGTAGACAAGTCGATAACCTGCGGCTCGCAGTTTGATCTTGTAGTGATCCTGCAGACCGCTGAGACGGTCCGCCGGGACGTGTGGCGTCACGAGCCGCTCGGCGAGCTTCTTCTTGAACTGCTGGCGAAGGGTGGCACCCAGCTTCTCCCATTCCTTCAGAGCGCTCGGAAGAAATTCCAGCCTATAGGTCATCCAGAGTAACCGGAATTCCACGCTCTCCCGCCCGCTTCTGGACCAGATCGACAAGCGCTTGATCGTCCAGCGCGTCTATCATGGCTTCATAGGTGCCGGCCGGCACCATATAGGCCATCACACGGTTATGGTTCAGCACAGCGACGGCGTGACCATCGGCGCTCTCGACAACGGCCGTCGGGTTCTTTTTCAGATCGGACACGCTAACGGCCACCTCTGCTTCAATACGCTGCATAGTCAGGTCTTTCGTCAGGTCTGTATTCTGGACCTTATATCCTACTATTTTATCCTGTGACAGAGCCGAAGAGGAGACAATGATCATGGTGAAAATTGCTTCCCTGCCGCGCATCATATGCTAGGTGTCGAAGAAGAAGTCCGGAGGAAGCCCACCCCATGTCCAAGCCACTGACCATTGCCGACCTGAAATCGCTTGCCCGCCGCCGGGTGCCGAAAATGTTCTTCGATTATGCCGATAGCGGCTCCTGGACAGAAGGCACGTACCGCGCGAACGAAGCGGATTTTTCAGACGTCAAGCTGCGTCAGCGCGTGCTGGTGGACATGACGGACCGCTCGCTGAAGTCGACGATGATCGGCGAGCCGGTCGCCATGCCTGTGGCTTTGGCGCCAACGGGCCTGACCGGCATGCAGCACGCCGATGGCGAAATGCTGGCGGCCAAGGCGGCGGAAGAATTCGGCGTGCCCTTCACGCTTTCCACGATGAGCATCTGCTCGATCGAGGATGTCGCCTCCGTCACCACAAAGCCCTTCTGGTTCCAGCTCTACGTGATGAAGGACCGGGACTTCATCGAAAGCCTGATCGACCGCGCCAAGCGGGCCGGCTGCTCGGCGCTGGTGGTGACTGCCGACCTGCAGATCCTCGGCCAGCGTCACAAGGACCTGCGCAACGGGCTTTCGGCACCGCCGAAATTCACGCCCAAGCACATTTTCCAGATGGCGACGCGGCCGCAATGGTGCCTCGACATGGTCCGCACAAAGCGGCATGGCTTCGGCAATATCGTCGGCCATGCCAAGAATGTCTCGGACCTCTCCTCGCTCAGTGTCTGGACCGCCGAACAATTCGATCCGCGGCTGTCCTGGGCCGATATCGCCTGGATCAAGGAGCGCTGGAGCGGCAAGCTGATCATCAAGGGCATATTGGACGAGGAGGATGCGCTCGCCGCCGCCGATACGGGTGCGGATGCGATCATCGTCTCCAACCACGGCGGGCGCCAGCTGGACGGCGCGCCCTCTTCGATCAGCATGCTGCCGAGGATCGTGCGGGCGGTCGGCGATCGGATCGAGGTGCATCTGGATGGCGGCATCCGTTCCGGCCAGGATGTGCTGAAGGCCGTGGCGCTGGGCGCCAAGGGCACCTATATCGGCCGGCCCTTCCTCTACGGCCTCGGCGCCATGGGCAAGGAAGGTGTCGAACTGGCACTCTCCATCATTGCCAAGGAGATGGACATCACGATGGCGCTGTGCGGCAAGCGGGATATCAACAGCGTGGACCGCAGCGTGATCGCCCATAGCCCTTTTTGAGGCAAGCCGAGCCACGCTGCAGGAAGAGGAGTATCGTCGGCTTGGCGGCAGATCCTCCGCCGTCTAGCGACCGGAGGGTCGCCATTCCCTTTCGCCTGCCACCTGCCGGGGGTCCTGCCTCCTGCCGGGGCCTTGCCTTTTCGTCAGCTGCCGCGATAGGTGGAATAGCCATAAGGCGAGATCAGCAGCGGCACATGATAATGCCCGCTCTCGTCGGCAATGCCGAAGCGGATGGGGATCACATCGAGGAAGGCAGGCTCCGCAAGCGCGGCGCCGCTGCGTCGCAGATAGTCGCCGGCGTGGAACACCAGTTCGTAGGTGCCCGTCCTGAACGTCTCGCCGATCAGGATCGGCCCGCCATCCACCCGGCCATCGGCATTGGTGATCACCGTCTTCAGGTGCTCGCGGTCTTTGCCGGTCAGCAGGAAGAGATCGATAACGAGACCCTCCGCCGGCTTGCCGAGGGCGGTATCGAGAACATGGGTGGTCAGTCCGGTCATGGTCTACTCGCTGAGAATGGGCGCATTGATGACGAAGGCTTCGTCGAAGAAATGCTCTTCCAGATTGTTGCCCGGCCCGTCGCGGTCGACAACCAGAAAATCGCTGGCCGCGCCGATCGTCATCAGCGGGTGGTGCCAGACATTGGCGCGGTAGTTCACGCCCTGATCGCCGCGCGCCAGAAACACCTGCGGTGTCCCGGGAGAGCCCTTCTCATCCTCCGACACGACCACGAGATAAGGCCGACCGTTCAGCGGCGAAAAACTCTGGCTGCCGAAGGGGTGGCGCTCCATCATCGTGAGCTCGTAGGGGAAGGCACGCGGCTGGCCGCGAAAGATGTTGAGGATGACGCGCGCGCCCTCGCCTTTCGCCTCCGCTTCCGCCAGACCATGAAACCGCTCCGTATTGCCGCCATTGATGAGCTTCATGGAGGATGGGTCCGCCTCGATCACCTGGCCGAAGGGAAGGAAAGCGTCACGCGTCAGCGGACGGATAGGAAGTGTCTTGGGCATGTCTTGATCATTCACCTTGGGCGCGGATCTGGCGCAGAGCGCGAAGCTGGGAGAGAAGTTGCGGGAGATCCTCATGCACCGTCTTCCAAACGACCTCGAATTCCAATTCGAAATAATCATGGGCCACGAGGTTACGCATACTCTTGATCTTCATCCACGGAATTTCTGGATGATCCTCTGCAATATGAGGATGGAGCTTCAGAATGCGGGTGACAGCTTCTCCCAGAATGACCAAGGCCATGGAAACCGCCATCTGGCTTTTCGGATCGGTCAGAAACTGGGATTTGTCCAAGCCGATCACGAAGTCCGTTGCCTGTTGCGCGGCATCTTCCATTCGCTCGATGTGATCGAGAAGGCGGCTACGATCAAGCGTCATATAGCAACGGCCTCGGCCAGAACACGGTCTCTGACCCTCGGTCGCAGCCCCCTGCTGGTGGCGAGATCGACACGCATCTGCAGCAGACTTTCCAGATCATGCTGCAAGCCGCCGAGATCAAAAAGGGTCGTCTCCTCTAGCGTATCGACCAGAATGTCGAGGTCGCTGTCCTCCCGATCCTCTCCACGGGCGACAGAACCGAACACACGTGCATTGGCAGTGTGGTGCTGCGCCACGAGTTGGCGAATACGGTCCCTGTTCTTTTCCAGCACGTCCGACGGGCGCATGATGAACTCCTGTTGCAGATCCTACATCATTCTCACGCCGGGGGCAGCATGCTTTGCAGCCGCAGCAGCGCAATGCGCTCCACCTGCCCGCAGGCGGTCGAGAACTCGTCTTCGCGGCTGTTGTGGATGCGCTGTTCGAAGGCCTGCAGGATATCGTCCTTGGTCAGCCCCTTGACCGCGATGATGAAGGGAAAGCCGAACTTATCCACATAGGCGGTGTTGAGTTCGGTGAAGCGGGCGTGCTCCTCCGGGCTCAGCCGGTCAAGCCCGGCACCGGCCTGTTCCTTGCGGCTGTCTTCGGTCAGTTCGCCGGCAATGGCGAGCTTTCCGGCAAGATCCGGATGAGCGCGCAGCACGCCGAGCCTCTCCTCCTGGCTGGCCACCCGAAACACGGCGACGAGGGCGGCATGCACCCGCTCGACATTCAGCGCCTCGCCGCGCACCAGATCATCGTCATAGGCGCGCTCGGCGATGAAGGGGGAATGTTCGAAGACGCCGCCGAAGCGGTCGACAAATTCGGTCCGTTGCATGGTCACAGCCCATCCGGTTGGTGATGCCGGTGCCAATGATGGGCGATCTCGATCCGTTTCGCGATCCACACCTTTTCATGGCCCAGCACATATTCCATGAAGCGCTTCAGCGCGGCGATCCGGCCCGGACGCCCGACGAGACGACAATGCAGGCCGATGGACATCATCTTGGGCGCGCCATCCTTGCCCTCCTGATAGAGCGTATCGAACGTGTCCTTGAGGTAAGTATAGAACTGGTCGCCCGCATTGAAACCCTGCGGCGTGGCAAATCGCATGTCATTGGCATCCAGCGTATAGGGAATGATCAGGAAGGGCCGGCCATCCACTCCCTTCACCCAATAGGGCAGGTCATCGGCATAACTGTCGGAGGAGTAGAGGAAACCGCCTTCCTCCTGAACCAGCCGAAGCGTATTGACCGAGGGTTTGCCCTGATACATGCCATAGGGGCGCTCGCCGGCAAGTTCGGCGTGAAGCCGTACCGCATCGAGAATATGCTGGCGTTCGATCTCTTCCGGATAATCCTTGTATTCATGCCAGCGATAGCCATGGCTGGCGATCTCCCAGCCCGCTTCGTTCATGGCCGCCACCGCATCCGGATTGCGCAGCATTGCAAGCGTCACGCCGTAGACGGTGCAGGGCACGCCCAGCTGGGTGAACAGGCGGTGCAGGCGCCAGAAGCCGGCGCGCGATCCATATTCGTAGATCGATTCCATGTTGAGGTTGCGCTGCCCCGGCCAGGGGGCGGCGCCGACGATTTCCGACAGAAGGTTTTCCGAGGCCGGATCGCCATCGAGGATCGAGCTTTCGCCGCCCTCCTCGTAATTGATGACGAATTGCACCGCCAGATGCGCCCCGCCCGGCCATTGCGGATCCGGGGTCGAGCGGCCATAGCCAACGAGATTGCGCGGATAGGAAGCTGCCACCATCGAAAATCACCTTTTGAAACAGTGACCGGACGGTAGCATTCGTCCCGCAAATGTCGAGATGCGATGATGCACTGCAAACAATTGCTTCAGCCGCTTCGGCAACGGCGCTTGCCATGGTGCAAGAGCAAAGTCGAAGGGCCGAAAGCGTCCGGCGCGGCCACACCGCCGCCAGGCGCCCATTCTCAAGTGATCTGTCTGAAGTAATCTGTCTTAAGTGTTCGTCAGGCGCTGCGGCGCGAGGCGACGCTGCCCAGCGGATGTAGGGAATGGACGACGAAGGGCGCGCCCGGCTCCGTTTCCACGAACAAAGCGAGGCTGGTCATCAGAAGCGGACGATCGAGATAGGGCTCGAAATAGCGCCGCAGGACATCCTCGATAGGCTGGATATGCTGCGGCATGACCGGGCCGGTCAGGGTCATGTGGAAGCGGAATTCGTCCATCACATGCGGATGGCCCCAGCGACACAGATTGGCAAATTGCGATGCCGACAAATGGCCCGGATCCGCTCGTTCCAGCTCGGCCTCCGTCAGCGGCGCGCGGAAGGCATCGAAGCTCTGCACGACGGCACCGGCCAGATGATTCAAAGCCTCGGAAGGCGCTGCAGGCATCAGCGCGAACCTGTTGCCCATCCGCGCCACTTCCAGTCGCGGAAAGGCGATCGGCTGATGCTGTCCGGCGAAATGCATCAAATTGCGCAGAAGGAGCGCCTCGGCCACCCCCTCCACCAGCCGGAACGGCGGCTTCAGCGTGCCGTGAAATCCATAGCGCCGCGGCACTGCCGTGGTGAAGGCGATCTCGTGCAGATCAAGCCCGCGAATGGCCGGCGATTCCACGGCCTCGCCCGAAAAGGCATTGCGGCCCAGCCATTGCGAGGCCGCCAGCGTCAGCGGATCATTCGCCGGAGGCGTGAAATTGATGGCATAGCGCATGTGTCACCTGTCCTCGTCGCCCGTCCGCTTGGCTTGCCCGTCCGCCTGACTTGCCGTCCTGCCTGCCAGCGATACCTGCCAGCGATGCCTGCCAGCGATACCTGCCAGCGATACCCGCCAGCACCTCGCCGCGACCGCACCGCCAGTCGACCGGCAACCTCGCCTGCCCCGCAGGAGCCCTTTGCTGTAAATGAGGGTTAGGTGATTTGCGTGACAGATTAACGACACGGATGTGTAGTCAGTTCGGGCGCATCGCAACCTTTAGGTGGTGGGACAGCAGGAACGCGTCCGGAACAGGCAGAACCTCTCCGACGATCTGCGCCAGAACCGCATCCGCCAGACGATGGGCCAGGCCGAAACTGACCTTGAACCCGCCGGTCAGCGCATGCACCTGCGGCGCATCGGGATGCGGGCCGATCATTGGTTCGCGATCAATGGCCTTGGGCCGCAGGCCCGCCCATCGCTCGGTCACGGGCGCGTCTTCCAGGGCCGGCGAAAGGGCACGCGCCCGCTTGATCAATGCGTCGAGCTGCCCATCGGTCGCGAAGGGCGCGTCGAAACGGTCCTCGCTGGTGCTGCCGATGGCAACCTGCCCGTCCTCATGGGCGACAAGGTAGAGACCGTTGAGAAAGATCAGCGGGAGAGCCGGATCGACCTCTGCCTTCAGGCAGGCGGCCTGGCCTTTCACGGCCATGCCCAGCGGACGCGTCGGCGCCGGCCCCAATTGCGCCAGGAGATCGAAGGAAGAGACACCGGCGGCGATGATCGCATGACCGAAGGCGATCACCTGTCCATCGGCCGTTTCGGCCTTGCGGGGCATCAGCCGGCGCAGGCCCACACCATCCAGGCGGCGGACCTGACGGCCGGCATCCACCGCCGCCACCAGGGCCGCAGTCAGAGCCCGCGGAGAGATGCGGGCGGCAAGCTGATCGACGATCACGCCGGAAGCGCAGGCGGCATCGGAGAGCCAGCGCGGATCGGCCGATCGCTCCGCCACCTGCCAGGCAAAGCGACGGCTACCGACCTTCCAATTCTCCTCCGCCGCGATCTGGCGGGCCTCTGCCAGCGGCCTCAGATGCGCCTTCGGCAAGGGAATGAGGCGGCCGCAGCGACGATAGGCCGCGCTCAATCCGGTCTGCGCCTCCAGCAGCGCAATCTCCGTCTCCAGCAGGACCAGCGAGTCGAGCTGGAACTGTTTCTTGTCGTTCCACTGGTCCGGCATATGCGCCATCAGCGCGCCTAAAACGCCGCCGCTGGCGCCCGCCGCCGGCTGTTTCTGCTCCACCAGCAGCGCCGAGAGGCCGAGCCGCTCCGCCTTGACCGCGGCCCAGAGGCCCATGATGCCGGCGCCGACGATCAGAAGATCGACCGAGCGCGGCAGCGCTTTCGATTGACCGGACGCGGCGGGGAAGCTATCGGCTTGCGCCAAAACAACTGGGTTCATGGCAGATCCCGTAGAGGACGATGGTACCGGCGAGCATGGACAAGGATGGGCAGGCACTGGAATGGCGCGAGGGCGATATGCCCTATTCGCCTCAGTTTGGCGATCATTTTTATTGCCAGACGGATGGGCGGCTGGAATGCGGCCATGTGTTTCTTGCCGGCAATCGCCTGCCGGAGCGCTGGACCGAGGGATTTACGGAACGCTTGAACAAACGCGCCGATCTTTCCTCCGCCGATGCCGGCGACGGGAGGGAACCGACGGTCTTTCGCATCGGCGAGCTTGGCTTCGGTACCGGCCTGAATGCCTGCGAGACCTGGCGCCAGTGGCAATCCGCCGTCCATTCCACGGGCGCGCGCCTGCACATGACGTCCTTCGAACTTTATCCCATGCAGGCGCAGGAGATCGACCGGGCTCTGTCGCACTGGCCGGAGCTGGATCGCGAAAGACAGGCGCTGGTGCGTCTCTTTCCGCAGCAGCCGGCGGGCCGGATCGAACTGCCGCTTTCCGACAGCATGCACCTGACCATAGTCTGCGGCAGAGCCGACGAGACGGTGCCCCGGGAAGAGCCTTTCTTCGACGCCTGGTTTCTCGATGGCTTTGCACCCTCGCGCAATCCGGACATGTGGTCGCCGGACCTGATGCAGGCGGTCTATGCCGCCACCAAACCGGGCGGCACCTTCGCGACCTATGCGGCGGCGGGCTTCGTGCGTCGCAATCTCCAGGCCGCAGGCTTCCGGGTGGAGCGGCGGCCGGGCTTTGCCGGCAAGCGGGAAATGCTCTGCGGCGAGAAAAGCCTGGAAGCGTGAGATCCTGCGGCAGGTTCAAAGGGTCGCCGGATCGGGCTCTGGCAGGGCATGTTTGCGGTGCCGTGGCCTGTCACAGTCTCAGTTCCGTTCCCAGGCCGATTCATCGTCCCTGGCGAATTCATGGTCCATGAAACGTCTCGCGAGAGGGCGCTTTTGCCGAAACCGCGCTGCGCCAGGCAAGAAGCTTTGCCTCCAGCATTTCGGGACTGATCGGCTTCGACAGATAATCGTCCATGCCCGAGGCAAGGCAGAGGTCGCGATCGCTTTCGAGCGCATGAGCGGTGACCCCGATGATCGGCACATGGCCTCCCTGCATGCTCTCCATCTCGCGGATCGAGCGCGTGGCCTGGTAGCCGTTCATCACCGGCATGGAAATATCCATGAGGATGATCTCCGGAGCCTGGCGCTTCCAAACCGAGACCGCCTCCGCGCCATTGCTGACGATGCGAAACGACAGGCCGAGGCTCTGGAGGATCTGCGTGAAGACGATCTGGTTGACCTCGTTATCCTCGGCCACCAATACGCAGAGGCCGGCCGATGGCGCTTCAAGAGGCGCTTGCGTCAAGACATCCGGCAGGCCCGGCGCGGCCGCCGGCGTGCCGGGCCGCTGCCGCGCCTCCCTCTTCGCCTGCTCGCTTGCGCCCTCCCCGGCCAGCCCAGTTTGCCCTGATCCGGCTGGCCTTGATCCGGCTTGCGCCGGTTCGGCCGGACCTCGTCCTGCCTGAACTCGGCCCGCCTGAACTCGGCCCGCCTCTGTTCGTCCGGCCCGCACCACCTCGCTGACCGTCATCCGGAACAGGTGGGAGCGGGCGGGCTTCATCAGATGCGCCTGGATGTTCAGCAGCTCGAAGGCTCTCTCGCTCGTGGCGCTGTCCATCGATGTCATGAGGACGATGGGAAGATCCTTCAAGAGCGGATCGCTGCGGATCGCCTGCGCCACCGCGAGGCCGCTCATCTCCGGCATATGGCAATCCAGCACGAGCGCATCGACACCCACTCCCATGCGCGCCGCGGCAGACAGGATGTCCAGGCCCTCGCGCCCATTGTCGACGGCCAGGCAGTCGAAGCCCCAAAGCTTCAGATCTTCCGTCATGATGGCGCGGTTGACGGCATTGTCGTCGATGACGAGGACCCTTGCCCCCTGCCGCGACCGGCCGTTAGGCCCCTCCCCTTGTGCCCGGCCCTTGACCAGCGGCAAGGTCAGCCTGACGGTAAAGACCGATCCCTTGCCGACCGCGCTCTCCACATCGATCGTGCCGCCGAACAGCGAGACGAGACCGGAGGTGATGGCAAGGCCGAGACCGGTCCCCTCGTGGCGGCGGGTGGAGGAACCGTCCACCTGCAGGAACTTGTCGAAGATCCGCGACAACTGGTCCTGGGCAATGCCGATGCCGGTATCCTCGATGCGCAGGCAAAGCGTCGATGTCTGGTCGTCACCGGGTTTCGAACTCAGATCGATCAGCACATGGCCGCGCTCGGTGAACTTGATGGCATTGCCGACGAGATTGGTGACGATCTGCCGGAACCGCCCCGCATCGCCGAGGACCCGGTCGCGGCAATCGACACTTCGCACAATGAGTTCGACATCCTTCTCCGCCGCCGAAGAGGAGAGAAGCGTCGCGACATCCTCGACCGCATCGACGGGATTGAAGGGCGCCTTGCGCAGCGTCATCTGTCCGGCATCGATCTTCGAGAAGTCGAGAATGTCGTTGATGATCGTCAGGAGCGCGCTTCCCGAGGTCATGATGATATCGGTGAAGGTCTTCTGCCGCATATCGAGGTTCGACTTGGACAAGAGTTCGGCCATGCCGAGAACGCCGTTCATCGGCGTCCTGATCTCATGGCTCATATTGGCCAGAAATTCGGATTTGGCCCGATCCGCCGCATGGGCGCGGGCCACCAGGCCTTCCAGGTCCTGCTCCCGCTGCTTGGCATCGGTGACATCGGTGAAGACCACCAGCTGGCTGTCATCGGACTGGATGATCATTTCCGCCTGCACCCAGCGTCCGTCGCCGAAATGCAGCATGTTGGACACGATGTCGCCCTCGGCGTGATTTCTGCGCCAGGCGGCCACCAGATCCTCGGCACTGCCGCAGGAGCCGAAATCGCCCCGCTCGATCATGAAGGACAGGAAGCGCATGGCGGAACTGCCGGTGCGCAGGAGCTCCTCGGGCATTTGCAGGATGCGCCCGACGGAATTGTTGACGAAGACGACCTGTTCGCCCCGGATCACCAGGAGGCCCTGCGACATCAGGCTGGTCGCCTCCAGCATCATCTGGGCATGCCGGTCGAGCTCGTCGCGCGCCTCCTGCACCTCCTTCTCGCGAATGCGGATGCTGGTGATGTCGACATAGCTGAGGAGGGTCTTGCCGTCGTTGAGCGCATCGCGGCCGATCATGATGTGCCGGCCGGCCGGCGTCACATATTCGGCCGGCTCCCGGCCCGTCTCCGAGGGATAGTGGCGCATGCGCATGGCGAAGGCCTCGGCCTCGCCGGCAAGGCCGCCAACCGCGGCACCGGCACCGGCACTGGAACCGGCAACGGCACTGGCACTGGCACTGAAACCGGCGCTCTGGCCGGACGCGAACATCGCGCTTGCCACGTCCTCATAGGCCGCCCCCACCCACTCGTCTCCCGGCCGGTCGTCGCGGCTCCAGAATTCGGAAAAGGTGCGGTTGGCATATTCCACCCGTTTCCCGCCATCCAGGATCAGGACGCCGATCGGCAGCGAATCCAGGATCGCCTTCAGCTCCGCATGCAGGCGTTCGGTCTCCCGCTGCACCTGCCGCATGGGCGTGACATCGCTGATCGAGCCGACGATATAGGGTTCGCCCGAAGGCGAGGAAATGCGCCCGAGCCGAGTCACCGCCGCCATCAGGCGACCATCGGCAAAGGGGATTTCCTCGGTCTTCTCGATCGACCCGCCCTGGGCGAGAAGCTGGAGGTTTTCCCGGCGGAAACGCTCCGCTTTGGCGGGAAACATTTCCTCTTCCGTCATGCCGATGAACTCTTCGCGGCGGCCCTTCAGCATGGTCTCATAGGCGGCATTGGCATAGACCAGCCGGCGCTGGCTGTCGCGCAGGAAGACGGCGACCGGCAGATCCTCGAAGGCGGCACGGAACATCTCCGTCTCCTCCATCTTGGCCGCGAGGCTCTGCTCCTGCAGCTTGTATTCCGTGACATCCAGCCGGAGGATGATCAGGCAGCCATTGTCCAGCCGCCGGTTGACGCTGCGCAGCCAGCGCCCGCCGGGCAGCGGCTCTGTTGCCTGCCAATGCGGCCGCGACAGATAATCGAGCCGCTGTTGGATCCAGGCCTGTCGCCGGCTCTCCCGATCCTCGGCCGGCAAGGCAGTGTCATGATAGAGTACGAAGGTCTTGTGCAGAATGCTTTCCAGGCTCACGCCCGGCCGCAGATCGAGGCCCTCGACCGGCATCAGCGCGCTGAGGGCCTTGTTGCAGTAGAGCAGCCGGTCATCGGCGCTGAAGATCCCGATACCGGCGTCGAGAAGATCCACGGTGCAGCCGAGAACGGCAATGTCTATGCCTGCCGCCCGCAAGGGGTCGATCTCGCCGGAGGGCGCTGCCACCTCGTGCGCGGCATGAGGCTCCGGCACGGCATGAGGCTCTGGCACGGCATAAGGCTCCAGCACGGCAAAAAGATAGGAGTCGCCATTGGTCGCGGTGAAGCGCTCGATCTGCATGTCAAAGAGGGGCCGGCCCAACCGGTCGCGGATGCAGGCGGTCTCGTCGCTGCCGAAGACCAGGGCCCGGCGCTGCTTCTCGTCGCATTCGGCATCTTCGATCGTGCCTTCGACCGATCGCGACGACACGCCGGCAAGCTGCTCCCGCTCAAGGCCGAGAAGACTCGCAAAGGCCGTGTTGACGACGACATAGCGCATGGCGCCGTCCTTGATGAACGCCGGCTGCGCCAGATCGTCGATCCGTTCACTGGCACGCGTCAGAAGCTCACAGTCCTTCGTCAAATCGATAACCTCAGCGCCCGGTCAAGTAGAACGCCATGCCCTTCATTGTACAGTTTCCTAAAATTTCCCATGACTATCGTTAACATATGCTTATTTTCATGTGCCAGAATTGGGACTCAAGACGCCGCTTGACCGTGACGCAGAAAAATCGCCTTCAATACAGGTTTCTGCCACAATACCACTTCCAGAGAGTTAAGCCTTGGCCCATCTTCAGCCTGCAGCTGTACGCAAGTGAACATCTGTTCAGCTTTCTCCCGCGCGCCTTTCTTAAATCTGTCGCCTTCCCGGCAGAGAATCACCAACGTGCCTGACAACAACGGGTGAAAAGGAATTGGGCCATGAGCGCATCGAAATCGATCATTACCGCGGGCCTCGTCGCGCTGACTTTCGGCGTAACCGCAACCGCATCTGCAGCAGAAGCGCATGACACGTTCTGGAGAGGCGTGGCGGCCGGCGCCGTCGGCGGCATTCTTGGCCAGACCCTGGTGCAGGGCGCCGCCCCCGACGTCTATTCGGAACACCGGTATATCGAGCCGCCGATCTATATCGATCCGCCGCCGCGTTCCGTCATCGTCCGGCCGACCTATTATGACGAACCGGTTCCGCCGCGCCCCCGTTGCCATTACGAATGGCGGGAGAATGATTGGGGCGATGCCTATCGCGTGCGGGTCTGCCTGGACGAGTGAGGCCTTGCCGCGCCGCACAAGTCCGGATCAGCACCGCTCGCCTGACCATGCCGCTCGACTGTACCGGGTCCGAAGGGGAAAGGGCTTGCGTGACGGATGAGACCCGACGCATTTTAAATCGGGGCCTGCGATCCATTTCATTGCGGGCTCTTGACATTTTGTGTGCAAAGCAGCACATGCAGTCCAGCTTTCACCTTCCGGCCGCCGCGTGAGCTGGCCCTGCGACGAAAATGGTTCGCGAAGAAGGAACAAGGCGCAAATGCAAAGCACGGCCCGCAACAGGGCCTGCGCCGGAAAGCAGTTTCCCACTGACAAGTTCCCATTTCACGCGGGGTTCTTGACGCCAAAGGCAAACCGAACGGCATGGTGCCGCTCGGTCGATCTCCTTTGGCGCCCCCGAAAGGTATTCGACTTGACGAATTTTCAAGAGCTTGGCCTGTCCAAGCAGCTCGTATCCACGCTGACCGCCCTGGGCTACGAGACGCCGACCCCGATCCAGGCCGAGGCGATCCCGCGCCTTCTCGAAGGCCGCGACATGGTCGGCCTCGCCCAGACCGGCACCGGCAAGACTGCCGCCTTCGGCCTGCCGCTGATCGAGATGCTGTTGAAGGACCCCAAGCGTCCCGATAACCGCACCACCCGCACGCTCGTCCTGGCCCCGACCCGCGAACTGGTCAACCAGATCGCCGTCAACCTGAAGAGCTATGTGCGCGGCACGCCGCTGAAGATCAATTCCGTCGTCGGCGGCGCATCGATCAACAAGCAGCAGCAGATGCTGGAAAAGGGCACCGACATCCTTGTAGCAACGCCGGGCCGTCTGCTCGACCTCATCAGCCGCAAGGCGATCGGCCTCACCACCGTGCGCTACCTGGTGCTTGACGAAGCCGACCAGATGCTGGATCTCGGTTTCGTGCACGATCTGCGCAAGATCTCCAAGATGGTTCCGAAGAACCGCCAGACCCTGCTGTTTTCCGCCACGATGCCGAAGGCGATCGCCGAACTGGCCAAGGACTACCTCACCGATCCGGTGAAGGTGGAAGTGACGCCGCCCGGCAAGGCCGCCGACAAGGTGGAACAATATGTGCATTTCGTTGCCGGCAAGAACGACAAGACCGTGCTTCTGAAGGAATCGCTGCGCGCCAATCCCGATGGCCGCGCCATGGTCTTCCTGCGCACCAAGCATAGCGCCGAAAAACTGTCCAAGCATCTGGAACAGGTCGAGTTCAAGGTTGCCTCCATCCATGGCAATAAGAGCCAGGGCCAGCGCGAGCGCGCCCTGAAGGCCTTCCGGGACGGCGATATCCGCGTCCTCGTCGCCACCGATGTGGCCGCCCGCGGCATCGACATTCCGGGCGTCACCCATGTCTTCAACTATGACCTGCCGGAAGTGGCGGACGCCTATGTTCACCGCATCGGCCGCACCGCGCGTGCCGGCCGCGACGGCATTGCGATTGCCTTCTGCGCCCCGGACGAGACGCGCCTGCTGCGCGACATCGAGCGCCTGATGGGCATCGACATCACGGTGGCCTCCGGCGAGCGTCCTTCCGAACTGCGCAGCCCCGAGCGTCCGCAAAAGGCGCGCGGCGGTGCCGGCCAGGGCCGTGGCCAGCCGCGCGAGAATGGTAATCGCGATGGGGGCCAGCGTCCCGGCGGACGCGGCGATGGCCGCAATGCCCGGCGCCCCGCAGCGCCGCGCTTCGAGCGTTCGCGCGACGAGACCTCCTTCGAGGTCGATCACGAGCTTTCCGTGTCCTCCGATGGCGCTCAGCAGCGCAAGAAGCCGTTCGGCGCAAAGCCGGGCAGCGACAACCGCAAGCGCGGCCATGGCGGCGAGAACCGTCATGCACCGCTTGGCGCCCATGAAGCCGGTGCCAAGCGCGGCCAGCGCAACGGCCAGAAGCCGGGCGGCAATCGCGGCGGCGCCGGCAAGCCGGCGCATAATGGCGGCCCGGTCAAGTTCGGCAGCAGCGATGCCGGCGGTCAGCGCCGCCGCGACCGCGCCTGATCAGCCCCGCCTGATTAGCCCCGACGTCAGGGGATCGAGATTCAGCACCCGCCTGCGGCAACGCAGGCGGGTGTTTTTGTGCCGGGAATGGCAAATCGGAACAGCAGATTTCAGGGCTGGAAATTCATGCCGGGCGGGTGCGACACTCCCGCTCGGGGGCGCGGCGAAGCCGGCTCAGACCGCATTGGGCATTTGCTCTGAGCGCGTGCCGCAGGCGGGTATCACGTGTCAAATTCAGTCCACTAGCGCCGGTTCACCAGATAGACGCCGAGCACCACGATGGCGGTGCCGGCGATCATCGCAACCGTCAGCGGCTCGCCGAACAGAAGCGTCGCCTCCACCGCCACCAGCGGCGGCATCATGTAGAGAAGCGAGGCCGCGCGCGAGACCTGGCCGCGCCGGATGAGAAACAGGAGCAGGCCGACGGCGCCCATGGACAGTCCGAAGACCGACCAGACCATGGCTCCGAACACCGCGAGACTGGCGTCGAAGCGCTGATCTTCCAGAAGCAGCGAGAGCGGCAGAGTGACCGCAGCCGCGCCCAGATATTGCCAGACGGCGATGGTGCGCAGGTCGCCATTGCCGAGATAGCGCTTCTGGTAGAGCGTTCCGAGCGTGACCGAGAGCATGCCGGCAAGGTTGACGAGAATGGGAAAGCCGAGCCCGCCGGCAGCCGAGGCAGAAGCCATGACCTGCGGCGATACGGCGATCAGGATTCCGGCAAAGCCGATGGCGAGCCCGAGGATCTGCGGCAGTCTCAGAGCCTCCTTCAGCAAGAGCAGGGCGAGAAGACCCGTCAGCAGGGGTTGCAGGCCGGCAATCACGCCGGAAAGCCCGGCCGGCACCCCCTGCCCGATCGCCCACCAGAGCGCCGACAGATAAAGACCGTGCAGGAAGATGCCGCAGACAAAGGCATGCAGCGCGGCTGACCGGTTGGCAGGCCAGGGCGCCGAAACCACCTGCGCGAGTATGGTGAAGGCCGCGGCCGCCAGAATGTGGCGGATGAACAGAAACAGGAGCGGATCCGCATGCTGCGCCACGATCTTGGCGACGATCCAGCCGGTGGACCACAGAAAGACGAAGAGGATCGGCGCCAGGCGGGGAAGAAGCAAATGCGGGGCTTTCGAAAAACTGCCGAAGAAGCGGGCATTTTAGCGTTAACCCGTGATTGATTTTCCGTCAAAAGAGAAAAGCTGAAACCTGCCCACAGTTTTTCTCACAGTCAAACTCAGGAAGATCCGCCGGCCCCGCCGGCTCGCGTCTTCAGCGCCTCTGCACAAGATTTGGGCGGGCGAAGATTGCACCGGCGCTAAGCATTCGAACGCCCTCTCATTAATTTGTCGCATCTCGACGCCCGGCGCTTGCAAAGAGGGAAACCTTGTATTTTTATGGTCGAAAATGGGGAATAAAGCATTGGCATTCGATGAAATGTTGACCGCGGAGAACCATCCGCGACCACCCTACCAGACCTATCAGGAGTGGTACGACGCCCAGGATCCCGCGCATCTCATTCAAAAAAGCCGCGACGCAGAAGGCATATTCCGCAAGACGGGAATCACCTTCGCCGTCTACGGTCATGCCGATTCGTCGGAAAAGCTCATTCCCTTCGACATCATCCCCCGCATCATCTCGGCGCGCGAATGGCGCAGGCTCGCCCAGGGCATAGAGCAGCGGGTGCTGGCGCTCAATGCCTTCCTGGACGATATCTACCACAAGCAGGAGATCATCCGCGCCGGGCGCATTCCCCGCGCGCTGATCGAGAACAATGTCGCCTTCCTGCCGGAAATGATCGGCTTCAAGCCGCCCGGCGGCGTCTATACCCATATTGTCGGGACCGATATCGTGCGCACCGGCGAGGACCAGTTCTACGTTCTGGAGGACAATGCAAGAACGCCCTCCGGCGTCTCCTACATGCTGGAGAACCGGGAAACCATGATGCAGATGTTCCCGGAACTGTTCACGCTGAACAAGGTGCAGCGCGTCGAGGATTACCCCTATCTCCTGCGGCAGTCGCTGGCATCCCTTGCGCCTCCCGGCTGCAAGGGGCGGCCGCGGGTGGCGGTCCTGACCCCCGGCATCTACAATTCCGCCTATTACGAACATTCCTTTCTGGCCGACACCATGGGCGTCGAGCTTGTGGAAGGCTCGGATCTGCGCGTCATCGATGGCAAGGTCAAGATGCGCACGACCCGCGGCTATGAGGCGATCGACGTCCTGTATCGCCGCGTCGACGACGATTTCCTCGATCCCCTGACCTTCCGGCCCGATTCGGCGCTTGGCGTTCCCGGCATCATGGATGTCTACCGTTCGGGCAATATCACCATTGCCAACGCCCCCGGCACCGGCATTTCGGACGACAAGGCCATCTATTCCTACATGCCGGAAATCGTCGAATTCTACACCGGCCGCAAGCCGCTTCTGGAAAACGTGCCCACCTGGCGCTGTTCCGAGGCCGATAGCCTGGCCTATGTGCTGGAGCATCTGGAGGAGCTCGTGGTCAAGGAAGTCCATGGCTCCGGCGGCTATGGCATGCTGGTCGGACCCACGGCTTCGAAGAAGGAGCGCGCCGATTTTGCCGACAAGCTGAAGGCCAAGCCCGCAAATTACATCGCCCAGCCGACGCTGTCGCTCTCCACCGTGCCGATCCTCGTCAACAAGGGCGTCGCGCCGCGCCATGTGGACCTGCGCCCCTATGTTCTGGTGTCCGACAAGGTGAAGATCATTCCCGGCGGCTTGACGCGCGTCGCCCTGAAGCAGGGCTCGCTGGTGGTCAATTCCAGCCAGGGCGGCGGCACGAAGGACACCTGGGTGTTGGAGGATTGATCTGATGCTCGGAAGAACCGCCAATGGCCTCTACTGGATGTTTCGCTATATCGAGCGGGCGGAGAACATTGCCCGCCTGGTCGATGCCGGTCTGCGTGTCTCGCTGACGCGGTCGGGCTCCGCCGATGAGGATTGGGACGGGGTGCTGCAGAGCGCCGGCGTCCGCGATGCCTTTGGCGAGGTGCATGACACGGTGACGGCCGCCAATGCCGTGGATTACCTTCTGCGCGATATGGCCAATCCCTCCAGCGTCATGTCCTGCATCGAATTCGGGCGCAACAATGCCCGCATGGTGCGCACGGCTTTGACCCGGGAAACCTGGGAAGCGACGAATGAGTGCTGGATCGAGCTGAAGGCGCTGCTGGAGCGCCAGGTAAAGGCGGCAGACCTGCCGCAGGTGATCGATACGATCAAGCGGCGCGCCGGCCTCATTCGCGGCGCCTTTCACGGCTCGATGCTGCGCAATGACCAATATAACTTCTCGCGGATCGGCACTTTCATCGAAAGGGCCGACAATACCAGCCGCATTCTCGACGTGAAATATTACGTGCTTCTGCCGGCCGTCAGCCAGGTGGGCTCCTCGCTCGACAATTTCCAGTGGGAGTCGATCCTGCGCTCGGTCTCCGCCCACCGCTCCTATGGCTGGGTCTATGATGCGGAATATCGTCCGGCCAATATTGCCGATTTCCTGATCCTCAATGTCCGCATGCCGCGCTCGCTTGCCTATTGCTACGAGAAGATCGTCAGCAATCTCGGCTATCTGGAGCGCGAATACGGGCAGCATCATTCGGCCCATGATACCGCGGCGGCCATCAAGACCATGCTGACCCGCGGCTCGATCTCGGATGTCATGGACCAGGGACTGCACGAATTCCTGGAGGATTTCATCGGCCGCAATAACCAGTTGAGTGCCGAGATCTCCGAGGGCTACCGCTTCTATCAATGAAGGCCGAGGACGGCGCGCCGCGGCTGCAGCGCGTTGAGGATGGCTGATGATGGATCGGCCGACAAGAAGACCGCCGGGAATGGGCCCGTCCGGGACAGGGCTCGCAGAACACGGACATTGCCGCGATGCGACTGAAGATCACGCATACGACCGAATATCTCTATGACGAGCCTGTGGCCTATGCGCTGCAACGGCTTCGGCTTCGCCCCCAGACGGGAGCGGCGCAGCGGGTCATTGGCTGGACGCTTTCGGTCGATGGCGCCCGGATCGAGGCCGGCTACAGCGACCAGTTCGGCAATCTCGTCGACCTCGTCTCGATCGAAGGCGGCGAGCACATGATCAGCATCTGCGCCAGCGGCGAACTGGAAACGCAGGACAAAGCGGGCGTGATGGGCCCGCATCAGGGCTTCGTGCCGCTCTGGCTCTATCTGCGCGAGACACCGAGGACCACGGCCGGCGAGCGGATCAGGCAGCTGGCCGAAAGCATCACCGGGGATAGCGAACTGGCTCAGATGCATGCGCTGATGGATGCCATTCACAGCGCCGTCGCCTATCGGCCCGGTACGACCGACACCCAGACGACGGCCGAACAGGCACTCGAAACCGGCAGCGGCGTCTGCCAGGACCATGCCCATGTCTTCGTTGCCGCCGCGCGCCAGATGAAGCTGCCGGCCCGCTATGTCTCGGGCTATCTTCTGATGGAGGATCGGCTCGATCAGGCGGCCACTCATGCCTGGGCGGAGGTGCATGTGCCGGGACTGGGCTGGGTGGGCTTCGACGCCGCCAACAAGATCTGCCCGGACGAGCGCTATGTGCGCGTGGCCAGCGGCCTGTGCTATCGCGATGCGGCGCCCGTCTCCGGCATGCGCATCGGCGATGCCGGCGAAAACCTGACCGTGCAGCTGCATGTGGAGGCCTCCGGCCAAAGCCAGAGCCAGAGCCAGAGCCAGAACGGCCAAAGTCAAAGCCAGGGCTGATCTTTAAGGCGGAGGAGGATCCGGAAAGGCGCTTGACGCGGTTGAAGCCGCCGCAAGCCCGGCACCACCTCGGCATGGTCTTTTCATCCGCATCGGAAGCATCATCCGGCCGCACGGCGGTGCGGATCAGCCGGATCGTGCCTGCCAAGCGGGTATGCTGATCGGACTGTCCCGGATGGCGACCCGCCTGGAGAAAAGACAATGCTGTTCGGCAAATCGGCCTTCCAGTCCATCCTGACCCGGCTCGATCACGAGGCACCGGAGGAGGAAACTGTCGCTACCCCTTCCTCTTTCCGGATCGCGGGGCTGAATTCAAGCTTTGCCGCACCCGTGGCGGCGGCGGAAACGGTGACGCGCGCCAGCCATGCCTATCTGGATCTTGCGGGGGATGAGGCTTCGCCGGCGGGAGGACCAGATCGGGAGCCGGATCAGGGGCAGAATCAGGGGCAGGATCGGGAGCCGGATCGGGAACCGGATCGGGAACCGGATCGGGGGCAGACCCGAAACGCGGCACCGCCGGATGGCAGGGTGGCCGGGGAGAGGATCGCATCACGCACCATGCAGCGCACGGACCCGCCGGCCATGCCGCGCCCGGACCCGCCGGCCATGCCGCCCCACCTCCTGCGGCAGACGGAGGCCGAGGTGGCGGAGGATCTCGGCCTCAGGCCGACCGACACGGCCGAGGCGCTGGCGGAAAAGCGCCGCGCCTTTGCCAGGCTGAACCATCCGGATGGCATTCACCCCGCCTTCCGGCGCGAGGCGACCCTGCGCATGACGCTCGCCAATATGCTGGTGGACAGGGCAAGGCGGCTGCTTGTGCTGCAGGCATGATCCGCCGGCGGAAGGTCTCAGCCGCCCTGGCCGGACCGGTCGTGGCCGCAGCCCAGACCCGCCGCGCCCTGCCCCGCAGCCTTGCAGCGGCCAGCTCGCTCCTGCAAGCCCCCCGGAAAATCCGCTGCCTTGCCCGATCTCCGATCCGCCGCCGGCAGCGACAGGTTTATTGAGCCTTTACAGTGCCTTGCCTCCTTAACCCCAAGCGCTGCAGCAGGTGATGCAGGCCAGCCAAGACCGCAATCGACGACCGCCTGTCGCTTTTCATTCATTTTCCATGCGTTTGCCGATTGATGCGCGGCCCGAGCTTTGTTATGAACCCTCCACCGGCAGGAACGGCGCAACGCCGCCGATTCCTACATCAAGGCACGCACCCGTAGCTCAGCTGGATAGAGTGTTGGATTCCGATTCCAAAGGTCACAGGTTCGAATCCTGTCGGGTGCGCCATTTCATCTCGCGCGTCGCATAAATTTAGACTGACCACCTAAGATCTTAGACTGGCAGACCGTCAATTTTAGACTGGCGCTGAAATTCCTCCCATCTCTGTGCTAGGGTTCGAATCCTGGCCCTGCCTCATGGTCTTCATCGTCGACTGACACAGGATCGAGTTCAAGTCGCCTGGTATGGTTTCTGAAGAACTCAGAAGACCACGACGACGATACGTACGGGGGATCTCCGTCCAGCAGGCGGTAATCCTGCAATGCGTTGGTCACCTTCTTGCGCATGTCGGCGAGGTGATCGAAATCTCTGAAGTCGTAGAAGTCCGTCTGGATGAACCAAGGTTGCAGCGCCATGGCCGCGATCGCATACCCTGCCCGGAGATCATGAACTCGCCACGCAGCCGTGAGGTTGTACTTCCCGAAATGCGGATTGAGCTCTTCCAGTTCAAGAAGGGCTTCCTGCACGCGACCGTCGATCTCCCCAAGATTGACGATGCCCCATTCTGTTTTGTTTCGCACGAGGTATATCCACCTGGCGTCGTCGAAAGGTTGGATCGGTTCGCGAGTCCGTGTGGCGGCGAGGAAGTTCTCGAGCCTAGTCGGAGCAACTCGCATAGAGTTCAGGCGCTCGACCACCTGCCCGACGTCCCGCCGGTCGCACGCAGATGCGATCTGTTCGAAAGCCCTTCTGAGACCTCGTGCGATGTGAGGGGGCGGATGGGACATCGTTCCGGAAGTATAGAACCACTCCGGCTTCTGCTGCTTACGGATCAGGTAGAACACGTCCGCAAGCACGAGAGCGGCATCTCGCAGAAGTGGGAAGCGTTCGAGGCTCGGCCCGTCCTCGAACGCGCGCATGACTTCCCTTGCCGCTTCCCGTCTTGCTGTCGTCACTTCGGCTCCGGGAGGAGCGAAGCCATGTCGAAAAGATCCGAGAAGCCTGCTGTCCTGTCCCATTTGCTCCACCCGCTCCCTTTCCGGAGACGATGGATCGATGGAAGGCAAGGCACAAAGCCCACAGGTTCCGCGCGGTCTTACAAGATGACGCTCGGCTTCTCATGATTTTTTTGCAGGTCGCCGAACAATCCATCCTGGCCGTCGTTAGGTTCCAGAAGGAGATGCACATGTCCAAGATCGCAGACGGCCTGAACGATCGCCCGAAGGACGCCTCTATCGCGCAGAGCGGTCCTGGTCTCCCCGACGATTCCAGCCAGCCGATCGAGGCAACCGACGAGGAAGTGGAGCGTGTCCGCGCCAAGCTCCAGAACGACGCACGCGACGTGGACGAAGCCCGCGAGAAAGTGAAGAAGGAAATCGACGATCAGGTCGAGCTGCCGCAGCGCGGATCGGCATGAGCCGATGCCAGGAGCGTTCACTTCCATGAGCATATTCGCCTTCGACCTCGACGATCGGGGACAGCCCATCCAAGTATGGGAGACGGTCGTCGATGGAGACGAACCGGGTGCTGTCGAGGAGGCGAAGGAACTCGCCAAGGACCATGCGGGAACCCTCGTCGTCAAGCGGGAGGGCCATCCCGCTGTCGGCGAGGAAGGTGCTCCGATCATCGTCTTCCAGACGGGCAGAATCGGTGACTTCGACTAGCTGGCGAGTCGTCGCCCTTCTCCTGCGGCCATGTTTCCGACCATCGCGGCGATGGCATCCAGCCCATATGACTTCGGGGCTGACACGGCGTCGCCAGGGAGATCTTCCGCCCGGAGGCGATTTCCGCCTGACGCGATGATGACCGAGACGTGCATGTGGGTCATTGAAATCATCTTAGCGAAATCGAGGCCGCTCAGGCCGCTGGGCATGCGACGTCCGTGACGACGGCATCGATATTACGTTGCCCGAGGACGGCCACGGCTTCGAGGACGGTTCGCAGCCTCGACCACCTCGTAGCCTTCGTGGAGAAGCGTGTCGGCGAGCATCATCCGGTCAGGATTTCGTCTTCGACGATGAGAACAGTACGCTGACAAATGGCCGAAAGGCCCCTCGCCAAAAGCGAAACCTTTAGCCATCGGACGGCCACCAACGGCGCAGTAACAGGCGTGGGAACCACACGTCGGATATGTCGGCCGGTGCAAAATTAGTCCAGCATAAACTCTGAGGTGGGAGGAAGGCGAAAGATCACACTTGATCTTCAACCCCTGGCAACCGACAAATTATAAGTTGCTGATGCAACGCAGGGGGGAGTCTTTGAGTCTATCAACGCTATCGGATGATCAGCTTCGGGTGGAGTTCGAGCGCGGGCGAGACGATCTCTCCGTGCTCGAAGCGATCAACACCGAATTGAATAAACGCGATACCGACGACGCATTCGAGCTTCAGCTCGATGTCGTCGGCGTTCTGGCCAAGCTCAGAAAGACAGCCAAGCCACCATCGACCGCTGCAAAGCCAGCCTTGATGCCTTATCGGCGACCTCGACGCGCTGTGCAAAGGCGCGCAGGAAGAAGCCGGTCAGGAGTTTTGGCCCGCTGACCACGCGAGGCGGCGTCATCCTCCGGTTGCAGACGCGCGAATGCTCCTGCACCGAATCAAAGGTCTCCCGATCGATCAGGCATGTGGCATCGGTCGGATCGAACAGCAGCACGCGACCATGCTGCGCGCGAAAGCCGCCGTCAGCGTCCAATTCCATCCCTTGATGTCGTGGATGATGGTGCTACCCAGCCAGGCCAGCAGCGTCGGCACGAGGGCAACATCAAGTTTGCCGTCGCGCACCATCGCCACTGTTTGCGCGGACGGACCTTCCACGACGACCTGATCGACATCGGGGAACTCGATGTGAAACCGTGTGCGCAAGTCGGCGATGAAACCGCCAGTGATCGAAGAGATGAGTCCGGTGGCGAGTTGCCCGGTCGTACCGGACGAAATCGCACCGGCCGTTCGGATGGCATGATCGAGATGGCCGATGCCGGTCGCGACCTCGGAAACGAAGAGGCGCCCGGCTTCGGTCAGGCCAACACCACAATGACGGCGCTTGAACAGGAGGATTCCCAGTGTCTCCTCAAGCGCTTTGATACGGGCGCTGATGCTCGACTGCGTGGTGCCTAACGCGTTTGCCGCATGCCGAAAATTAAGATGTTCGGCGACAGCCGAAATATGCATAAGCGCAGTCAGTGGAACTCTTAAATCCGAGAATACCAGGCAAGGTACTGCCAGAAACAATTCTCCCTTTTGTATCAACGCATCGGAATTGATCTGTCGCTACGACGAAGATTCCATGGTGAAATTTTGTTCCCGAAACTCCAAGATTTTGTCGATTAAACCCCATTCCAATGCTTCTTCCGCGGTCATAAAGTGATCGCGATCCATGCCCTTTTCGAACTGTTCGAATTGACGTTTGCAGTGTTTAGCGTAGAGCCGAGTCATCCTATTCTTGGTCTTCAGAATTTCTTCTGCATGAATGAGCATGTCAGAGGCTTGGCCCTGGAAGCCACCCAATGGCTGGTGTATCAAGATGCTCGCGTTGGGTAGTGCTGCACGTTCGCCAGGCTCTCCTGCCATCAGCAGAAAGGAACCCATAGAGCGCGCCGTTCCCATGCACAGCGTATGCACCGGCGCGCGGATGTAGCGCATAGTGTCATACATCGCCAGACCACTTGTAACGACTCCGCCGGGTGAGTTGATGTAAAGACTGATTGGCTTCTTCGGGTTTTCAGCCTCAAGAAAGAGCAATTGGGCGCAAACCAATGCTGAAACAGTGTCGTTCACCTCTCCATTTAGGAAGATGATCCGCTCGCGGAGAAGACGCGAAAAAATGTCGAATGAGCGCTCCCCTCTGCTGGATTGTTCGACAACCATGGGGACGAGTTGCATCGCTTCGCGCATCGGCGAACTCCAATTCTTTTAAACGTTAAAGAAAGCCGTCCGATCAGGCGGCAAGCATGAGGATTTGGCTGTTGTTGTTTGCTGCCTCAATTGTTCTGTCGAGTCGCGCCACATCAAGCTCGTGTATGATCCGCAAGCTCGTTCCTCCGCTCTCATTCGGAGCAATCCTGAACGTCACCGTGCTTTCGACGAATGGCGGCGTGTTATCCCGCATCCTGTAGCTCACTTCTTCGCCCGGCGTTGACGTCGTCGCGTCGGGATTGGCGAGCGCGTCTTGGGGCAGCCAGTTTGCTCGAAATTCGGGGATGCTCAGCGCGCGCCAAACCTTTTCTGTCGGGGCATCGAGTTGATACTCAAAATCTATGCCAGCTCTCTGCTCTTCGGTCTTATTGTCCTTCATTGATCCATATCCTTCAGCAAGACCTTGAGGGCTTCAATCCGTGCCGGCCAATAAGCACGGTATTTTGCAAGCCATTGAGCAATGAGAGACAATCCCTCGGGATCGACCTCATAATTCACGAAACGCCCCTGCCGCTGTTCCCTCACCAGCCGGGCACCGCGCAAGACGGCAAGATGCTGGGACATAGCTGGTTGGCTAATATCCATACCCTCACGCAAGGCGCTGGCGTTCATGCCCCCTGCCGCTAACTTCTCGAAGATCGTGCGGCGGGTCGGGTCGGACAAAGCTCTAAAAATATCATTTTCGATCATGCCAAGACATAAGCACAGACTTATGCGATTCGCAATTCTATCTTAGTTAGAGGCTCAGCCCCCTCTGCCGCCCCATTTGCCACGACACCGAACCGCCCTGGACGAAGCCGGCCACCTCCTTGCCGAGCTGGCGGTCGATGACCGGCCGCCACGGCGGCAGAGCGGACCGGCAGGTTCTTGCCCGCCGCCATCTCGGCCCAGCACGAGCAACTTCACGGTTGCGCAGCGTGGCGGTGAGATTACGGCGATAGCGAATGCCGCCATCCTCGTGCCGGATCGCTCGGCCGATAGATGCCGTCCTCGGCGATGTCCGCGATGGTGGGATCGGATGGGCGGCCGGCCCTGTCAATCGGCCAGATCTCGACGATGCTGCCGGTGCGGGCATCCCTCAACGCGGGTGGCTTCGATGCCGGGAACGTGTGGGGTTCGGCTGTCGATCCCGTCCACCACGACGGTCGGGCTCTCCTATCTCGTCGGTCAGATATTCGTCCACGACACGGCCGACGATCGACACTTCGGACGCGGCGTCGTGAAGGTGGAAAATCGCCGGGTCGAGGCCACCGGCCTTCAGCGCCTTTTGCATGATGCGGATGATGTCGCCGCGCTCGCCCATCTCGCACAGCGTCGGCCCCAATCTCCGTCCCGCCTCCCATCTGCTCAGCGTCTTTCATCGGTTGCCGTCATACCCGCCGCAGATCGAAGCCGGACGGTACCTGAACGGCCACGCCTCGTCCCACGCGGCACATTTCGACGGCGTCCGTTCGCAGTCGAAATATGCCCGGTCTTTGCAACCGCACTGCCTTGCAGCCGGCAGCGACGCGCCTATCTTGCGATTGAGGGCCACGCCTTGGAGACAATCATGGATAGTTCGCGGAAACGCCTTCTGCATGAACTCGCGCTCATTGTCGGCGGGGTCCTTGCCTTCTTCCTCTTCCTGTTCATCACCGGACACGATCCCGACGAGCGGCCCTTGACGCTTCTCGAATGGGTGATCGGAGGGGCCCTCATCGGTCCGGGCTTCGGTTATCTCCTGAAATGGCGAGGTGCGAAATAGCGACGGCATGTCGCCCTTCGCAAACCTTCAGGATTTCCCGCAGGGCCTCATCTGGTCCGGCTGATATTCACCAGCGCGCTGGTGCCGACCTGCGTGAACTGATACGCGACGCCGCTCCTTTGCCAAAAGGCGCTGGTGCTCTCGATCACTGGCTGGCTGTCGAAATCGTCAGGCGGTCCAAGGCGCGCTTTCAAAGCGTCGAGAAGCGCCCCGGGCCTTGGCGTGGAATAGGCGCAGGCCTGATGGCCGTTCCTCCCGACAGACATCCAGTATGACAGACTCTCCGCGCCCTCCGACCCGTCGCGCTTCCATCCGACCAGCTCCACCGGCCCGCCATTATGAGCCTGGAAGCCGCTGCGCCACGCCGAGGTATCGGCATCGCTCATGCGGCGCCAGCCGAGCTTGTCGCCTTCCTGCGCCGCCTCCTGCACGCCTGGGGCCGTGCACAGGGTGAGAAGATGATCGACAGTCAGGTCCGCCGGAGGGGCGGCCGCCGCGCCTGCAGTCCCGATGAGGACGCAGAGAACCGTGACCGCCGTCTTGCGCACCGCAAAAGCTCCGCGAGGGTCAGGAAGGGCCCACCGCATAGTCCACCTTGTTCGACGCTTCATTGAGCAACTGACCCTGATCTGTGCCGACCCGCTTGAGGATGATTGTCCGACTATATGGCAAATCTTGCGCAGATTGCGAGGCCGGGACATCGCTGCCCTTCTGTCATCGCCCGGTCCGCCTCATTTCCGCATCCCCTTCCTCTGCCCCGTCCCTCCTCTGCCCGTCCCTCTCTCCTCTCCGTTCCGAATTTTTGGGCGAGACAAGAGATCGGGATTGACACCCTTCAGAATCATAGACATTTTATATCCAGGATTAGGAGCGATATTATGAAACTCAGCGAAGGCGTGGAGCAGGCCATTCACTGCACGGCGTTCCTGGCGGGACTGTCGAAAGAGGGCGTGCTTTCGGCAGCATCGCTTGCGGAACTGCACGGTGTGTCGACGAGCTATCTCCTGAAGCATTTGCAGGCGCTGTCCGGCGCCGGGATCGTCGTGACGACGCCCGGCCCGAAAGGCGGCTATCGACTGGCGAAGGCGCCGAAGGAGATCAGCCTGCTCGACATCGTCCTCGCGGTTGAAGGACCGGCGCCCGCGTTCCGATGCGCAGAGATCCGCCAGCGCGGACCGAACCCTCTGCCGCAGCGCTACTTCACCAGGCCCTGCCAGATCAACGCCGCGATGCTGAAGGCCGAGAAAGCCTATCGCGCAGAACTCGCCAAGGTCTCCGTCGCGGACCTTCTGGCGGACCTCGGTGCAGACGACGACGGCGGGATCGCCGCCCGCGGATGCGCCTTCCTCGAACTCCACGAACGCAAGACGGGCAATCGCGCCTCGTCATAGGAGAAAGCACTATGAGCAAGATGAAGAAGGTCGTCGTCATCGGCGGCACGGGCCTGATCGGCTCGAAGGCAGTGAAGCTTCTGCAGGACGCCGGCCACGAAGCCGTCGCCGCAAGCTCCCGCAACGGCATCAACGCCTATACGGGAGAAGGACTGGCCGAAGCGCTGACCGGCGCCGACGCCGTCATCGACGTGTCGAACAGGGTGTCCTTCGACAAGGCCGTCATCACCGACTTCTTCGAGACGTCCAGCCGGAACCTGACGCGCGCCGAACAGGCCGCAGGCGTCGGCCATCACGTCGTGCTCTCGATTGTCAATACAGACCGGCTGTCCGCCAATGCCTACATGGCGGGCAAGCTTGCCCAGGAAGAGGTCGTCCGGTCTTCGGACCAAGCCTATACGATCGTGCGGGCAACGCAGTTTTACGAATTCATGGAGACGCTGGTCGACGCCTACGCCGCCGACGGCACCGTGAGCGTGCCGGATATCGACTTCCAGCCGATCGCAGCCTTCGACGTCGCGGCCGCTCTGGTTAAGGCCGCGCTGGGAGAGCCGAAGAACGGGATCGTCGATCTCGCAGGTCCCGACCGCGCAGCCTTCACATCCTTCGCCCGAACCTATCTGGATGCGAAAGGCGACGATCGCCCGGTAAGGGCCGATGCCGCCATCGATTATTTCGGCGCGCCGGTCATGGCCGGTTCGCTGGTGCCTGAGGGAGCCTTCATCAAAGGCCGGATCACGTTTTCCGAATGGCTTCGGGCATGACGCGAGCTGCCGCCAATCCCATTCACTTCCCGCAACACAAGGAAAGTCCCATGTCCCGCTTGAACTGGTCCGAAATCTCCCCCGACGGCGCGAAGGCGCTCTTCAGCGTCCACCACTATGTGACGAAGAAGACGAGCCTGCCGGAAGAGCTCATTCACCTCGTCTTCCTGCGCGTCTCGCAGATCAACGGCTGCGCCCATTGCATCGACATGCACAGCCGCGATCTGCGCAAGACCATGTCCGTCGACAAGGTGACGCTGGTGCCGGTCTGGGACGAGGTGCCGCATCTGTTCACCGACCAGCAGCGGGCAGCCCTCGCCTGGGCCGAGGAGGTGACGAATGTCAGCCAGACCCATGCCTCCGACGAGGCCTATGCCGCCGCCGCGGCCGTTTTCGATCCCAAGGATCTGGTGGACCTGACGATCACGATCGCCGCCATGAACGCCTTCAACCGGCTCGGCGCGCCGTTCCGCCTGCCGGTGGCGGCCAAAGCCTGATGAAGGCTTGCCGGCAGGCGGTTTGCCGTGGACGTTCCGGCTCAGGGCGCCAGATATAGCGGATGATCTATTTTACCGGAGACACCCATTTCGGCGATCCGCGCGTCCTTCGCCTGGACCGCAGGCCCTTTGCCACCATGGCCGAACACGACGTCGCGCTGATCGGGTCCTGGAACGAGACCGTCGCGCCCGAGGACGAGGTCTGGCATCTGGGAGACGTCATGTCGGCGAAAGCCGGCGATTGCACGGCGCTCCTTGCCAGGCTGAACGGCCGGAAGCATCTGATTATCGGCAATAATGATCCAGCAACGACGATCGCGTCGCCGGGCTGGGAGAGCGTCCAGCATTATGCGGAAATTGCGCATGCGGGGCATCACCTGATCCTGTGCCACTATGCCTTCCGCACATGGAACCAGATGGGCAAGAAATCCATCAATCTGCACGGCCATTCGCATGGCCGGCTGAAGCCCCTGCCCCGGCAGTTCGATGTGGGCGTCGACGCGCAGGGGCTGCGGCCCGTCACGCTCGAGGCCATCCTGCAACGCTCCCCGAGAAAACCGGACCTGTAATCCATCTGCTGCGATTTGGGCCGGACGCAGGAGCATGTCCGCATTCGATGCACGGACGCAAAATCTCATTGGGTTGAATTGACTGACCGCCAGTCAGTCGCTATTGCTGTGCGGAACAGGCCTGATCCGGCGGCAATCGGCGGCTTGCCCCTCCTCCTGTCGTAAGGGACGGGCGGGCGCCGATGACGGCCGCAAACCAGGTCCGGCAATACGGAGTTTTTCTCATGATGTCCGTCCTGTCCGCCGCCACGCCGCGCTTGAGGCGCCTCATGATCGGCAGCACCCTGATCGGTCTTGCCGTCACGGCCTGCCATGGTCTGCAGGGCATTTGCCTTGCCGGGGCGATCAACGCGCTTCTCCAGGGCGGCCCGTCGTCGGGGGCCGGATCGCCTCTCGCCTGGCTCGGCGCGGTTTCCGCCATCATCGTGGTCCGGGCCGGCCTTCTATGGTGCGCGGAGATGACCGCGCAGACGACGGCGCTGGCCACCAAGGAGGACCTGCGCCGGCGGCTGCTCGCCCATCTTCTCGATCTCGGCCCGGGCGTGACGCTGCATCGTCGAAGCGGCGATCTCCAGGCGACGATCGTCGGCGGGGTGGAGGCGGTGGAGGGCTATTACAGCCGTTATCTTCCGGCCATCGCCATCGCCGTCATCGGCTGCGCCGCCGTGCTGGCCGTGCTGTCGGTTGTCGACTGGCCCTCGGCGCTGCTGCTGGGCGGCTTCGTCCTCGCCTTTCCGCTGCTCGACCGCGCCTGGATGCGCTGGCAGATGCCTGCCGTGTCCGGCGTCTTCGCGGCAATGGGCGCCTTCGGCGCCGAGCTGCTGGACAGCCTGCAGGGCATGGTAACCCTCAAGGCCTTCAATGCCTCCCCTGCCTGGCGGCAAAGCATTGCCACGCGCGCCGAAACCCTGGCGGAGGAATCGATCCGGGCGGCGGCGGTCACGATGATGCGCACCGGCGTGACCGGCCTTGTCACGCTGGCAGGCATGGGCCTCCTGGTGTCGGTCGATGCCTTTCGTGTCGCGGCCGGTGACCTGTCGCCCTTCGCCCTGTTCCTGGCGCTCTTCCTGGCGCGCGAGGCATTCCGCCCGCTCGACCGTTTGGAGAAGGAATTCCATACCGCCTGGTCGGCCGGCGGCGCGATGCAGGCCATGCACGACCTGCTTTCGCTCGGGCCCCCGGTGGTCGAGCCGACTATGCCCGCACCCCGCCCCGCGGCGACCGATATCTGCTTCGACAGGGTCGATTTCAGCTATCCGGGCAGCGCAGATCCTGCGCTGAGCGATGTCTCCTTCACGGTCAAAGAGAAGGAGTTCGTGGCCATTGTCGGCCCTTCGGGCGCCGGGAAATCGACCCTTGCCGCGCTCCTGCCCCGCTTCTTCGATCCGGGCCGCGGGACCATAAGGATCGGCGGCACCGATATCCGCACTGTGTCTCTCGCCACGCTGCGCAGGCTGCTCGGCGTGGTGTCACAGGATACGGTGCTGCTCAACGGCACCATTGCCGACAATCTGCGCATGGCAAGGCCCGATGCCGGGGATGCGGAGCTGACTGCCGCCATCGAGGCGGCGCATCTGGGACCCTTCCTCCGCAGCCTGCCGCAGGGCCTCGATACGCCGCTCGGCGAACGCGGCGGCGCCCTCTCCGGCGGCCAGCGCCAGCGGCTGGCGATTGCCCGCGCCCTGTTGAAGGATGCGCCGATCCTCCTTCTGGACGAGGCCACCTCGAATATCGATCCGGCGAGCGAGAAGGCCGTCCAGTCGGCGATCGACGGCTTCAGCGGCCGCCGCACAGTGATCGTCATCGCCCATAGGCTTTCCACCATCGCCGCGGCAGACCGGGTGCTCCTCTTCGACAAGGGCCGGCTGATCGAGGCGGGGCCGCCGCAGGATCTGATGACCGCCGGCGGTGCCTTTGCCCGGCTGGCCGCACTGCAAGGAGACGCGTCGTGACCCTCGCCGCAACCTCGCCATCACAAGGCGCCGGCGCTCTGTTCGGCCTCTTGCCGCTCATCAAGGGCAATCGCCGCCGCAAGCTCATCCTCACCCTTTGCTCCGGTATTCTGGCGCAAGGCGGAACGCTCGCCACCCTGGCCATGCTCGCCTTTATCGCCGGACAGGCGGTCGCCGGCGCGCCGCCCGGACATCTCGTGCCGCCCGTCATCCTGCTCGCCATCATCGTGCCGGTCGCGGCCGGCGGGCGCTGGTGGCAGGCGCATATCTCGCACGACTTCGCCTTCACCCTGATCGGCGATCTGCAGCTCGGCATTTTTGACGGGCTGGACCGCGCCGCGCCTTTCGCGGTCCTCGGCAGGCGGACGGGGGACCTCGCCTCCATCGCCACCGGCGATGCCGAGCTGATGGAAACCTTCTATGCCCATACGCTGGCCGATTATATCGGCGCGGTGATTGTGCCGGTGGCGGCGCTGGCGGGCCTTTTTCTCCTCCATCCGCTTGCGGCGCTGACGCTCCTGCCCTTCCTGCTTCTGGTCGCCTCTGTCCCGGCCTGGCTGTCGCGCCGTGCCGGCCAAGAGGGCGAGACGGTGCTGGCGGCGCTCGGTCATCTGAATGCCGAAACGGTGGAGTTCATCCAGAGCCAGCGCGAATTGTCCTTGTTCGGGCGAGGTCGCGATGCTCTGGCGAAATTGCTGGCGCATACGGCGGCGCTTGGCGCCGCGCAGCGGCGCTACGGCTCCCGCGCCGGGCTGGAATATGCCGCCATCGACGCGTTGACCGCCTGTGCCGTGCTGGCCGCATCGCTGGTCGGTCTGCACCTGGTCGAGCGCGGCGTCCTCGGCCTGCCGCTCCTGCCGCTGGTCGTCATCCTGTCCGGCGGCGCATTGGCGCCCATTGCGGAGGTGACGCAGACGGCGCGCAAGTTCGGTGAGTTGAAGGCCGGCGCGCGGCGCATTCTCGACATCTTCCATCAGAAGCCGCGAATCCTCGACCGGGGACATGAGGCGCCGCCGCGAGACACGACCATCCGCTTCGAAGGGGTCGGCTTCGGTTACGGCGGCGCGCGCGCCCCGGTTCTCGCCGGCTTCGAGTGCACCATCCGACCTGGCGAGACGGTGGCTCTCGTCGGTCGCTCCGGCGCGGGCAAGACGACGGCGGCCAATCTCTTGATGCGGTTCTCGGAAACCGATCAGGGCCGGATCACGATCGGCGGCGTCGACATCCGCGACCTGCCGGTCGCCGTGCTGCGCCGGCTCGTCGCCTATGTGCCGCAGGACCTGCATCTGTTCAACCGGTCGGTGGCCGAGAACATCCGTCTCGGCCGGCCGGACGCGACGGATGCGGACGTGGAGCATGCCGCCCGCCTGGCGCAGGCGCATGATTTCATCGCGGCAATGCCGCAGGGCTATGACACGCTGTGCGGCGAACGGGGTGCAAGGCTTTCCGGCGGCCAGCGCCAGCGCATCGCGATCGCCCGGGCGCTGGTGACGCAAGCGCCCATCCTGCTTCTGGACGAGGCCTCCGCCAATCTCGACAGCGAAAACGAGCGGGCCCTCCAGAAGGCGCTGTCCGGCATTCGTGATGCCGGCCGCAGCGTGCTGATGGTCGCCCATCGCCCGTCGACGATCCAGGCCGCCGACCGGATCCTGGTGCTCGATCAAGGCCGCCTGGTGGAGGCCGGCACCCATGCCGCCCTGGCCGTGCCGGGCACGCGTTACAGTCAGCTGATGGCGCTGGCGCAAACCCCTGCGTGATCCGCCAGAACCTTTCGCCGCGGCGCTCGCATTCGCCCCGGGGCCTTGCCGGCAGGGATAAACGGCCGTCACGGCGATTGCCGGCAAGACGCTGAAATGCCGGATGGTGTAAGGATGTGCTCGGCAAAATCAGATGAGCACAGCGATGACCAACGATACGGCAAGACGACCCCGCACCAAATCCGCCGAGATCCGGCGCGAGGAATTGATGGATGCGGCGCAGGCCCTGTTTCTGGAAAAGGGATTTGCCGCCACCAATGTCAGCGAGATCGTCGAGGGCGCCGACGTCGCGAAGGGAACCTTCTATCTCTATTTCAAGACCAAGGAGGATGTGCTGACCGCCTTGCAAATCCGCTTCGTCGAGAGCTTCTGCGAGAAGATCGACGGGGCGATGGCGCAGCACCATGATGACTGGCCGTCCCGCCTCGATGCCTTCGTGGCGGTCTGTCTTGACGCCTATCTCGACTCCATGCCGGTGCATGATCTGGTGTTTCATCAACATCGGCCGGCAAACCGCGCCATGAAAGCGGGCAATCCGGTGATCACCCGGCTGATGGCTCTCCTGAAGGCAGGCGCCAAGGATGCCGCGCTGGAGATGGGGGACCCGCGCCTGACGGCCGTCATGCTGTTCGATGCCCTGCACGGCGCCGTCGACGACTGTCTGGCCTCCGGCAAGCCGATCAGCCGGGCAGAACTCTTCCAGACCGTCGCAAATTTCTATCGCAATGCCCTGCGCATGCGATGACGCGGCCGCAGTCCGGACGCAAAACCGCTAACGCACTTTTGCTGGGCCTTCTCTAGTGAAAATTCCGGCTCTTCACCTTCAGGGTGTCGATGTGCAGGTCGGGAATGAATATGTCGCGTACCTTGTTCGGTTTCGGCCGATCCCGTGCGTCCCCGGCTCCCGGCGAACCATGCGCGAATTCGTCGCCGCGGCCGCTCGGATTCTTGAATGCGGTGTCGCGATCCGCCAGCGCCGAAAGCTCGTCAGACAGATCGTCGAGCTGTCTCGCGATCAGATGCACGACATCCCCCTCTCTCTGGATCTTGCCCTGGATCGCCATCATGCTCGCCGTGAGAACGACGCGCCGCCGCTTCTCGAACAGGCTCGGCCAGACGACGATATTGGCAATGCCGGTTTCATCTTCCAGGGTGATGAACATCACGCCCTTGGCGCTACCGGGCTTCTGCCGCACCAGAACGAGGCCCGCCAGGCACAGCCAGCTCCCGTCGCGGGCATTCATGGCCTCGGCACAGGTGACGATCCGGCGCGCCGAGAGGTCACGGCGCAGGAAGGAGATCGGATGCTCCCGGAGCGTGAGCCCGGCATGGGCGTAATCCTCAACGACATTGTGGCCTTCCGTCATCTGCCGGAGAGCCACGTCCGGCTCCTGCTGCTCGGCAACGGACCTCATCTCCCGCTCGGCGGCGGCGACGAACAGCGGCAGAGGCTCGTCGCGCAGCGCCTTGATCGCCCACAAAGCATCGCGGCGCTCCAGTCCGAAGGCGGGCCGGAAGGCATCGGCCTCCGCGAGCTGGACAAGCGCTGCCGCGGGAACCTCCGAACGCCGCCAGACATCGTCGACGCTCTCGAAAGGCCGCTCCATGCGCGCCGCAACGATCCGGGCGGCATCGGCGACGGCCAGCCCGGCGACCTGGCGCATGCCGAGCCGGATGGCGTGGCGGTCCGAGCCGGGGATCTCTTCCAGGGTACAATCCCATCTTGAATGGGCAACAGAGATCGGCCGGACCTCGACCCCGTGCTTGCGGGCATCGCCGATGATCTGCGCCGGGGCATAAAAGCCCATGGGCAGCGAATTCATGAGCGCCGCGGCAAAGGCATCCGGATAATGGCACTTGATGAAGCAGCTCGCATAGGCGATCAGCGCAAAGGATGCGGCATGGCTTTCCGGAAAACCATAGGAGCCGAATCCTTCCAGCTGCTTGAACGTCCTTTCCGCAAATTCCCGGCTGTAGCCGTTATTGACCATCCCTTCGATCAGCTTGGTCTGGAAGCGCGAGACGCCGCCCGTGAACTTGAAAGTGGCCATGGATTTGCGCAGCTGATCGGCCTCGCCCGCGGTAAAGCCGGCGCAGACCATGGCGACCTTCATCGCGGATTCCTGGAAAAGCGGCACGCCGAGCGTCTTGCCGAGCACTTCTCGCAGTTCCTCGGTGGGATATTCGACCGGCTCCTTTCCCTCCCGGCGGCGCAGATAGGGATGAACCATGTCGCCCTGGATGGGGCCGGGGCGGACAATGGCGACCTGGACGACGAGATCGTAGAAGGTCCTCGGCTTCATCCGCGGAAGCATGGCCATCTGCGCCCGGGATTCCACCTGGAAGGTCCCGAGCGTATCGGCGCGCCGGATCATCGCATAGGTCGCCTGATCCTCCTGCCTTATCCTGGCCAGGTCGAGATCCTCGTTCTTGTGCTCCCGGATCAGGTCGAAGGCCTTCTGCATGCAGGTGAGCATGCCGAGCGCCAGCACGTCGACCTTCATCATCTTCAAGGCTTCGACATCGTCCTTGTCCCATTCGATCACCTGACGGTCCTGCATCGCCGCCGGCTCGATCGGCACCAGGTCGTCGAGGCGCGAACGGGTGAGCACGAAGCCGCCGACATGCTGGCCGAGATGGCGTGGCGCACCCATCAGCTCGCGCGCCAGGCGCAGCGTCATCACGAGCCGGTAATCGTCGGGATTGAGGTTCAGTTCACGCACATTGCGCTCGGTGATCTCCTCCGACCATGACCAGAGGCCGGAGGAAAGCGCCTTCGTCACATCCTCGGGCAGGCCCATGGCCTTGCCGACATCCCTGATCGCACCCTTGGCCCGGTACCGCGTGACGGTGCAGACAAGCGCCGCCCGGTCGCGGCCATAGGTCTTGTAGATCCACTGGATCACCTCTTCGCGCCTCTGGTGCTCGAAATCCACGTCGATGTCCGGCGGTTCATTGCGCTCCTTGCTGACGAAGCGCTCGAACAGCAGGTCATTGGTTTCCGGATCGATCGAGGTAATGCCGAGAATGTAGCAGATGGCGGAATTGGCCGCCGATCCCCGGCCCTGGCACAGGATGCCCTGCGAGCGCGCAAAGCGGACAATGCTGTAGACGGTCAAGAAATAGGGGGCGTAATCCATCTCCTTGATGAGGTCGAGCTCATGCCTGACCGACCGCAGGACCTTCTGCGGGAGCCCCTCGGGATAGCGGATCGGAATGCAGTCGCGCACGCACTGCTCGAGCGACTGCTGGGCATCCAGGCCGTCGATCAGCGCCTCTTCGGGATATTCGTAGGTCAGCTCCTCGAGACTGAACTTGCACTGCTCGACGATTTCCAGGGTCCGCGCCAATGCCTCCGGATAGCGCGGAAAGAGACGCTCCATCTCCTCCGGCGGCTTCAGATAGCGATCGGCATGCCGCTCGCGATCGAAGCCGACATCGTCGATGGTCGTATTGTTGCGGATGCAGGTGACGATGTCCTGAAGCTGCCGCCGCGACGGCTCGTGAAACAGGACGTCATTGGTGACGACCGTCTTCACCTTGAACCTCGCCGCCATGGTCGCCAGGTCGTGGAGCCTGAGCTGATCATTCGGCCGACGCCGGAGGCAGAGCGATACATAGGCGCGCCTGCCGAATATCTCGGCCATCTTGCGCATCTGGATGGCGCAGCCATCATCCGCGAGATCCGGCACGAGGATGCCGATCATCCCCTCGGCATAAAGGGCGAGGTCCTCGAGGTGGAGGATGCAATTGTCCTTGCCGCCCCTGCCCTTGCCCAGCGTGATGAGCCGGGTCAGCCTGGAATAGGCGGCCTTGTCCACCGGATAGACGAGGACCGACATCCCATCCTGCAGATCGAGGCGGCAGCCGACGACGAGGCGGATGCCGGTCTCCCGCGAGGCTTCGAGCGCTCGAACGATTCCGGCCAGCGAATTCCGGTCCACCACGCCAAGCGCCTCGATGCCGAGTTCCTTCGCCGTCTCGAACAGTTCACGCGCCGAGGACGCTCCCCGCAGGAAGCTGAAATGCGTGGTCACCTGAAGCTCGGCATAGCTCATGCGAAGATTCCGTGCATGAACCACCTGTGCGATCCGGTTTCGGGATCCAGGCCGTCGCCGGAACGGAAGATCCAGAAGCGTTCGCCCTCGTCGTTCTCGATCGCGAAATAATCCCGCACCGCCTCCAGCTCGTTCGGATGCTTCCACCATTCGCCGAACACGCGCTCCGGCCCGTCGGCCCGTTTCACCCGGTGGCGCCGGCCGCGCCATGTAATGCTGGCGGGTGGATAATCCGGCAGAAGCGCAATGGCCTGGATCAGCTCGGGCCTGTCGAAGAGCCTGATGGGCCTGCGCCAGTGGCTGACCCAGCCCGCGGTCTCCTCGGCATCCACGGCCTCTATCCGCCGCACGCTGCGCTCGGGAACATCCGATGCAAAGGGCGCCACGCGATAGACCCGCTGCCCGCGATTGGCGAAGATGTCGATCAGCGGCGTGACATCCTGTACCTCCTCCTCGACCAGCGAGGAGGCCTTCTGCTCCTGCGCCAGCGGCTCGGTCGAAACAGCGACGAGGACGAGCTTTTCAATGCCGAAACCGGGTTCGATCTTCTCTGTCCGGTCTTTGAAGAGCTTGGTCAGCCAGGCGATATCGCGCGCGGGCTTGGCGGTTCCGGCGCGTATCGCCTGGATGGTATTGTCGACCTTGTGGACGATGAGGTCCGTCCGCCGCACCCCGAGGCCGCGCCTTTCGAGCTCAGTGACCAATTGCACGACCAGCCTGCCGACATATTTGTTGATCGTCTCGGCGGCACCGATGGGTTCCTGAAAGGCACGCGAGACCTCGACCAGCTCCGCCGTCCGGATGGGATCGATCGGGTCCGACATCCGGCCATACATCTGGTCGAGCCGGCGGCCGACCTCTGGCCCGAAGCGAAGGGCAAGCGGCGCTCTCGGCGTATTGGAAAGCTCGCCGATCGTCTGGAAACCGAGGACGCGGAGATCCTGGACGACCTTTTCCGGCAGCCGCAGCAGCGAGATCGGAAGCGCCTCGACGGCGCGTATGATCTCGCCCGGCGGAACGATGACGACATCCCTGCTGATGGCGCGGACGCAGGCATGCGCCGCTCCCCATGTATCGGCTATCGCCACCCTGGCTGTGAGTTTGCGGGAACGGAACAGGTTGACGATGCCGGTGATCATCGGCAGTTCGCCGCCCTGCAGGTGATCGGCCCCTTCCGTGTCCATGACGATGCCGTCCGTCCCGTCGACGGCGACGATGGGCGAATAATGACCGAGCGCCCAGAGGCCAAGGCGGTCCAGCGCCGCCGCATCCGCGGCAGGATCGGCATCGACGAGCAGCAGGCCGCGGAAGATGGCCTGCGCCTTGGCAGCGGGCATGCCCACACGCACCCCCGCCTTCCTGGCGGCGGCATCGGCAGCCGAGACCCATCGCTTCGACCCTGCGCGGGCGATCACGGCCAGGGCCTGCTCAGGCGGAATGGAGGGATCGGCGCGACGAATGCGATCCGTCGGCAGATCCGGAAGATATATGGATACGACCCTTGTCATCACACGCTCCGACGTGAAACTCAGCACATTCGCCCGCACGCGATCTCATCAGCTCCAAAAACCAGCGCGGCCGCCCGACGCCCGGCACCGGAAGCTCCTCTGATGGCAGAACACTCACTCTCCACCGCGTCGTCGCCGCCGTCGGCTGGCCGAAGTCATTCGCCTCGGTCTGCCGCCGCCACCGCCGAACCGCCAGGGCGATGGTTCCCGTTCGCTCGGCGACGAGATGAAGCCGTCTGCTCACCACCATCGGCAATCGAACCATTTCGCCGACCACCGCCCCGAGGCCGCCGAAACTCAGGGCCTCCTCCATATTGGCGGCGACATCCTCCTCCTTGTCGCCCTCCACGAAGATCACTCTCTTCGGATGCAGTCCCGCCTGTGCAAGCGCCGGAAAGAAAAGATCCGGCCGGGTCAGGCACCAGACGACCGGTCCCCTTGTGCGCGCCGCAATGCCCGCGGCAAACAAAGCTGCCGCCGCGCCATCGACGGTTCCTGATCCTCCGCCCGCAAATTCATGCAGGGCCCCCAGGGCCAGACCGCCCCCCGGCAGCACGGCATCGATCTCCGGCACGCCGAAAGGCAGGCAGCCGGCTTTCGCGACGCCCTCTCCCTGGATGGAGGAGATGCGTTCGCGCAGATCAGCAAGAACTTGATCGCGGGCAGCCGACATCGTTCGCGCAAATCCTTTCGGCTCACGTTGGGGGTTAATACAGCATCATGCCGCCAGAAATGCCTGATGTTCTCTTTCTGTTCCGTTATCGGCAGGGAGTCAAGTCGCTCGAAAATAGGAAAACAATCTCAGAACTTTAGCAAATCCTCAGATTTTCGTTTTGAATCAGTTCGCTAGGAAGCTCCCCCAACCGACCGGTCTTATTGAAGAAAATTTTTTACCCCGAAATCGAAAAGGCCCGTTGCATCCAGGTCTCACCGGTTTCCTCGACGAAGGTCTGCTCCTGTCCACATTTGTCCGGCTTCGTTCCGGCTTCGGCTGCTTGACAAAGCCGAACCAGGATCAGATCACGGACCCTTGGAAAGCCGCAGTGACAGACATGCTGGATGAAAGACATGCTTTATGAGTGAAAAGAGATCTCCTTTGGAGGCATTGGCAAGACAGCTTTACCGCGACCACAAACAGACCTTCGATCTCATTTTGCCCCAGCAGGAAACATCACCTTTCGTCACGGCCGCGCATCAAATTTTCGGCGATCCGCCCCAGGCCGGCAAAATCGTCCGCGTCCAGGATCAGCCGTTCATCCTCACCGGCAGTGGCAAGGCTATTACGAATTTTTTCCCCCTTGCCTGGCATGAGGCGCTGGGCGCGATCCCGCGCGCGTGGAAAGGCTGCGAAAAATGGTGGGCCGGCTATCCCATCGCCATGTGGATGGAGCAAAGGGCGGGCGATGACAAGGCACGGGGCTATCTCGTCCTCAATGCGGAGATTGGTCCTCTGGCGGATCACGACCTGCGTCAGGATCTGATCACCTGCATAGCATCCGCCGCGGCCGAAAAGGGCATGACGCGCATAAGGTTTCCAGCGCGCGCCACCGCGCGATCCAGCCTCTATTCCCGCTTCCTTCGAGACAATGCCATCGCCCTCGAAAACCCCCAATCCGCCCGGGCCATCGAAACCAGGCTCCTTTCCTTGCTGAGCGGTTTTGCACCCGAGATCGACTGCGTCGCCGACGCGCTCGCCTGCTTTGGCCGCAAGGCCCAACCCGGTGCCGAACAAAGCTGAGCGCCCCTTCCCGCTCTCCTTCCCGCTCTCCTTCCGCTCCCCGTCCTGCCGCCTCCCATCAGCTCCTCCGGCGCATCCTCAAGCTCCGCCGCCTGCTGAAAACGCTCTTGCAATCAGGTAGGAATTCGTTAACCACGTAAAGGCTGATTCACGCTCAGATTGCAGACGCCGAATCGCGTTCCATATGTGCCGATGGCCCTTCAGAGGATGCCGGCATGACGGAGACGGTCCCGACATGAGGTCGGGCACCCCTGGGGTTAACCGTTAGAAGTGCTCACAAAGTTGACGGCCTGTTGCTGGACCTTGCGATGAGGTCCTGGCGCGCGCCTTTGCCCGCGGACTTTTAACATGACCAGCATCATGACGAACACGGCGGCCATCGCCGCTCTCCAGACACTTCGTTCTGTTTCCAGCCAGCTTTCCGAAAACCAGAACCAGATCAGCAGCGGGCTGCGCATCGAAACTGCCGCCGACAATGCTGCCTACTGGTCGATTTCCACGACCATGACATCGGATGCCAAAGCGATCACGGCTGTTGCCGACTCGCTTGGCTTCGGCGCGGCCATTGCAGACACCGCCTATTCCGGAACGCAGGCCATCGTGCGCGTTCTTGATGACTTCAAGGCGAAACTGGTGGCCGCGAGCGAGCCGGGCGTCGACACGTCGAAGATCCAGAAGGAACTGGTTCAGTTGAACGCCCAGGCGGAAAGCATCGTCGCCTCGTCCAGCTTCAGCTCCATCAACTGGCTTTCCACCGAGGCCTCGACGCATCTGATGGAAACGCAAAATTTGCAGTCTTCGCTCGTATCCTCCTTTTCCCGCCTGGCAAACGGCACCGTCTCTGTCGAAACGACGGATGTGAACCTGAAATTGACGAGCATGCTGAACCGCGGCGGCGGCGGTATCCTGCAGAAGGAATTATGGGGCGTCGGCGATATCGGCGGCTTCCGAAGCACCGGAATCAACTCCGTTGCCCATCAGGGTCATGAAAGCCGGATCTTTACCGGCCCCGCAAGCTTTGCAACCGGAGACTACATCCTCTTCGACATCAACGTGGATAGCGGCGACCATTCCGCCGGCCTCGATTTCATGGGGCTGACGATCGACAAGGCGGTGGTGGACAGTGCCCTCGGCATCACCACCGGCGAGATCAATAGTGCAGACGACATGCGCAAGGTCCTCCAGGCGGTGTTCACGGCCAATGGGGTGCCGGCTACCGCCTATGAGGGACTGTTTTCCGGCGGCCTGGGATCAAACCTCTTCGAGATCGGCTCGCGCGAAACCTCCGGCGAACCCGGTTCGAGCATCACGATCTCCAATGTGACATCGGACTTCAACGGTGCCAAGCCCGCAGGCTTTGCCCTGGGTCTCGAAGGTCCGCCGAAGGACAATCACGACAACATGTATCCGAAGGCAAGTATCGACTTCACCAAGCCCTTCACCGTCTCGCCGAAGTCGGAAATCTTCTTTGACGTGCAGGTTGGCTCCAATGCGCGCCAGACCTATACGATCGACCGGACCACGGTCGATGCGGCCCTTGGCACCACGGACGGTGCCATTGTCGATGCCGCAAGCCTTGCTGCCGTCATCGCCTATGCCTCGGCCGGAAGCGCCCTGACGGTCACGGCATCCGGGCCACGGCTGACATTTGCGGCGGATCAGGCGACGTTTCCGGAAGCCGGAAACAGGGCGGCCCGCGTCTTTGTCGGCAATGTCCAGTCCATCCCGCCCTGGGCCTTGGAATTCGATCTCGCCGAGATCGACATCACCGGCGACAGGTTCACCCTGGCGGAGTATCTGACTGGCGTCGAATACATGCTCCAGCGGTCCATAGATGGGGCAAGCATGATCGGCGCGGTGAGCGCGCGCATCCAAATGCAGACGGAATTCACCCAGTCTCTGCTGGATACGATGGAGCGCGGCGTCGGCCGGCTGGTCGATGCCGATATGAACGAGGCTTCGACCCGGCTGAAGGCGCTGCAGGCCCAGGAACAGCTGGCAATCCAGTCGCTCCAGATCGCCAATAGCAGCGCGCAGAATCTCATGAAGCTGTTCAGCTGACGCTGTGTCAGGGCCAAAGGTAGAGCCAGGGCCAGGAGGCCGGTATGGCTTCCCGGGCCCGCAAGATCCGAGGCCGCGGCCTGTTATTTGACGAGGACGAAGACCTTGCGGACCGGATAGGCATAGGGCTCGTCGTTCACGAAGGTGAAGCCATGGCGCGACAGGCAGCCGCGCAGCGCGGGCGCGCCAAACCGGCTGTCATAGGCAATCACCGGGCCGGTCGTTCCATAGAGTTCGAGGCTGCACCGGGCCTGCGCATTATTATAGGCGATCGTCAGGTGACGGTCGCCGGCGATTGGCACCGCCCCGTACAGGTGAAGGTCGGATCTTGCCTCTGCCGTCGCAACCGCGCAGGTCAGTCCCAGTCCCAGTCCCAGTCCTAGGGCCATGCCCAATGCCAGCTTGAACTTCATCATCATCTCTCCCAATAGCGCCACAAGCGGTCAATCGATCGGTCGGCAGCTTTGCCCCCGAAGCGGGAGGCCCGCACGCAATCACGGCTCCGGACCGTGAACGACGATCGCTCCTGCTTCGTGCTGCGACTAACGGGATCTGTTCCGATTTGTTCCTCTGCCGGGGCTTGGGTGCCGCGCGAGGCGCGAACGCCGCCGCCTTCAGGCAAAACCGGCACGCAAGGCGCGTGAAGAGCCCGGCTGCGCGGCAGCGGAAAAAAGGGGCGGAAGCCTGCCGCTTCCGCCCCTTGAAACCGGGCTTGTGCCCGGGTCATGTACCAGGTCATGTGCCCGGTGATGTGCCAGGTCCCGAGCCAGATCCTGAGGCACGCTTGCGGGCGCCGCACCGGCGCCTAGAGTATCCGTTTTGATCAAGTGGGTTTTGGCGTCCATTTTCGATTTTTCCGCAGGAGAGCGTTTGCCAGCACGATGAGCTTTCGCATGACTGCTGTTATGGCGACTTTCGGTGGTTTTCCGGCGGCTTTGAGCTGGTCGTATTTGGCACTGAGGTCCGGGTTGAAACGACAGGCAACGAGGGCTGGCATGTAAAGTGCCTGCCGAACGATGGCCCTCCCGCCAGCGATGAAAGCGCGTCCGGTCCATCGTCCGGACTGGCGGCTCATGGGGGCAAGACCGCAAAGGGCTGCGGCTGTTTTCTCCTCCAATTCGCCCAGTTCCGGCATCTCGATAAGAAGCGTGAAGGCCGTGACCTGAGATATGCCGGGGATCGAGACAAGGATATCGAACCTGGCCTTCAGGGTCGTATCTTCGATAATCAAGGCCATGATGGCCTCATCCACGGCCTTGATCTGCCGCTCGATCTGCCGAAGCCTGTCGATATTTTGTCTCTTCAAGAGCAGGTTGGACAGGGTCTTCGACCTGTTCTTCGCGGCGGTCCTGTCCTTGATCAGGGCCAGACGAGCGATATGCAACTCTTTCAGATCATTGCGGATTTGCGTGTCGGTCTCAAGAATGCGCGGTTGAAGAAGCGCGCCGTAACGCGCCAGCAGTCCAGCATCGATCCGGTCTGTTTTGGCAAGTCTGCCAGTGGCTTGCGCGAAGCGCCTTGCAAGGCGGGGATTGACCTTGGAGAGGGCCAAGCCTTGCACCATCATGAAGCGCTCGAAGGCCTTGTGATAAGGGCCGGTGGGTTCATAGACAATGCGTGCCACTGTCTTTGCGCCGATCCATCTGACAATGGCGGCAAATCCCTTGCGGTCATTGGCAACCTTCAGTGATTGGCCATCCGGCAGGCTGTGCAGATCGATATGGTCTTTCGAGATGTCTGCGCCGATGGTAATATCCGTCATCTTTTCTGATCTCCCATGCTTGTCATCCGAGCCCAAAGCTCGGGTATCCGTTCAGGACGATTGGAAAAGATGGGGGCGATCACACTCTAGCTCGGCCCGGCATTCGCAAGACTGGCGGCCTGCATGTCCACGATCCGTCCCCCATCGCCGGAAGAGGAGGGCCGTCCTCTCCGGCGCTTCTTTATCTCACCAAGAAGCAAGAAAATCATAAGACAAGCATGTCAGCCGGTGGCTATGGCGGACAGTCCGGGCGTACCGAGCAGGCGCTCGGCCAGCCGGGCGGCCTGGACGCGGATATCCGGCACGGCGATGATCTCGAAATGCGTCGCCCGGGTGATCGGCCCGACGCCGAAAATGCGCTGGGAACTCTGTCCCTGATCCGTGATCAGCGCGTCATTCGCATCGAATTGCAGGCCGAGATGCAAGGGATCCAGGCGTGCCAGACCCTGGTCCAGAAGCGCCTGCAGCAGGCGGCTCGGCACCGGCAGCGAGAGCCGGCGAAAGCCGCGACAATCGATGGCATAGGCGCCTTCCAGCACCGCCGGGGCCTGTTCGCCGGAGGGCCGGTAAGTCACGCTGGTTGACGAGGCCTGCCGCTCCGCCTGCCGGAAATGGCCCTTGACGATATGCAGGAGGCCGGCGGCCTGGGCCTCGGCCAGCCGCGCCGCGGATGATGGCGGCATGCGGTGACGATGAATATCCCACAGCGTCGCCCCATGGCGGAGAAAGCGCTGCCGGCTGTCCTGGGGAAGATGCCGCCACAGAAGCTGGGTGTGTGGCCGCAGGCCGTCGAGCACATCCCGCCAGTCGCCGCCGGCCGCCTCATGGGCGCGGATCGTGGCCCGCAGCCAGCGCAGCAGGTAAGCGACGCTCGCACCGATGGGAATATCGGCGGCGGCAAGTTTCAGCGGCCTTGTCGGCCTGTGCGGCTGCGGCAGCAATCCCCGCCGGGAGATCGCATGGATGGGAGCGGTCTGGCCGGCATCCAGCAAAGAAAGAAGCATGTCGACCATGGTCAGCCCGGTGCCGACCAGAATGACCGGAGCCCGGGGATCGGCGAGGGCGGGACGCGTCCAGGGATCCTCCAGCCCGGTCCTTGCGCGATCGTCCCGGCTGAAGCCGGTGGCGAGAATGGCAAAATGGCTTGGCACGACCGTGCCGTCGGACAGCGAGACCTCGACGCCGTGATCGTGAACGCGCAGACCCACGCATTCCTCATGGAGGATCTGCAGCCGGGGCACGGGGCCCGCCTCCGGCGCCGGCGCCAGAAGATCCGCCAGATAGGCGCCATAGGTCTTTCGCGGCACGAAATCCATGTCCAGGCCGGGTCCGAAACCCTGGCGCTCGAGCCAGCGGCTGAAATGCGCCGGATCCTCGGCAAAGGCGCTCATATTGTGAACGCGGGTATTCAACAGGTGGCAGGCCTGGTCGGTCGAATAGGCAAGGCCCGCGCCGACATCCCGACGCGCCTCGACAATGGTGATCCGCAATCTCTGCGGGCTGACCCGCCGCTGCAGAAGATGGGCCGCGGCAAGCGTCCCGCTGGCGCCGCCGCCGATGATCGCCACATGCAGCGTCATTGCACCACCTCCCGGCCGGCAAGGCCGCAAGCGAAGGTCAGGAGGCCGAGAGGACGGTCTCGATATCCGCCTGTTCGTCCTCCACCATCTGCCGCATGGCGGTCAGGGACTTGTTGTCCAGCACGGCCGCGATAGCGTCGCGCACCTCCAGCATAGTCAGGCGCACGGCGCAGGCATTCTCGTCGCGGCAATCGTGACAGCGCTGATAGGCTGTCCGGCTGGCGCAGTGGATCGGCGCCAGCGGACCATCCAGAACCCGCAGGGCATGCCCAACCATGATCGTATCCGGCGAGCGCGTGAGGCAGTATCCGCCGCCGCGGCCCTTGCGCGTCTGCACGAAGCCGCCATGCCGCAGATCCGCCAGGATGGCGTCCAGGAATTTCTTGGAAATCGCATGTTTCTCGGCAATCTCGACGGATTGCGCCATCACTCCGGGAGGTAATCCGGCAAGGTGATAGAGCGCTTTCAGCCCGTACTTGCCTTTCATCGACAACATGGAATGGAGCTTCCTTTCGCACAGGTTCCAGACGGAGCGATTGCCAATCATATACCTGCCGACTTCGGTCTCGACCAGTGTAACCTCGCATCCTACCGCTCCTTTGTCTTTACCGGGTGAAGGGCCTGCGCAAGCTGTTGCGGGGTGCCATCACCGCCGGCCGCCAGCGCGGATGGGGGCGTGGCGGGTGCCTCGTGCCGGATCAGCGGCACGAAGATCATCAGAAAGACGAGAATGTAGGATGCCAGGAACGCCGCCCAGGCGAGCGCTTGTTCGGATAGTCTGCTGCCGTGCATGTCATCATCTCCCTATGGAACGATGTGAAACCAGGCTTTCGGCCCGTATGTGGCCCGTATGTAGACCTGTCGTTTGGTCTGCCTCCCTCCTGTCGTCGGGCTCTTCCTCGGCTCCTTGCCAAGCGGCATGTAATGTTTGCCGCAGGGTGGGCCTGCTATCAGAATGACTCAGTCTACCGTCACAGTAGACGATTCTCATTGAAAACGCCCGGCAGAGGAAAAAGTTCTTCCCCGTTTTGCGAGCCCGGCAAAATCTCCGTTGCGCAGCCGGCCGCCCCCTGTGCCAAGGCTTCGCCATGCGCCCTCTTCGCGCGAACCGAGCCGGTCGGGGCCAACACACGTGATGGAATATTATCGAAGGCCGCTCCGGATCTGGACTTCTCTCCAAATCTGCTATCCATGGTCGCCGGTGCCACGAGAAGATGAGTTCGGGTGTGACCCTCAGCCAAATCCTGATCATCGGCCTGCTTGCAGTCCTCCTTGCCGCCTTTGCCAGCGACCGCTTCCGCGCCGAAAGCGTCGCCATTGCGGGCCTGGTTGCGGGAACCGTGCTCGGCCTTGTTCCCGCCGACCGGGTGTTTTCGGGCCTGACCAATCCCGCGGTGATCACCGTCGTCGAAGTGCTCCTGATCGTTCATGCGCTGGCGAGAAGCCATATCTTCGATCGCCTCGGGGAAATCCTCAATCGCCGCTTCACAGAGCCGCGGACGAAAATCATGGCGCTCTGCGGCCTTGCCGCCTGCCTGTCGAGCGTGATGAACAATGTCGCGGCCTTCTCGCTGATGCTGCCCGCCTGCTTCTCGCTGATGGCGCGCGGACGCATGCCCGTGCGGTGGATCTTTCTGCCGCTCTCTTATGCCACGCTGCTCGGCGGCCTGTGGACGACGATAGGCACGCCGGCCAATCTTGTGGCCAGCACCTTTCTGCAACGCGCCGGTCTTGCGGGTTTTTCCCTGCTGGATTTCGCCCCGGTCGGCATTCTGGCCACGGCCGCCGGCCTGCTGATCCTGGCCTATTGGCTGCCGCGCACGCTGATGGCCGAGGATGCGCCGGAAGCGGAAGCCGACAGTCTTGCCTTGTCACGGGTGAGCACCGAATTGCAGATCCAGTCCTTCGACGATCCGGCCCCCTCGGTCGCCGCGCTGGAGGCGAGCCTTGGCGGGCGCATATTCAACATCATCCGCGACGGCCGGCGATTGTTTCCGCTGCGCCCGGAGACGGCCATCGGCCCCTCCGACCGATTGCTGGTGGAGGCCGATCCGAAGGCCCTGGAAAGGGCGCTTGCCGCAGGAGCCGTATCCTATTTCCGCAAGGCGGCCTCCGGCGAGCGGCGGCGCATCAGCGCCGTGGTCATGCCGCACAGCCTGCTTGCCGGCTCGTCGATTGCCGCCCAGGACCTGAGCGATGACAGGGGCGTCGAGATCCTGCAGGTCGAGGGCGAGCCGCTTCGCTATGACGGCCCCTTCGAGGAGGTCACCTTCAAAGTTGGCAGCATCCTGCTTCTGGAAGGCGACGAGGCCGCCATCCACGCCTTCATCGCCTATCATGAGCTCGTCGAGATCGCCGAAAACAGGACGGCGGCAAACCCTGTCGTAGGGCGCATGCCGCTCGCCATCTTTGCAGCGGGCGTGGTTGCCGCCGCCTGCGGCCTGCTTGCGCCCGAGCTGGCGCTGGGCGGCGTGGTGGCCTTTCTCACCCTCACCGGCAAGCTGGACATCCGATCCGCCCTGCGCAATCTCAACTGGCCGATCCTCGTCATTCTGGCCGCGATGCTGCCGCTCGGCGAAGCGGTCGGCACCACCGGCGCGGCTTCCGCCATCGCCTCCGCCATGGCGGATCACCTGCCGCTCTCCAATGCCGCCATCGCCGTCTTCTCGCTTCTTTCGATCGCCATGGTCATCACGCCCTTCGTCAACAATGCCACCACGGTTGCCATCCTGGCGCCGATCGCGATCGAGATCGCTCAATCCACGCAGCTATCGCCGCAAATGCTGGTCATGGCTGTCGCCGTCGGAGCCTCCTGCGATTTCCTGACGCCTTTCGGGCATCACAACAACACGCTCGCCTACGGGCTCGGGCAATACCGGTTCCGGGATTTCCTCAAGCTCGGCTGGCCGGTCGCCCTCGCAAGCGTCTCCACCGCCGGCCTGGTTCTGCTGCTCTACTGGCAGGGCCTGGCCTGATCTCTGGGCGCGCGCAATCATCGGTCTTGCCGCTGATCACGCCATGGCTTGCCACAGCCTGCCAGTGCTTGCCGCAGCCAGCCACTGCTCTCGAAACTGGCCTCGGCATGCTGGGGAAAAACCGGTTTCGTGACGCTCTCGCAGAAACGATTCTTGCGCGGCGCTCGGGCTTGAGGACCTTTGCTTTGCGGCAATCGGGGCCGGCGCACTGATCCTCTTCTAGCGGCCGCTGCCGAAGGGAAACAGTTTTCCCGGCCGCAGAAGCCGCGTTGACTTAGTCTACCTGAACAGTAGTCTTATCGTCATCAACGAGAGGAAGCCATCATGTCCCGATCCAGACAATTGCTCGGATTTGCCGCAGCCGGCCTGTTCGCCTCCCTGCTTCTTGCGCCGCAGGTCATGGCCGATACGACACTGTTGAATGTTTCCTACGACCCGACGCGCGAATTCTACAAGGATTTCAATGCGGCTTTCGCCAAGCATTACAAAGCGGACAAGGGCGAGACGGTGACCATCCAGCAATCGCATGGCGGCTCGGGAAAACAGGCACGCTCGGTGATCGACGGGCTGGAAGCCGATGTCGTGACGCTGGCATTGGAAAGCGACATCAACGCGATCGTCGACAACGGCGGCAAGATCAAGCCGGACTGGCGCGGGCGGCTTGCCAATAATTCCTCCCCTTACACGTCCACCATCGTCTTCCTGGTGCGCAAGGGCAATCCGAAGAATATCCGCAACTGGGGCGATCTGGTGAAGGACGACGTGCAGATCGTCACGCCCAATCCGAAGACCTCCGGCGGCGCGCGCTGGAACTACCTTGCCGCCTGGGCCTGGGCCAATGAGGAATACAAGGGCGATCAGGAGAAGATCCGCGCCTATATCGCCGATCTCTACAAGCGCGCGCCTGTGCTGGACAGCGGCGCCCGCGGCTCCACCATCACCTTCGCCCAGCGCCAGATCGGCGATGTCCTGCTTGCCTGGGAAAACGAGGCCTATCTGGCCGGCGAGGAATTCGGCAAGGATTCCTTCGAGATCGTCGTGCCGCCGATTTCCATCCTGGCAGAGCCGCCGGTCGCCGTGGTGGACGCGAATGTCGATGCCAAGGGCAGCCGGGCGGTGGCGGAAGCCTATCTGCAATATCTTTACTCCGACGAGGGGCAGAACCTGGCCGCCAAGCACTTCTACCGCCCGGCAAAGCGCGATGTCGTCAGCCCCGACCTGTTGAAGGCCCTGCCCGACATCAAGCTCGTCACCATCGACGACCCGATCTTCGGCGGTTGGAAGAAGGCGCAGCCCGAGCATTTCGGCGATGGCGGCATCTTCGACCAGATCTACAAGCCCGCCCGCTGAGGAGCCCCGCCGCAATGACATCCGCAACCGTCAGCGGACGGTGGCGCCTGAAGGAGCCGAGCATCATCCCGGGTTTCGGGTTGACGCTCGGCTTTTCGCTCGCCTACCTTTCGCTCATCATCCTGATCCCGCTTGCCGGGCTCGTCTGGCGCGCCACGGCCATGCCGGGCGAGGCCTTCCTCTCCATCCTGACCGATGAGCGCACGCTGGCGGCGCTGAAGATCAGCTTCGGCACGGCGCTGATTGCCGCGCTGGTCAACGCCGTCTTCGGCGTTCTGATCTGCTGGGTGCTTGTCCGCTACGATTTTCCCGGCCGCCGGCTGGTGGATGCCATGGTGGATCTGCCCTTCGCGCTGCCGACGGCCGTGGCCGGGATCGCGCTGAGCGCGCTTTATGCGCCGCAGGGCTGGATCGGCGCCTGGTTCATGCCGCTCGGCATCCGCATCGCCTATACGCCGATCGGCATCACCATCGCCCTGATCTTCATTGGACTTCCGTTCGTGGTGCGCACCGTGCAGCCGGTGATGGAGGAGATCGACCGCGAGGTGGAGGAGGCCGCGGCCACGCTTGGCGCCAACCGGTTCCAGACCGTCTTCAGAGTGCTGCTGCCGAGCCTCACGCCGGCGATCCTGACCGGCTTCGCCCTCGCCTTCGCCCGCGGCGTCGGCGAATATGGCTCGGTCGTCTTCATTGCCGGCAATATCCCCTATGTTTCGGAAATCGCACCGCTCCTGATCGTCATCCGGCTGGAGGAATTCAATTATGCCGGTGCCACGGCCATCGCCACGATCATGCTGGCCATCTCCTTTGCCATGCTGCTCGTCATCAACCTGATCCAGGCCTGGAGCCGCGGGAGATATGGACATGGCTGATTCTCACGCTGCAAGGCGGCGATATCGCGATCCGGCCGATGAGAGCCTGGCGACGAAATTGACGCTGATCGCGATCGGCGCCGCCTTCCTCGCCTTCTTCCTGTTCCTGCCGCTGATCGCCGTCTTCGTCGAGGCCTTCCGCAACGGTGTGCAAAGCTATTGGGATGCGCTGGTGGAGCCGGATGCGGCGGCCGCCATCCGCCTCACCTTGACGGTCGCGGCGATCGCCGTTCCCCTCAATCTCGTCTTCGGCGTCGCGGCGGCCTGGGCCATCGCCAAATTCGAATTCAAGGGCAAGGCCTTCCTGATCACGCTGATCGACCTGCCTTTTTCGATCTCGCCTGTGATTTCCGGCCTGGTCTATGTCCTGCTGTTCGGCAGCCACAGCCTGCTCGGCCCAATCCTCAAGGGCTATGGCATCGAAATCCTGTTCGCCGTGCCGGGCATCGTGCTGGCCACGGTTTTCGTCACCTTCCCCTTCGTGGCGCGCGAACTGATCCCGCTGATGCAGGATCAGGGCACCGGCGACGAGGAAGCCGCGCTGTCGCTCGGCGCCTCCGGCTGGCAGACCTTCCGCTATGTCACCCTGCCCAACATCAAATGGGGGCTGCTCTACGGCGTTCTGCTCTGCAATGCGCGGGCCATGGGGGAATTCGGCGCCGTCTCCGTGGTCTCCGGCCATATTAGGGGGCTGACCAACACAATGCCGCTGCATGTCGAGATCCTCTACAATGAATACAATCTCGCAGCGGCCTTTGCGGTCGCCTCGCTGCTCGCCGCGCTGGCGCTCGTGACGCTTGCCCTCAAGACGCTTCTGGAAATCCGCTTCGGCGCCGGCACGGCCGGCGGACGCCGACACTGAAAGGCTCAAGACCCATCATGGATGTTTCGGTTTCGCATGTGACCAAGGAATTTGCCCGCCTGCCGGCCTTGAGCGATGTCTCGCTCGATATCCGCTCCGGCGAATTGATCGCCCTTCTGGGGCCATCGGGGTCCGGCAAGACGACGCTTCTGCGGCTGATCGCCGGCCTCGACCAGCCGACCGGCGGGCAGATCCTGTTCGGCGGCGAGGATGCCTCGCCAAAAAGCGTCCAGGACCGCAATATCGGCTTCGTCTTCCAGCATTACGCGCTGTTCCGCCACATGACGGTAGCCGAGAATATCGCCTTCGGGCTGAAGGTTCGCCCGGCCGCGACGCGTCCCGCAAAGGCGGAGATCCGCCGCCGCGTCGGCGAGCTCCTGGAAATGGTGCAGCTGACCGGGCTTGAAAAACGCTATCCCAACCAGTTGTCGGGCGGCCAGCGCCAACGCGTCGCGCTGGCGCGCGCCATGGCCATTGAGCCGCGGGTCCTGCTGCTCGACGAACCCTTCGGCGCGCTGGATGCCAAGGTTCGCAAGGAGCTGCGCAAATGGCTGCGCGCCTTTCACGACCGCACGGGCCATACGACAGTCTTCGTCACCCATGATCAGGAAGAGGCGCTGGAACTGGCCGACCGCGTCGTGGTGATGAGCAAGGGCCGGATCGAACAGGTCGGCTCCGCCGACGATGTCTATGACCGGCCGGACTCCCCCTTCGTCCACCGCTTCATCGGCGAGGCTTCCGAACTGCCGGTGCGGGTGGAAGACGGCGCCGTCTGGCTGGATGACAGGCCGACCGGGTTGAAAGCCGACATCAAGGGAGAGGGTCACCTCTTCTTCCGGCCGCATGATGTGGAATTCCTCGATGGCTGCGGAGGCTGCCTGAGCGGGGTCGTTGTCGGCAGCCGCAGGCTTGCCGGCTCACGCCGCGTGGAGCTTGAACTGGGTGGCGGCCGCCACCGGGTCGAGGTGGATATTCCGCTCGATCATCCGGCCTCGCTGAAGACATCGATCTCGTTTCGGCCGCGACACTTCTCGATCTTCCCGCTGGCTCCCCCGGCATAGACGACCGGGGCCCGGCGCTGCGTCCCTCCCTTCGGAGCTGCGGTTGACGGGAGACCGAGCTTCGCCGGAAGCGTTCTAGAAACGAAAGCCGATGCCAAGGCCGAAGGAGAGGAGCTTCAGGCTCGTCTTAGCCGTCATGCCGCGATTTTCGATCGTCTGCTCCGGCAGGAAGAGCTGCCTCACCTCGGCATTGGCAAACCAGCGATCGTCCAGCCGGTAATCCATGCCGGCACGCAGCACGGCGCCGTAGCGGGTCGAGACCTTGAAGTGATCGACATAGCCGCCGGCCGGTTCCTCGCCGAAGAACCAGTTGATCAGCACACCCGCGGCCAGATAGGGGCTGAGGCGTGCATCCTGCAGGGGGTGATATTCCGCCGTCACCGAAAGCGGCAGCGACCAGACCTTTCCGACCGGGATATCGCCATAGGCGGAACGGTGGATGGTGATGTCGTTGCGCAGCACGCCCGTCTGCCCTTCGATCGCCCAGTGATCCGTCACGAAATAGCTGATATCGATATCCGGCAGGATCATGGCCGGCACGTCGATCTCGCCGCCGATCCCATCGATCCTGGTATGCTGGTCATAGGGCATGGCGCCCATTATGCGGGCGCGCAGAAGGATATCGCCGGCCTGGAAGGCGCCGGCATCGGGCTTTGCCGGCGACAAGATTTCCGCACCCTCTGCCCGACTGTCCTGGGCCAGACTGGGTGGGGCATGGACGGCCGCCAGCTCGAGCGCAAGGCATCCGACAAGCGGCAGAGACCATCGAGACCTGCGGCCGGACCGTCCGCACGCGCCTTCCCATTTCAGCCGCGGGACCACCCGCGGATTGAGCGATTGCGTGACCGACACGGCAGACCCTTTCCAAGCAAACCGGCATGAACGGTGTCTGTATAGAGAATTTTTCTTGCCCTATTGTTAAAACTCGTCCTTCAGAAAACGGATACAGGCAGTATAATAGCTCGTTTTGTTTATTGGAGAGCGCTAAAATGCTAGACATAGACACGCTGTTGTTTGCGAGCGTGTCCGCGCGGGGCGGTTTTCTGCTGATCTTTCTTTTGGCAAGCCTAGTCGGTCCGGCGCGGGCGGCCTTCACGCAATGGTCGATCAGCGTCATCTGCTCAGCGCTCGGCATTCTCATTGCCTATACGGATCCGAGCTATCCCGATTTCCCGCTGGTCAAGGGAACCGGCATCTATGTGATCCTCGGCTCCAGTGTCGCTTTGCTCTGGAGCGGCACCCGCGCCTTCTTCGGCAGAAAGGTCGATGGGCGAAGACTGGCCGTGATGCTCGTGGCGCCCGGCCTCGTCTACGGCCTGATCCGGATCATGGGCGGCGATAGCGACCTGGCGCTGGCCATGATCTTTTCCGTCTTTGCCGTCCTGACGGGCGCAACGGCGAAACTGCTCCTCACCCGGCACAGCCACACTATCCTGCGCTCCCAGCTCCTGGTCGGCCTCTCGATTGCCAGCTACAGCCTCGCCTTCTGCGCCTCGCTGGTGATCCTGTTCGCCAAGCTCGCCGGCTATGGCGATGGGCTCGGCGCCGAACGCGTCAGCATCCTGACGGCGCTGGTCATCGACCAGTTTTCCAGCGTGCTGACCTATGTCGGGCTTCTGGCCATGTCGATGGAGGATGCCCAGGCCCGGATGAAGGAGGTTGCCACGACCGACGCCCTGACCGGCCTTGCCAATCGTCGCGGCATCCAGGAGCGGGCGCTCGCCGTCGTCGGCGCTGGAAGGCGCAAGAAGCGGCCGATGGCCCTGCTGATCGCCGATATCGATCACTTCAAATCCATCAATGACCGCTTCGGCCATGACGGCGGCGACGCCATCCTGTGCGAATTCGCCAGGCGGTTGAAAGCCACGTTCCGCCGTCAGCAGGATGTGGTCGGCCGCTGGGGCGGCGAGGAATTCATCGCCGTGGTGCACGATGTGACGCTCGAAGAGGCCCTTTCGCTGGCGCGCCAATTGTGCTGTCGCATCGCCGAGGTACCGTTCGAGGCCGGGCAGCAGTCGGTTTTCGTCACGGTCTCCATCGGCGTTTCGCCCTTTCTGGAGAACGAGGGCGCGATCGAGCCCGCCGTCAAGCGCGCCGATGAAGCGCTCTACGAGGCCAAGCGCGGCGGGCGCAATCGCGTCTGCTGGTGCACAGCCGCACCTGCCTGATCCACACAATCGGATGAACAAATTGCCGCCGTCGCCAGTTACCCTGGTTCGAGCCGGAGCGATGCGGCACCTGCCGTCGCCGCCGAACAGACGGCTGACCTTGCGTCAGCGCCGGAAGAACCACCGAGAACGAGCAAACCAGACCAATATCCGAATGGAGGAAACAAACCGATGATGCGCCAGACCCTAACCGCCACTTTCACCGCCCTTGCCCTTGCCGGGGCAGCCCATGCGCAGGATGCCGCCACCGGCTCCGCCAAATTCGTCGATGCGGAAGGCAAGTCGAACGGCACGGCGCAGATCATGGCCATGCCTTCCGGCGGCGTTCTGATCAAGCTGGACGTCAGCGGCCTGCCGGAAAGCCAGTGGGTGGCCTTCCACGTGCATGAAACCGGCAGCTGCGATCCCGCCACCAAGCATGAATCGGCCGGCGGCCACTTCAACCCCGGGTCCAAGGAGCACGGCTACCAGTCCGCCAACGGGCCGCATGCGGGCGACATGCCCAACCAGTATGTCGGAGCGGATGGCTCGCTCAAGGCGGAGGTCTTCAATTCCATGGTCACGCTTGGCGAAGGCGAGAACGGCATCAAGGGCCGCGCGCTGATGGTGCATGCCAAGGGCGACGACTATAAGAGCCAGCCTTCCGGCAATGCCGGCAATCGACTGGCCTGCGCCGTGATCGAGTAAAAAAGGTCCGGCCGGAGGGAGCGATCCCTCCGCTGCCGGGACGCGGCAGAGGAAACGCCGCCAAAGGGACGCCTGAGAGAGGCGGCCGCAGGAGGAGTGCCGCCGCAGGAGGAGTGCCGCGACGCGCTTAGCCTGCGGCGTCCCCGCATCCTGTGGAAGACATGCCACATCCATCATCATGCAAGCCTCATCCGTCCGGTATATGTCATATTGAGGATGCCGGATTTCGCAAGGCGCGGTCATCCTGTCTGACGGCCCCTTTGCTCGATGGTGGATCACGAGATGACCAGCATGCCCCCGCTCGATGTCGTACCAAATGCCAGCCCGAAGGATGAGAAGCTGCCGGATGCCGCCGGACCGGCAGGTCTCGGCAAGGAAAAGTCTTTGGCAAAGGCCCCGGTCCGCCGCCATCTGATCCACCTCTCGATCCTGCTTCTGGTCTCCCTCATCACGCTGGCGCCCGGCATCAGCCTTTTGCCGCTGACGGATCGCGACGAGGCGCTTTACGTGCAGGCAAGCCGCCAGATGCTGGAAAGCGGCAATTGGGTGGATATCCGCTTTCAGGACAATCCCCGCTACAAGAAACCGGTGGGCATCTACTGGCTGCAGGGACTGGCGGGACTTGCCAGCGGCCAGCCGCATTCCACGCCGCTCTGGGTTTTCCGCCTTCCCTCGCTGCTCGGCGCCGTGCTGGTCGGACTGTTCTCCTATGCCATGGCGGATCGCATGGCCCGCCATGATGCCGGCTCCCGTCACGACGCCAGTGCCGGCCCTGTTGCCGGACACCTTGCGGGACACTTTGCGGGACAAGTCGTCGGCCCATGGGCCGGCCTGCTGGCTGGCCTCTTTGCCGTCACGACGGTGGAACTGGCGCTCGAGGCCCGCATCGCCAAGACGGATGCCATGTTATGTGCCGCGATCATGGCCAGCCAATTCGCGCTGTTGCACGCCTATCTGGATGGAGCGCGTCGGCCGGTCTTCTGGCGCAACGCCCTGTTCTGGCTCTCGCTCGGCCTTGCCATCCTCATCAAAGGACCCGTGGCGCCCATGGTGATTGGCTTGACCGGGCTCGGCATCACCTTGACCGAACGCTCCTTTTCGCTGCTGCGCGCCCTGTCTCCCCTTGCCGGCATCGCCGCCATGCTGGCGGTGGTGCTGCCCTGGCTTCTGGCGATCGGCCTCATTTCCGGCGGCGATTTCTTCCGCGAATCGATCGGCCGCGATGTGCTGGGCAAGATCGCCACGGCCCAGGAAAGCCATGGCGCGCCACCCGGCACCTATCTTCTGGTGGCGCTGGCCACCTTCTGGCCGCTCTCGGTCTTCGCCTCGCTGGCCTTCAGCTTTGCCTTTCGGCGGCGAACGGAAAAATCCGTGCGCTTCCTCTTCTTCTGGGCGGTACCGGCCTGGATCGTCTTCGAGCTGACGGCCACCAAATTGCCGAACTATATCCTGCCCATGATGCCCGCGCTGGCGGTGCTGACGGGTCTTGCCCTGACGCAGCGAGGGATTGTCCGCGATCACTGGTGGTTCAGGCTGACCTATCTCGGCGTCGCGCTCGGCGGGCTTGTGCTCGGCATCGGCCTGAATGCCGCGCTGTACCGGATCGAAGGCGAGATCAGTCTTTCCGGCCTGGCGCTCGGCATTGTCGTCGCCCTGACCGGCATCTGTGCCTCCTGGCTGCTCCTGTCGGGACGGCTGATGCCGGCCATTGCCGCCATGACTGCCAGCGCCGCCACGGCCTATCTCCTGGCCTTTGCCGTCATCCTGCCGCAGGCCCGCGACCTGTGGCTTTCCGACAGGATCGCCGAGGCGGTTGCCGGCGTGCAAAGCTGCGCCGCCCCGACAATCCTCGTCTCCGGCTATGGCGAACCGAGCGTGGTCTTCCGGCTCGGCACGCAGACGGCGCTTGTCGATGGCGCGGCGGCCGCGGCGAGATTCGAGTCGGCCAGCTGCGCCGTGGCCATTGTCGCGGCGGAAGACGGCGCGGCCTTCCGTGCGGCGCTGGCGCGGGCCGGCGTGAACATCTCGCCGGCCGCCACCGCGACAGGACGCAATGTCAACGGGCTGCGCCGGCGGGTGATGGAGATCTATGTGAAACCGCAGATGGCGCTCGCGTTTGGCGACTGATCCGAAGGACCCGCCGGCCCGTAAAAAGGGGCAAGCGCAAACCGGGATGGAGTGCATGCCGAAGCAGAAACCGAAAAGCCTGCTGCCCAGCAAGGTCTGCGCCGCCTGTCAGCGGCCCTTCCACTGGCGGCGGAAATGGCAGAGGGACTGGGATCAGGTGAAGTTCTGTTCCGAGCGCTGCCGTCGCATGAAGGCCGCAGCGTGATGCAAAAACTGGCCATTATCGGCGCAGGCCTGTCGGGGACCAGTCTCGCGGCGGAGCTTGCCGGCAGTGCCGAGATCACCATATTCGAGAAAAGCCGGGGGCTTGGCGGCCGGATGGCGACCCGCAGGCGGGCTCAGGCGAGCTTCGACCATGGCGCCCAGTATTTCACCATTCGCGACCCGCACTTCCGCCACCGCATGGACGGTGCCATGCAGGCCGGCGTGGTGGCGCTTTGGGACGGCCTGCTGATGGAGCGGGACGAAACCGGCCAGGTGCGGCAATCGACGGATCGCCACGGGCGGTTTGTTGCAGTTCCGGCCATGTCGGCCCTGGCCCGTCATCTGGCGGATGGCCTGGCCGTCCTCTGCAGCCTGCAGATCCAGTCGGTGGAGGGAGGACCGGGCGACTGGTATCTCACCACAAAGGGCGGCGTCTATGGCCCCTATGACTGGGTCGTCTCCTCCGCTCCGGCGCCGCAGACCCAGGCTCTCCTGCCGCTCTCGGCGCTACACAAGGCCGCGCTCGATCAGGTTCGGATGAGCGGCTGTTTCACGCTGATGATCGATCCGCCGGCCGATACGGATCTTCCTTTCGCCGCCTGCCGATTGACCGGTCACCCGATCCTTGGTTTCATCGCCGCCAATCACAGCAAGCCTGGCCGTGCGCCGGATCCCGCGCTTGTCGTCCACGCCCGGAACGATTGGTCGCAGGCGCATCTGGACACCGCGCCGGACACCGTGCGCGATCTGATGCTGGAGGCCTGCCGGTCGCTTTTCCCGACCATCGGCTGGAGCGAGGCGAGAATGGTGGATCTTCACCGCTGGCGGTATGCCAATGTCGAGACCCCGTTGGGCTCGCCATTCCTGATCGATGCGGACCGCCAGCTGGCCGCCTGCGGCGACTGGTGCATCGGCAACCGGGTGGAGGCCGCCTTCCTCAGCGGCTTTCACCTCGCACAGGCTTTGAAAGCCCTGGATCCCGAGCGAGACCCTCCGAAAGCCTCAGCATGATACTTCCGTCCAGAACCCTGACGCAGATCCTGACCTATGCCGGCGCCCTGCCGTTTTTCCTGCTGCTTCCGCCCACATTTCCGCTTCTGGCGGTGCTCGATCCGTTGAAGGCCTTCCTTGCCTATGGCGCCGTCATCGCCGCCTTCATGGGCGGCTCGCTCTGGGGACTGGTGCAGGCGCGCGAGGCATCGCCCATCCTCCCCCTTCTCCTCAGCAATCTTCTGGCGCTCTGCGCCTGGCTCTCGCTGCTTGTCGAAGAGGGCCGCGCGGCACTCCTCCTGCAATTGGCGATCTTCCTCGCTCTGCTCGGCTGCGACCGCCTGCTGCTCGCAGCCGGGCTCGAGCAGCGCTGGTACTGGCGCCTGCGCCTTCGCATCACCGGGCTCGTCTGCCTGGCCTACCTGGCCAAGCTGATGCTCACCTGAGGACGCTCACGTCTTTGCGCTCCGTCTGCCTCACCACGCAATGGGCTTGCCGTCATAGGCGAAGAAGCCGCCGGTATCGGCCGGATCGGCCCGGTCGAGAACCGCAAGCAGATTGCCGGCACTGACGGCGGGCGCCGTCCGTTCATGACCGCTGCCATAGGTTTCGGACAGGGCGGTCGCCACGGTTCCGGGATGCAGGGCCAGAAGCACGCTTTGCGGATGCGTGCGCGACAGCTCGATGGAGGCGGTGCGCAGGATCTGGTTGAGCGCTGCCTTGGAGGCGCGATAGGAGATCCAGCCGCCCAGGCGGTTGTCGCCGATCGACCCGACCCGCGCCGACAGAACCGCCATCAGGCCGCGTTGACGCCGATCGAGCTTCGGGGCGAAATACTTGGCCACCAGGGCCGGCCCAATCGCATTGAGCGCGAATTGTTTCGCCATGGCCTCGCCCGACAGCTGGCGCAGCGATTTTTCCGGTCCGACGCCGTCGATGGTCAGGCCACCCGTGGCGCAGAGGATCAGCTGCAGCCCGGGCTCGACCCGGTCTGCGGCGGCTGCAACGCTCTCCTCCCGCGTCACATCCAGCCCGTCCTTGCGGCGGGAGAGACCCACCACCTCGCCGCAGGCGGGATCGGCAGCAAGGGCCTGCACCAGCGCCGCGCCAATACCGCCGCTCTCGCCGATCACCAGCGCCCGATAGGATTTCGGCAGGGATGTCATCATGCTCATCGCGTCTCCTCCTGGCTCTGCCTGGCCTCTCCGCGGAGGCCTGTGTCGGCGGTTTCAGACCGGTTCGCCTGCATCCAGCCGGCGCAGGAAACGATCCGCGCTGGCGATCGTGCTTCGCCGCTTCTCCTCGCTCATCCGCCGCCACGTCGCATAAGGCTGCGCCAGCCGGCGATTGCCCGACAGGCGCGCGCCATGCCGATCGAGGAAATGCCAGTAGAGCGCATTGAAGGGACAGGCATCCTCGCCGGTCTTCTTCCTGACGTCATAACGGCATCCGGCGCAGTAATCAGACATTTTGTCGATGTAATTGCCGCTTGCCGCATAGGGTTTGGAGCCGAGAAGGCCGCCATCGGCAAACAGGCTCATGCCGATCACATTGGGCAGTTCCACCCATTCATAGGCATCGGCATAGACTTCCAGATACCATTCATGAACCGCACGCGGCCTCAGCCCCGCAAGCAAAGCAAAATTGCCCGTCACCATCAGGCGCTGGATGTGATGGGCATAGGCGTGATGAATGGTTTCGCCCACCACCTGCGCAAGGCAGGCCATGTCGGTCTTTCCGGTCCAGAAGAAATCCGGCAGCGGGCGATCATGGTCGAAGAAATTGCTTTCGGCATATTCCGGCATTTTCAGCCAGTAGACTCCGCGCACATATTCGCGCCAGCCGATGATCTGGCGGATAAAGCCTTCCACCGCGTTCAGCGGCGCCCGTCCCTCCAGATAATGCCGCTCGGCGGCCCGGCAGACCGACAAAGGATCAAGTAGGCCGATATTGATGTAGAAGGACAGAAGCGCGTGATTGAGGAAGGGATCCATCGAGAGCATGGCATCCTGCGTCTCGCCGAACTGCGCCAGGTGATTGTCCATGAAGGTATCCGCAAGCGCCTGCGCATCGGCCTGCGTCACGGCGAAGCCGAAGGCATCGAGCGTTCCGATATTGTCGGGAAAGCGCGCCGCCACCAGATCGAGAACCTCGCGCGTGATGGCATCCGGCGCGATCGTCAGCCGTTTCGGCCGCAACAGGTCGGGCGCGGCGGGCTTGCGGTTCTCGCGATCGAAATTCCATCGCCCGCCAAGCGGCTGGTCGCCTTCCATCAACAGGCCCGTCTTGCGGCGCATCTCGCGATAGAAGAACTCCATGACGAGGTCGCGACGGCCCTCGGCCCAGTGGCGGAATTCGGCCTGCGAACAGAGAAAGCGGTCGTCTTCCCGGATCTCCACCGGGCGGCCGACCCATTGCGCCCAGCTCTTCATGTCTTCCAGGACCCGCCATTCGCCCGGCTCGGTAACGATGATCCTTTCCGGCTGCAGCGCCTCCACCGCCTGCTTCAGCTCGCCGCGAAAGGAACCGCTATTGTCCTTGGCATCGAGCCGCACATAGCGCAGGCTCACGCCGCGCTCTCGCAGAGCCTCCCCGAAATGGCGCATGGCGGAAAAGATGAAGGCGATCTTCTGCTTGTGGTGACGCACATAGCTCGCCTCGCTCATGACCTCTGCCATCAGCACCACGTCCCGCTCCGGATCGAGATCGCGAAGGCTCGAGAGATCGAAACTCAGCTGGTCTCCCAGCACGAAGACGAGATGGCGGCAGGCAGGCATGACGGAACCGATCGATTGCACTTGCCTGGACTACGCGCGGCAGGCGCCAATGGATCCCTCAAACGCTGGAAGAATGGCCGGACGGCGACGGCGGCGGCGGGCGCGCGGCAGAGCCCGCAGGCTCCTTACACCAGAGAGATCAGCGGCGTATGCCGTCCCTGTCATAGGCGGGCAGGATGCGGGCGACGGAGGCGCAGAAGGCCGCCGGGTCCTTCTCGAACTGCTGCCGATTGTCGTTCACCATGACCTGCGCCTGCACCTTGCGCTTCTTGTCGGTCCAGCTGAGCCTGTGGGCGAAGCGCTCCATGCCGTTCTTCAGCTTGGCCGCGTCGAAATGCAGTTCACCGCAATTGTCATTGGCAACGAGGAAGATGGAATAGGCGGCGAAATCCGCCAGCGGCTTGCGCTCGCCCTCGCCTGCCGGCGCCGGGCCGGCCACCGCAAGGCCCGCAATGGCGAAAGGCACCACAAGGGATGCCGCAAGGAAAAGAACTGCCGAGGTCCGCCGCATGCATCTGGTCTCCACTGAGCTTCAGTGTGCCCAAACAGGCGGCGGCCCGCAATGCGCAACCGCATTCATGGTTGCTTTTCGGCAAATGCGGCACCCACCCCTGCGGCGGGGCCGCGCGCCGTTTCATTCCGGAACAGGAGCAGCCTGCGGTCCGCCCCCTTTGCGGCCGGAGCCGATGCCCCCAAAGTGTCGGTCAGGCGCGGCGCAGCGGAATGATCTGCGCCGGAGCGCCATCGAGATCGTCCGGCATTTGCGCATTGGGAAGCCGTGTGCGGCCGATGGGAAAGCGCATGATCTTGTCGCCTTCCGGCCATTCGTCGGGACGGCGCGTGAGGAGGTCGTAAAGCTCCGGCACCAGTCCCTCGCCGTTCTGCTGGGCGAGCTTGTGCAGGCCGATCAGGAAGGTGTTGTCGCGGCGGTCATCGATCATAGCGAGGCATCCCGTTCTTTCATGGTCTGCAGCGCGCGCTCCAGACTGGATTTGGAGCCATTGCGCAAGGGGATGAAGGCCTTGGAGAACTTCTTGCAGCCGGTCTTCACCCGCAAACACGCATCATGGCTGATACAGTCGATCGGGCAGAAGACGCAGTCCACCGAAGGCAGGAGCGTGTCGATGCGCGACACGGCCTCGCGCAGACCGCCATCGTGATGAATCAGCTCTGCGCCGAAATTGCTGGCGATTTCCCGCAGATGGGCCACCTGGCAGTCACGGCCGCCGACATAGAGGAAGCTTTTGACGCCGCCGCTCTCCTGTCCGCGCGTCGATGTCTGTCCCCGGTCGGCACCCTGGGCACCCTGACGACCTGCTGCCTTGCGCTTATCCTTCTTTGCCACGGCTCGTTTTCCTTCGTGTCTGCGAGTCTGGCCCTTGATCGGGCGTCAGCGTCGCGGACCATAGATAACATGAGAAAACGAGTAAAGATTAAACTGGAGAAAAATATTCATCTTCACCAGGCAAGATTGCGGAATGCCCTGCGCCGAGGTTCAGCCGTTGGTCCGGGTGGTGATCCTCGCCTCGATCACCGGCGCGGCCGCGCCGCGCAGGCGCTTCAGCGTGCTGATCGGCTGCGTGATGCGCGACAGCGCCTGAACGAAGCCTTGCGTTTCAGGCTTTGCGAAGACGATCGCCATCCGGTCATCCTCCAGATGGCGCTTGGCGCAGGTGATGAAGATTTCCCGCTCCCCCAGGCAAAGGTAGAACTGGTCCGGCAGGAAGGACAGAAGATGCCCATGCAGGAGCGCGCCTTCGGTGGAGATCTTGACGATCCGCACCTGCATCGTCGCAAAGCCCTTGACCGCCGCGGTCGGATAGATCGCCCTGACGAGAAGATTGCTGCTGCGGTAATCGAGATCGACCCGGCCGAGCGTCTGATAATGCTCCGCCAGATAGTGGCGGGATCTCTGTGTTCCGGTCAAAGGCAAGGTCCCCTGCATGTCGACTGTCTCTGTGTCATCAGGGATAGGCCGGAGCATGCGATGCCCGCAATGGGCGATCGCTCTTGCGCCGCCGGCGCCGCAAGCCTCGGGCAAGCCCCGATCCCACACCAAGGTCAGCCAGCCGCCTGCGAGCCGCATTCAACCCCTAGCCCACGCCCCGCGCCGCCTCACCGACCGTCCGCCTCCTTGTCGGCTTCCAAAGCCCGCATGCGGCCGGTGGGCCGGGCTTCCGGGCGTTTCAGAAAAAATTTTGACCGATTGATAAATTTTTATCCCGTGTTACGCTCACCCTCAGTTGTTCAAAAATGCCATAAAAGAGGGAAGCAACATGGAACGACTGGGAAGCGGTATTGCGGTAGGCCGTCTGGCGCCCGCAGACTACGAACGGAATTTTTCCGACCTCCATCCGAGACTGGACCGGCACGAGGCGCTTGTTGCCTCCGACCGCTGTTATTTCTGCTATGACGCGCCGTGCATGACCGCCTGTCCGACGGCCATCGACATTCCGCTGTTCATCCGGCAGATCTCGACGGGCAATCCGCTGGGTGCGGCCCGGACCATTTTCGAGCAGAACAGCCTGGGCGGCATGTGCGCCCGCGTCTGTCCCACCGAAACTCTGTGTGAAGAGGCCTGCGTGCGCAATACGGCCGAGGACCGGCCGGTCGAGATCGGGAGGCTGCAGCGCTATGCGACCGATATCGCCATGGAGACCAATCGCCAGTTCTTCCAGCGGGCGCCCGAAAGCGGCAAGGTGATCGCCGTGGTCGGCGCCGGCCCGGCAGGTCTTGCCTGCGCCCACCGGCTGGCGATGAACGGCCATTCCGCCATTATCTTCGACGCGCGCGAGAAAGCGGGCGGCCTGAACGAATACGGCATCGCCACCTACAAGGCGACGGACGACTTCGCCCAGAAGGAGATCGATTACCTGCTCGCAATCGGCGGGATCGAGATCCGCAACGGAATGGCGCTCGGCCGCGATTTCTCTCTGTCGGATCTGACGGAGCAATATGATGCCGTGTTCCTGGGGATCGGCCTTACCGGCGTCAACGCGCTCGGCATCGAGGGCGAGGATCTCCTGGGCGTGGAGGATGCGGTGGATTTCATCGCCGCGTTGCGCCAGGCATCCGACAAGTCGCAGCTGCCGATCGGCCGAAGGGTCGTCATTCTGGGTGGCGGCATGACGGCCATTGACGCGGCGATCCAGGCCAAGCTTCTCGGCGCCGAGGAAGTCACCATCTGCTATCGCCGCGGCAAGGAGCATATGAACGCCTCCGAATTCGAACAGGATCTGGCGGCCTCGAAAGGTGTCACCATTCGTCATTGGCTGGCGCCAAAACGCGTTCTCGGCAAGGATGGCGCCGTGGCCGGCATCGAGCTCGACTATACGGCGCTCGTCGACGGTCACCTGACCATGACCGGCGAAACCGGAGTGATTGCCGCCGACCAGGTGTTCAAGGCCATTGGACAGTCCTTCCGCGCCAGCGGCATCGGCAGCCTTGCCATGGAAAAGGGACGCATCATGGTGGATGCGCAGGGTCGCACCTCGATCGCCGGCGTCTATGCGGGTGGCGATTGCGTCAACCGCGGCGAGGACCTGACCGTGCAGGCGGTCGCGCATGGCCGCGATGCGGCAGACGCCATTCATCTTGCCTTCGCTTCTGCCGGTCAGCCGGCCGTGGCCTTCGCGTGACCATGGGGAGGATGACACATGGCTGATCTTCGCAATGATTTCGTCGGCATCAAATCGCCCAACCCCTTCTGGCTGGCTTCGGCGCCGCCGACGGACAAGGCCTATAATGTGGAACGCGCCTTCAAGGCGGGCTGGGGCGGCGTCGTCTGGAAGACGCTCGGCTCGGAAGGTCCGCCGGTGGTCAATGTCAACGGGCCGCGCTACGGGGCGATCTGGGGTGCCGACCGCCGCCTGCTCGGCTTGAACAATATCGAGCTCATCACCGACCGGCCGCTGCAGGTGAACCTGCAGGAAATGAAGCAGGTGAAGATGAACTGGCCGGACCGGGCGCTGATCGCCTCGATCATGGTGCCCTGCGTGGAGGAAGAGTGGAAAGCCATTCTGCCTCTCGTGGAAGAGACCGGCGCCGACGGCATCGAGCTCAATTTCGGCTGTCCGCACGGCATGAGCGAGCGCGGCATGGGATCGGCCGTCGGCCAGGTGCCGGAGTATATCGAAATGGTGGTGCGCTGGTGCAAGCACTATACCCGCATGCCGGTGATCACCAAGCTGACGCCGAACATCACCGATATCCGCAACCCTGCCCGCGCCGCAAAACGCGGCGGCACCGATGCCGTCTCGCTGATCAACACGATCAATTCCATCGTCTCCGTCGATCTGGATGATTTTGCGCCGGTGCCGAGCATTGGCGGCAAGGGCAGCCATGGCGGCTATTGCGGTCCGGCCGTCAAGCCGATCGCGCTCAATATGGTTTCCGAGATCGCCCGCGATCAGGAAACCTATGGCCTGCCGATTTCCGGCATTGGCGGCGTCACCACATGGCGGGATGCCGCCGAATTCCTGGCGCTTGGCGCCGGCAATGTGCAGGTCTGCACCGCCGCCATGACCTACGGCTTCAAGATCGTTCAGGAAATGATCTCCGGCCTGTCCGACTGGATGGACCAGAAGGGCCACCGGACGCTGGACGATGTGTGCGGCCGCGCCGTGCCCAATGTGACCGACTGGAAATATCTGAACCTCAATTACGTGGCCAAGGCCCATATCGACCAGGACGCCTGCATCAAATGCGGACGCTGCCACATCGCCTGCGAGGATACGTCCCACCAGGCGATCACATCCATGGTGGACGGCGTGCGCCATTTCGAGGTGATGGAAGACGAATGCGTGGGCTGCAATCTCTGCGTCAATGTCTGTCCTGTCGAAAACTGCATCACCATGGTCGGCCTCGAGCCGGGCGCCCTTGACGAGCGCACCGGCAAGCCGGTGGACCCCAACTACGCGAATTGGACGACCCATCCGAACAATCCGATGGCACAGGTGGCCGCGGAATAATCGGGTTGAAGAAAAAGAGCGGGCGGGGCACGAGAGTGGCCTGCCCGTTTATATGCGTCCGAAATGTGCTCGTTGCAGAAAACCGGCAAAAGGCAGGGGCAACGCTGCATACTCCTCTGAACTCACCACGTGGCTCACAGGCCTTCTATTGCGAACACCCCCTACCCCTCGCCCAGCACATCCATCATGGCCTTCATTGCCCGGGTGACATGCCGCTCGCGATGCGCAAGCAGGAAGAAGGGCCGCGTCGGCATGGGGAAATCCGGCATGACCAGCCATCCCTGCGACAGATGCGCCTCCACCGCCCGATAGGAGAGGACAGCCGCGCTGCAGCCGGCTTCCACCGCGGCGATGACCGCCTCGTTCGAGGGAAGCTCCAGGGTCACCCTCAGTGCCTGCGGCGCGATCCCCAGCCGGCGCAACTCCTCCTCGAGCGCCGCACGGGTGCCGGAACCCTGTTCGCGATGAATCCAGTCGGTGGCCAGCAGATCGGCAGGTTCCAGCCCCTGGCCTTTCCTCCAGAAATGCCGGCGGCCGACGACCAGCACCAGCCGATCCTCGCCGACCTTGGTCATCGTGAGTGCCGCAGCGTCCACCCGCCCCTCCACCACGGCAAGATCCGCCCGACCGGCCAGGACCGCCTCTGCCGCGCCCCTCGTATTGCCGACGCTCATATGAAGATCCACCTGGCGATGCCGCTCGCGATAGGCCATCAGCCGCTTCGGCAGCCAGTAGCTGGCAACCGTCTGGCTGGCGTGAAGAATGAGACTGCCGGACGGCGCGCCTGACAGATCCTTCAACAGGCGCCCTGCATCGGCCGCCTTGTCGAGCACCGCCTGCGCCTCGGGCCGGAACAACCGTCCGGCTTCCGTCAGCTCGATGCCGCGGCCGACGCGGTTGAACAGCCGAACCCCATGCCGACCCTCCAGTGCCGCAAGCGCCGCGCTGACGGAGGATTGCGTCATGTTCAGCCGCGCCGCCGCCCGCGTCACATGGCTTTCCTGCGCCACAGCCAGGAAGACCCGCAATTGCTCCAAGGTCATACGATCGTCTCCAGCGATTGAAACGATCATATCAATTCGTTGGAACGATGGAAATCCGCCTGCCACAGTTGCTTCACTCGATCCGGGAAACGACAGAGGCCTTGATGACCGCGCATTCGCATTCCACCCGACGGGCCCATGAATGGCTGGAGACGGTGGTCGGCCTCCTTCCCGGGCTTGCCTTGACGGCAGGCATCGCCACCGCGGCCATGCTGTTTCGCACCTTGACCGGGATCGAAAGCCTGTCGCCGCTGATCGTCTCGATCGTCATCGGCATGGTGATCGGCAATAGCCGCAAGCCCGCCGCCGCCTGCCGCTTTGGCATCAGCCTGTCGCTCAAGCGCCTCCTGCGGCTCGGCATCATCCTGCTCGGCCTGCAGATCACCCTCTCGCAACTGGCGTCGCTCGGCCTCTCCGGCCTCTTCGTGGTGGTGGCGACGCTCCTCGCCACCTTCATCGCCATCACCCTTGCTGGCCGGCTCTTGGGAGTCGATCGCCGGATGACGGGCCTGATCGCTGCCGGAACCGCCGTCTGCGGCGCCTCGGCAGTGATCGCCGCCAATGCCGTGGTGCGGGGGCGTGACGAGGATGTCGCCTATGCGGTTGCCTGCGTCACCCTGTTCGGCTCGCTATCCATGCTGCTCTTCCCGCTTTTGCTGGTGCCCCTCAACCTCGACAGCACCGCTTACGGCATCTGGTCGGGCGCCACGATTCATGAAGTGGCGCAGGTCGTTGCGGCAACCTTCCAGAGCGGCGAGGTGGCGGGGCAATACGGCACTATTGCCAAGCTTGCGCGCGTCGTGCTTCTTGCGCCCTTGGTGCTGACACTGGCGCTGACGCTGTTTCGCCCGCACACGGAACGTGCTGCCCGCCCCGGCCTGGCTCAGGATCGGACCCGCGCCGGCGCGCCTTTCCCCTGGTTCGTCCTGGGTTTCCTCGCAATGGTGGCACTGAACAGCGCCGTCGCGATCCCGCCGGAGGTGATTTCGCACGCCAACCTGCTCGCCACCTTCCTGCTCTCCTGCGGGCTGGCCGCTATGGGCCTCAACACACAGATCCGCCAACTGGCGGCCGAGGGCCTGCGCCCGCTTGCGCTCGGCGCCTTTGGCTGGCTGTTCATCTCGGCCTTCGGTTACGGGATGGTGTGCCTGGCGGGGTTTTAGGCTCCAGCAAAAGCGCGTCAGCGGTTTTGCTAGGTCAAAGGCTTGATCGCCAGGCCGCGCAGGAACAGGTCTTCGAGAAAACGGGCGGCATCTTCGAACCGGCCCTCGCCGAAGCGGTTGCCCAGCACCGCCTCCACCTGCACGTCGAAATCGGCATAATGCTGGGTGGTGGACCAGATGGAGAAGATCAGGTGATAGGGATCGCAGCGGGCCATCTTGCCGGCCTTGATCCAGGCGCGGATCACATTGGCCTTCTCATCCACCAGTGCCTTCAGCGGCCCGGTCAGTTCGTCCTCGATATGCGGCGCGCCCTGCAGGATCTCATTGGCGAACAGCCGGCTCTCGCGGGGAAAGTCCCGTGACATTTCCAGCTTGCGGCGAATATAGGAGCGGATCTCGCTCTCCGGATTGCCATCGGCGTTGAAGGCCCGCAGGGGCTCCAGCCAGGTGAAGAGCATGCGGTCCAGAAGCGCCCGGTGGATGGCTTCCTTGGTGCGGAAATAATAAAGGAGATTGGGCTTGGACATGCCGGCGGCCTCGGCGATCTGGTCGATCGTCGCGCCACGGAAGCCGAAGGCGGAAAAGACATCAAGCGCCGCCTCCAGGATCTTCTCTTCCTTCTCCTCCTGAATGCGCGTGCGCCGCCGGGTCATCGCCGCCCTTGGAATCATCCCGCTCTCCTCGCATCCAGGGCCTGGCCGCCTCCGGCAATGCACAAATTTTGCGCCCACAAACCCCGTGCCGGATTTATGTTCATTTTTTCGCTGGTCCGCATTTTTCGGCTTGAGAACCGGCACGGACATTGTAAGCTTTTACCAACCGGTCAATTTATCTGCGACACACCGGGCAAAGGCAAGCCCTCCTCTGAGGGAAACCTGTCTTGGTTCAACACGCTAGGCCTTGTGCAACAAGTCCGGCCTGGTGACCAGGCCAGACTTTGCTCCCATAAAAAGGTGGCGCAGGACCGCACGAGGGAACAGCAGCCGCAGCGATGCTTTCAACGGCTGACAGATGAAGGATTGAACGAATGGTGGCAGCACCAGGCGAAAACCTGCGCGTGAACGGTGACCGGCTCTGGGACATGCTGATGGAGATGGCCCGCATCGGTCCCGGCATTGCCGGCGGCAACAACCGCCAGACGCTGACCGACGAAGACGGCGAGGGCCGCCACCTGTTCAAATCCTGGTGCGAAGCGGCAGGCATGAGCGTCGGCGTCGACCAGATGGGCACCATGTTCGCCACCCGCGCCGGGACGGATCCGGATGCTCTGCCGGTCTATGTCGGAAGCCATCTCGACACCCAGCCCACCGGCGGCAAATATGACGGCGTCCTCGGCGTTCTTTCGGGTCTCGAAGTGGTACGCACGTTGAATGATCTCGGCATCCGGACCAGACATCCGATCGTCGTGACGAACTGGGCCAATGAGGAAGGTGCCCGCTTCGCGCCCGCCATGCTGGCTTCCGGCGTGTTTGCCGGGATCCACTCGCTGGATTACGCCTATGCCCGCAAGGATCCGGACGGCAAGTCCTATGGCGAAGAGCTGCAGAGGATCGGCTGGCGCGGCGATGAAGAGGTGGGCAAGCGCAAGATGCACGCCTATTTCGAATATCACATCGAACAAGGCCCGATCCTGGAGGCCGAGAACAGAAAGATCGGCGTCGTCACCCATTGTCAGGGCCTGTGGTGGCTGGAATTCACGCTGACCGGGAAGGAGGCGCATACCGGCTCCACGCCCATGACCATGCGGGTGAATGCCGGTCTTGCCATGGCGCGCATCCTGGAAATGGTGCAGGATGTGGCAATGTCCGAGCAGCCGGGCGCGGTCGGCGGCGTGGGCCAGATGGTCTTCTCCCCCAATTCCCGCAATGTCCTGCCGGGCAAGGTGGTCTTCACCGTCGATATCCGCACCCCCAGCCAGGACAAGCTCGACCGCATGCGGGAAAGGATCGAGGCGCGGGCGCATGAGATCTGCGCAGCGCTCGGCGTCGGCTGTTCCATCGAAGCGGTCGGCCATTTCGACCCCGTCACCTTCGATCCGACGCTGGTGGATCGGGTGCGCAAGGCCGCCGAAACCCTCGGCTACAGCCATATGAACCTCATCTCCGGTGCCGGCCACGATGCCTGCTGGGCGGCCAAGGTGGCGCCGGCCACCATGATCATGTGCCCCTGCGTCGGCGGCCTTTCGCACAATGAAGCGGAAGAGATTTCACGGGAATGGGCCGCCGCCGGTTGCGACGTGCTTTTCCATGCCGTGTTGGAAACGGCGGAGATTGTGGGGTGAGCCTGTTGGTCCGGCAAACTCTCCCATTTGCCGCATGGGCGAACGCTGCCTGTAAAGGGAGCGACGGGACGTCTCTTGCTTCGCCCTCGACAAGGCTTATGCTGTCATACGGGCGAGCTGCAGGCCAGGCTGACGGCACTGGCCGCGCAGACCCCTTCTCCCCCTGGGGAGAAGGTGCCCGAAGGGCGGATGAGGGGGTGGTCGTGTCGCAAGATGATGTCACCAGGCGCCGGCCCGGCAAGACCGTTCAGGCCCGCCGGCTTCGACAGTTGGAGACAGAGGAAGAACATTGTCTCTGGAGCGATCTCAGGGCGCGCAGGCTTAACGGTTACAAGTTCTCTCGGCAGATACCCCTCGGCCCCTATGTGGTGGATTTTCTGTGTCGTGAGCGTTCGCTCGTGGTTGAATTGGACGGGATCCAGCATGCGGGAAGCCTGTATGACGACCGGCGCACCAGCTGGCTGAATGCCAGCGGATATTCCGTGATCCGCTTCTGGAATCACGAGGTTCTCCGGGAACGGCGAGCCGTGCTGGAGACAATTCTGGCAGTTCTGGACGGACGCCTCACGCAAGCCTGCGACACAACCCGGTTTTCACCCGCAATGCGGAGAGCGAAATGATGCGGCCCGCCGGTGCAGCCCCCTCATCCGCCCTTCGGGCACCTTCTCCCCAAGGGGAGAAGGGAGCGCGCGCGCTGTACCGTCAGAGACCATGCTTGACCCCCCTGCTTGCCGAACTTGCAAAGCCAAACCCTTCTGCATCGCTCATGCACATCAAAACGACGCATGACCTGAGAGAGGGAGCGCATGCGGTGCCTCCTATCCCTTCTCCCCTTGGGGAGAGGTGCCCGAAGGGCGGATGAAGGGGAACGCCCAGTGACAGCCCAAGATTATTTCCGGGAGAGACACACACCATGACCACAGTCATCAAGAACGGCACCATCGTGACCGCCGATCTCACCTATCGGGCCGACGTGAAGGTGGAGGGCGGCAGGATCGTCGAAATCGGCCCCAATCTTTCCGGCGACACGGTGCTGGACGCAACCGGCTGCTATGTCATGCCGGGTGGCATCGATCCGCATGTGCATCTGGAAATGCCCTTCATGGGCACCTATTCGGCGGATGATTTCGAAAGCGGAACACGCGCCGCCCTTGCCGGCGGCACCACGATGGTCGTCGATTTCTGCCTGCCCGATCCCGGCCAGTCGCTTCTTGACGCGCTGAAGCGCTGGGACAACAAGGCAACCCGCGCCAATTGCGACTATTCCTTCCACATGTCCGTCACTTGGTGGGGCGAGCAGGTCTTCAACGAGATGAAGACGGTGGTGGAAGAGAAAGGCATCAACACCTTCAAGCATTTCATGGCCTATAAGGGCGCGCTGATGGTGAACGATGATGAGATGTTCGCCTCCTTCTCGCGCTGCGCCGAACTGGGAGCCCTGCCGCTCGTCCATGCGGAAAACGGCGATGTGGTCGCCGCCATGCAGACCAAACTGATGGATGAGGGCAATACCGGCCCCGAGGCGCATGCCTATTCGAGGCCCGCGACGGTGGAGGGCGAAGCGACCAATCGCGCCATCATCATCGCCGACATGGCGGGCGCCCCCCTCTATGTCGTGCACACCTCCTGCGAGCAGGCGCATGAGGCCATCCGGCGCGCAAGGCAGAACGGCATGCGCGTCTTCGGCGAGCCGCTGATCCAGCACCTGACGCTCGACGAGAGCGAATATGCCAATCCGGACTGGGATCATGCCGCACGCCGCGTCATGAGCCCGCCCTTCCGCAACAAGCAGCACCAGGACAGCCTCTGGGCCGGTCTCGCAAGCGGCTCGCTGCAGGTGGTGGCAACCGATCACTGCGCCTTCACCACCGACCAGAAACGCTATGGGATCGGCGATTTCCGCAAGATCCCGAACGGCACCGGCGGCCTGGAAGACCGCATGCCGATGCTGTGGACCTATGGGGTCGCCACCGGCCGCATCACGATGAACGAATTCGTGGCCGTGACCTCGACCAATATCGCCAAGATCCTCAACATCTATCCGAGAAAGGGCGCAATTCTGGTGGGAGCCGATGCCGATCTCGTCGTCTGGGATCCGCAGAAGGAAAAGACCATCGGCGCCGGCAACCAGCAATCGGCCATCGATTACAATGTCTTCGAAGGCAAAAAGGTGAAGGGCCTGCCGCGCTATACGCTGACACGCGGTGCCGTCGCGATCGAGGACGGCGCGGTCAAGACGCGCGAGGGGCATGGCCAGTTCGTCGCCCGCGAGCCCTATCCGGCGGTGTCCAAGGCGCTTTCGACCTGGAAGGAATTGACGGCTCCGCGCAAGGTGGAGCGCAGCGGCATCCCGGCATCCGGGGTTTGATAATGGAAACATCTAGACCCGCAGCGCTTGTTACCAAACCTGTCAATTGTCTCTGTGACGTTGATCTTGGTGGAGCCGCGCAGGGCGCGTCCTCTTCTCCCCTTGGGGAGAAGGTGGCCCGTAGGGCCGGATGAGGGGTCTTGCGATGACGTCACCCAATTCAGCCTGGAGAAGACGAGACGGCGCTGGAAGGGCGGCTGATTGCTTGCTGCGAACTGACGCGTTTTTATCCCGCAATCAAACGATGAAGGTGAAAGAGATCAGGTCTTGACGCAAACGATACGGAAAGTTGCTGTCCCCTCACCCGGCGCTATCGCGCCACCCTCTCCCCAAGGGGAGAGGGGGAGCCTCGCCTCACCGCGCCAGCGCATCCAGTTCCGGCAGCAGGACCACGCTCTCCTGCTCGTTGGGATCGGTGCGGGCGATGATCGCTGTCGCCGGCTCGTCGGACGTGTTTGCCGGAAGATGCGGCACGCCGGCCGGAATGTAGAAGAGCTCGCCGGCACTGACCACGACATGGTTTTCCAGCCGGTCGCCGTACCAGGTATCCGCCCGGCCGGCGAGCATGTAGATCGCCGTTTCATGGCTTTCGTGCAGATGCGCCTTGGCCCGCGCACCGGGCGGCATGGTGAGAATATGCATGCAGATGCCCTTTGCACCCACCGTCTCCGCCGCAATGCCTTCGAAATAGCTGAGGCCCTGCTTGCCGTCATAGGTGGCGCCCGGCTTCACCAGCCGGCAGGTGGGCTTTGATGATGCATCCATGGTCCATATCCTCCAATTGCGTGCCTGCAGGCGCCTCGCGCCTGCTGCAGGGCCGCTCACGGCTTCGGAAGATAGCAGAAATCATGCCCCTGAACACGATCCCCACCCGGCCGGAGACGCTTCGATGACCGCTGCCCCCGCCCCGTTCGCCTCATCTGCCGTCTCATCTGCCGCATCGGTTGTCTCCGCCCGAGATCTCGGCCTCACCTTCGAAACCGGCGATGGTCCGGTACATGCCCTCACCGGTGTCAATCTGGATATCCGCAAGGGCGATTTCGTCTCCTTCATCGGCCCTTCCGGCTGCGGCAAGACCACCTTCCTGCGCGTCATCGCCGATCTCGAACGGCACACGGCGGGAACGATCGCGATCAACGGCATGACGCCGGAAAAGGCCCGCCTGGCGCGCGCCTATGGCTACGTCTTCCAGGCCGCCGCCCTTTATCCCTGGCGAACCATCGAGAAGAACATTGCCCTGCCGCTGGAGATCATGGGCTATGACGCGGCAGACAGAAAGGCGCGCATCGCCGCCATGCTCGATCTCGTCAACCTGACGGGCTTCGGTCAGAAATATCCGTGGCAGCTCTCCGGCGGCATGCAGCAGCGAGCCTCGATCGCCCGCGCGCTCGCCTTCGATGCCGATCTCCTGCTGATGGACGAACCCTTCGGCGCGCTGGACGAGATCGTCCGCGACCATCTGAACGAGCAGCTGCTGAAACTGTGGGAAAAGACCAACAAGACCATCTGCTTCGTCACCCATTCCATTCCGGAAGCGGTCTATCTCTCCACCCGTATCGTCGTGATGAGCCCCCGGCCCGGCCGGGTGACCGACGTGATCGAATCAACGCTTCCCCGCGACCGGCCGCTGGAAATCCGCGATACGCCGGAATTCCTGGCGATCGCCCACCGCGTGCGCGAAGGGCTGAAAGCGGGGCACAGTTATGAGGAGTAGGAGCACTGGATCGGTGCCAAGCCCGGCTTTGACATCAGCGACGCATGGAGCCCTGCCATATCCCCAGGCAGATTGGCGGATGATGGGCATGGCCGCCTTGGCGGGAGACACCCGATGACGTCATCGCTCCTGCGCGACCGCATCCTGCCGGTCCTGACGGTGATCGCCGCGATCCTTCTCATCTGGCATGTCTTCGTCGTCTATCTGAACGCCCCCTTCGTGCGCGACCAGGCGGCGCGGGCCGGCGAAACGCTGACGCTGGGCCAGGTGGTGGAGCGCTCCTTCGTCCAGGAACGGCCCGTCCTGCCGGCGCCGCATCAGATCCTGGCCGAACTCTGGGACACGACGGTCGCCAAGCCGGTCACCTCCAAGCGCAGTCTCGTCTACCATGCCGGGATCACGCTGTCGGCAACCCTGATGGGCTTTGGCATGGGCAGCGTACTCGGCATTCTGCTTGCCGTCGCCATCGTCCACAACCGGGCGATCGACAAGTCGCTGATGCCCTGGGTGATCGCCAGCCAGACCATCCCCATCCTCGCCATCGCGCCGATGATCATCGTCGTCCTGAACTCCATCGGCATATCGGGCCTGCTGCCGAAAGCGCTGATTTCCACCTATCTCTCCTTCTTTCCCGTCGTCGTCGGCATGGTGAAGGGGTTGCGCAGCCCGGACACGCTGCTGCTGGACCTGATGCACACCTATAATTCGAGCCCCCGCCAGATCTTCTGGAAGCTGCGCTGGCCGGCCGCCCTGCCCTATCTCTTCACCTCGCTGAAGGTGGCGATCGCCATCTCGCTGGTCGGCGCCATTGTCGGCGAATTGCCCACCGGGGCGGTGGCCGGGCTTGGCGCGCGCCTGCTGTCGGGCTCCTATTACGGCCAGACGATCCAGATCTGGGCGGCGCTCTTCATGGCCGCGGGCCTTGCAGCCGTGCTCGTCACGATTGTCGGCCTTGCCCACGGCCTGGTGCTGAAACGCATGGGGGCACGCCCATGAACCTCTATCTTGTCGCCGCCGTGATCGTCTGGCTTGGTGCCTGGGCCCTCAACGAATGGCTGGTGCGGCAAAGACCTGCGACGCCTTTGCTGGCCCGTGGGATCGGCATCGCCGTGCCGCTGATCTTCGGCGTGACGCTGCTGACCGTCTGGCAATGCCTGGTGCGCGGTTTCGAGATCCCGCCCATCCTGCTGCCGGCGCCCACCGCGATCTTTTCCCGGCTGATCGCCTCCCTGCCGATCCTCTGGGCGGATTTCCAGCAGACATTCCTCAAATCCGTCCTGACCGGCTATGTGGCCGGCTGCGGCCTCGGTTTTCTGGTGGCGATCCTGATCGACCGGTCGCCCTTCCTGCAGAAGGGCCTGCTGCCGATCGGCAATTTCGTCTCGGCGCTGCCTGTCGTCGGCGTGGCGCCGATCATGGTCATGTGGTTCGGCTTCGACTGGCCCTCGAAAGTGGCGGTCGTCGTCATCATGACCTTCTTCCCCATGCTGGTGAACACCGTGCAGGGGCTTGCCGCCTCAAGCCATATGGAGCGCGACCTGATGCGGACCTATGCCGCCTCATGGTGGCAGACGCTGATCCGGCTGCGCCTGCCGGCCGCCTGGCCCTTCATCTTCAACGCGCTGAAGATCAACTCGACTCTGGCGCTGATCGGGGCCATCGTGGCGGAATTCTTCGGCACGCCCATTGTCGGCATGGGCTTTCGCATTTCGACCGAGGTGGGACGGGCCAATATCGACATGGTCTGGGCCGAGATCACCGTCGCCGCCGTGGCCGGCTCGGTCTTTTATGGTCTGGTGGCGCTCTCCGAGCGGGCCGTCACCTTCTGGCATCCCTCCGTCCGTGGTGGCCGGAGGTAAGAACCAAAAAAGAGGGAACGCAAGTGATGAACAGGAAGATCGCATCGCTGATGCTGGCCGCAGCCGTCTCGCTGACGGCCATGTCGGCCGCCGCCGCCGACAAGGTGACGCTGCAGCTGAAATGGGTCACGCAGGCGCAGTTCGCCGGCTATTACGTGGCCAAGGACAAGGGCTTCTACGAGGAAGAGGGGCTGGACGTGGAGATCAAGCCCGGCGGGCCGGACATCGCGCCCCCGCAGGTGCTGGCCGGCGGCGGCGCCGACGTGATCGTCGACTGGATGCCGTCTGCGCTCGCCACGCGCGAAAAGGGCGTACCCCTCGTCAATATCGCCCAGCCTTTCAAGACCTCCGGCATGATGCTCACCTGTCTGAAGGAAAGCGGCATTGCCAAGCCTGCCGACTTCAAGGGCAAGACGCTGGGCGTCTGGTTCTTCGGCAATGAATATCCCTTCCTCTCCTGGATGAGCACGCTCGGCATCAAGACCGATGGTTCCGCCGAAGGCGTGAAGGTGCTGAAGCAGGGCTTCAACGTGGACCCGCTCCTGCAGAAGCAGGCCGCCTGCATCTCCACCATGACCTACAACGAATACTGGCAGGTCATCGATGCCGGCATCAAGCCGGAGGAACTGGTCACCTTCAAATATGAGGATGAAGGCGTGGCGACGCTGGAAGACGGCCTCTATGTGCTGGAGGACAAATTGAAGGACGCCGCCTTCCAGGAGAAGATGGTCAAATTCGTCCGCGCCTCGATGAAGGGCTGGAAATGGGCAGAGGAGAATCCGGATGAGGCCGCCGGCATCGTGCTGGACAATGATGCCTCCGGGGCCCAGACCGAAAAGCACCAGAAGCGCATGATGAGCGAAGTGGCCAAGCTGACCGCGGGCTCCAACGGCGCCCTCGACATGGCCGATTACGAGCGCACGGTGAAGACCCTGCTCGGCGGCGGTTCCGATCCGGTCATCACCAAGGAGCCGACCGGCGCCTATACGCTCGACATCACCAAGGCCGCCCTGAAGTAGGAACCGGCCAGCCGACCGGAAATGAAACGCGCGGCCAGGGTCGCGCGTTTTGCCGTTCAGGCAGACGCCATCGGCACCCCTGCCAAGGCGACGGGTGGAAGGCGGCCAGCACGCTGAGAGACAGCAGCGAGGCAGCCGCTGCGGCACGATCTTCGGCAACCCGTCAAAAACTATGATGGCAAGGATCATGCGCGGACCATTGATCCGCTTGTGCGCTGCGATTAAAGTGATCACGATTTGTTGTGCTGTGGTCTTGCAGCGCTCGGCAGACGTAGCCACCTATGCTCGGTTGCGACGACCTTGTCGGCCACTGACAGGCACTACGGACGAAGAGCAATGGCCAGGCGACGGCCAAGGCAATGGACTGGGTAACCCTCCCCGACCCGTTGCGCGCTGTGTGACCCATCTTGCGCTTGGGTCCGCGCCGCGAAGGCTCGCACCGGATGGCAGATCGCGCAACAGACAGTCAGACTTAATCGATAATGCCAGGATAGGCCGGATAATACAGATGATTACCCGACAGTCACAGCTTGCCATGTTCACTGCTGCACTTGGCCTTTTCGCGCTCGGTTCGCCGGCAGGCCCGGTTTCTCCGGCGCTTGCGCAGGAGCCTGCAGCGCAGGGCCAGCAGAACCAGCAGGGCCAGCAGGGCCAGCAAAGCGAGGTCCGGCTGCCGGCGATCGTCGTCACCTCCGTCACCGACAGGCCGTTGACCGACAGCATCCTTGCCAGCGGCAGCATCCGCCCGGTGCAGGAAATCTTCGTGCAGCCCCTGGTCGACGGATTGTCGATCAAGTCGCTCTCGGTCGATGTCGGAGACCGCGTAAAGGCGGGCGATGTCGTGGCCGAGCTCAACAAGGATGCGCTGCTCCTGCAGAAGAGCCAGCTGGAGGCCAACAAGGCCAAGGCGGAGGCCGCGCTGGCGCAAAACCAGGCGCAGGTCATCGAAGCGCAGGCCACCGCCAATGACGCGAACCGTCAGCGCGACCGGGCCATCAATCTCAGCCGAAACGGAACACTCTCCACATCCCAGCTCGAACAGCAGACGGCTTCGGCAGAGGCCGCGGCAGCACGGCTGAACGCCGCCCGGCAGCTGGTCAATGTCGCACAGGCCGATATCAAGGTGGTGGAAGCCCAGATCGACGATATCGACCTGAAACTCGACCGCACCGACGTCAAGGCGCCGGTGGATGGCGTCATTTCGGTAAAGGATGCGAAGGTCGGCGCGATCGCGACCGGCGCCGGAACGCCGCTTTTCACCATGATCCGCAATGGCGAGATCGAACTCGTGGCCGATGTGCCGGAAAGCGATATCCGCCGTATCCGCGTCGACATGCCGGCCAAGGTGACCATTGCCGGCACCCGCGAGGCCGTGCCCGGCAAAGTGCGGCTGGTCTCGCCGGTGGTTGATCCGGCGAACCGCCTCGGTTCGGTACATATCCTCGTCGATGCCGCCAGCGGCGCGAAATCCGGCATGTATGCCAGCGCGCGCATCATCATCGAGGAGACGACGGCCCCGACCCTGCCGCAATCGGCTGTCACCACCGAGCGCACCGGCACCATCGTGCGCAAGGTGGAAGATAATGTCGTGAAACAGGTCAAGGTCGAGACCGGCATTCAGGATGAGGGTTTCGTGCAGATCCTGTCCGGGCTGCAGCCGGGCGATCTGGTGGTGGCCAAGGCCGGCGCCTTCGTGCGCGACGGCGATCGCATCAATCCGGTTCGCGATGAGCCGGCTGCATCGAACTGACGGGGACGATCGCCATGAACTTTTCCGCCTGGGCCATTCGCAACCCCATCGCGCCGCTTCTCGCCTTCGCCCTGCTGCTGTTTCTCGGCATCCAGGCCTTCTACCAATTGCCGATCACCCGCTTTCCGAACATCGATGTGCCGGTCGTCTCCATCACCGTGACACAGAGCGGCGCATCGCCCTCCGAACTGGAAATGCAGGTGACGAAGGAGGTGGAGGATGCCGTCGCCTCCATCAGCGGCGTCGATGAGATCACCTCGACCGTCACCGACGGCCTGTCGACCACGGCCGTGCTGTTTCGCATTGAAAAGCCGACGGAAGAGGCGGTCCAGGATGTGAAGGATGCGATCGACCGCATCCGCGGCGACCTGCCGGCCTCCGTCGAGGAGCCCATCGTGTCGAAGGTGGATGTGGAAGGCCAGGCCATCCAGACCTTCGCCGTCTCGTCACCCAATATGACGCTCGAGGAACTGTCCTGGTTCGTCGACGACACGATCACCCGCGGCCTGCAGGGGCAGCCGGGCATCGGCCGGATCGACCGCTACGGCGGCGCCGACCGGGAAGTGCGCGTGGCTCTCGACCCCGACAAGCTGAATTCCTACGGCATTACCGCGCCGGAGGTGAATGCGCAGCTGCGCAGCGTGAATGTCGATCTCGGCTCGGGCCGCGGCCAGGTTGGCGGCAATGAGCAGAGCATCCGCACGCTAGGCGATTCGCGCAGCGTTGCCGATCTCGCCAATACCACGATCGCCCTCTCCAATGGCCGCTTCGTCACGCTGTCGGACCTTGGAACGGTCACCGATACCTATGAGGAGCCGAAGAGCTTCTCGCGCTTCAACGGCGATCCGACCGTCACCTTCGCGGTGTTCCGCGCCAAGGGCGCCAGCGAGGTCTCCGTGGCGGAGACCGTGGCCCAGCAGCTCGAGGTCATCCGCAAGGCCAATCCCAATGTGTCGATCCAGATGGTCGACGATTCGGTCTATTTCACCTATGGCAATTACGAAGCGGCAATCCACACGCTGATCGAAGGGGCGATCCTCGCCGTCATCGTGGTGCTGCTCTTCCTGCGCAACTGGCGCGCCACGCTGATTTCGGCGCTGGCTTTGCCGCTCTCGGCCATCCCGACCTTCTGGGTCATGGATCTTCTGGGCTTCTCCCTCAATCTCGTCAGCTTCCTCGCTTTGACGCTCGCCACCGGCATTCTGGTGGATGACGCGATCGTCGAGGTGGAGAACATTGCCCGCCACATCAAGATGGGGAAGACGCCCTACCGGGCAGCGCTCGAGGCCGCCGATGAGATTGGCCTGGCGGTGATTGCCACGAGCTTCACGATCATCGCCGTCTTCGTGCCGGTCTCCTTCATGCCCGGCATTCCCGGCCAGTATTTCATCCAGTTCGGCCTGACGGTGGCGATCTCGGTGTTCTTCTCGCTGCTTGTGGCACGCCTGGTGACGCCGCTGATGGCGGCCTATCTGATGCGCGCCGAAGACGCGATGGACGATCATCACGACAATGACGGCCGCCTGATGAAGGCCTATACGCGGCTGGTCACCGGCACGACGAAGCGCTGGTACATGCGCTATGCGACGCTGGCCGGCGCCATCCTCTTCCTGATCGGCTCGATCATGCTGCTGATGCAGGTTCCCGGCAGCTTCATGCCGCCGGAAGACAGTTCGCGCATCACGCTCTCGGTGGAACTGCCGCCGAATGCGACGCTGGACGAGACGTCGGCGACGACCAACAGCATTTATGACATGATCCGCGGCGTCGACGGCGTGGAAAGCGTCTTCGTGCTGGGCGGTGCCTCGCCAAAGGGCGATCTCGAGCTGCGGCGCGCAACGATCAATGTCCTGCTCGGCAAGATCGAGCACTCGCTGCTGAAGACCCTGGTCAACAAGGGCCTCGGCTCGCTGCCGCTGATCGGCGCGCATCTGCCGAAGATGCAGGTGGACGGACGCACGCGCCCGCAATGGGATATCGAGAAGGAAATCTTCGCCGCCCTTCATGCCGTGCCGGATGTGCGCATCACCAAGCTGAACGATCGCGGCGAGCGGGAATTGTCCTTCAACTTCCTGGCCGATACCAGCGAGAAGCTGGATGAGGCCGTGGCCAAGCTGGAAAGCCGGCTGCGCGCCTCGCCCATCCTCGCCAATGTCTCCTCGGAAGGCGCCCTGCCCCGGCCGGAACTGCAGATCCGCCCCCGCAAGGACGAGGCGGCACGGCTCGGCATTACGCCGCAGCAGATTTCCGAAACCGTCCGCGTGGCGACCATCGGCGACGTTGATGCGGCTTTGCCGAAGATCTCCCTTGACGACCGCCTGATCCCCATCCGGGCCCAGGCCTCGCTCGACGTGCGCCGCGATCTGCAGGCCATCCGCAATCTGAAGATCAAGACGGCAACCGGCGCCACCGTGCCGCTGTCGAGCGTTGCCGATATCGACTATTCGGAAGGTCCGAGCTCGATCAAGCGCAACAATCGCAACCGTGTCGTCTCCATCGGTTCGGACGTGCCGCAGGGAACGGCCCTCGACACGGCAACGGCCGAGTTCAAGCGCATCGTCGAAGAGACGGACCTGCCTTCGGGCGTGGGCCTGGCGGAAAGCGGCGATGCCAAGATCCAGGCCGAAATGGTCCAGGGCTTCGGCAATGCCATGCTTCTCGGCCTGCTTCTGGTGCTGGTCGTGCTGATCCTGCTGTTCAAGGACGTGATCCAGCCCTTCACCATCCTCTTCTCGCTGCCGCTTGCCATTGGCGGCGTGGCGGTGGGCCTCATCGTCACCAACAATGCGCTTTCCATGCCGGTGCTGATCGGCATTCTGATGCTGATGGGGATTGTGACGAAGAACGCCATTCTGCTGGTGGATTTCGCCATCGAAATGCGCCGGCACGGCATGGAGCGCGTGTCGGCCATGGTGGAAGCGGGCCGCAAGCGCGCCCGGCCGATCATCATGACCTCGATCGCCATGTCGGCGGGCATGCTGCCCTCTGCGCTCGGCGTGGGCGAAGGCGGTTCCTTCCGCGCCCCCATGGCAATTGCCGTCATCGGCGGCATTATCGTTTCCACCGTCCTCAGCCTTGTCGTCGTCCCGGCCTTCTTCCTGATCATGGACGACCTGTCCGGCCTGCTTGCACGCATCTTTGGCGGTCTGGTCGGCAAGAAGGAGGTCGAGGAGCCGAACCTCTCCGAAGAGGAACTGAGCCGCAAGGCGCGCGAGACCGGCCGCAGGCTGGAAGACATCGAGCAGCGGCTGAACCGCTTGCAGGCCCGCGAAACGCAGGAAGAGGCGCCGCGATCCACCCATGGCGGCAACAACGTCCTGCGGCTGCCGCCTCTGGCCGCTGAATAGCGGCTGCTGGCGACACATGCGATCACCTGGCACGGCCGCAGCAAAGCTGCGGCCGAAGCCCGCATTGGACGCGCTTTCGCCTGAAGCCGGCGCCGACTTGATCGATATCAACTCGGCCCTCAATCGGCAGTGCTAATCTACCTCCATCGCAATCCGGCACAGGTATCCGAGGGGGTCAGAACTTGATGCTCGACCGCAATCACAAAGCCAATCAGCGCGAAAGGAACCAGCTGGCCAAGACGAATTTCATGCGCGCCGTTTCGGCCGCTGCAATGTCTCGGCTGCTGGATATGGCGCATATCACGGCCGTTCCGGCAAGGGGAATGGTATTCAGCGAGGGCGAACCGGCGCAGGCCTTCTACTGCGTCCTCAGCGGCTATGTCCGCCTCTACCGCGTCAGCCGCGACGGCCGCCAGGCTGATATCCGCGTTTCGGGTCCCGGCGATCTCTTTGCCGAATGCCTGATCTATGGCGGCGACACCTATCGCTTCAGCGCCCAGGCGGCCGAAATCAGCCATGTCGCGCGTTTCGACATAGCCGAGATGCGGGCGCTTGCCGACCAGGACCAGAGCGTGTCGCGCGCCATCATGGCGACCTTGTCCGATCATCTGCTGTCGACCATGGATTGCGTGGTGAATGACCGTCTACACACGGCGCCGCAGCGTGTGGCGGATTATCTCCTTGCCCGTTGCGGCGTCGAAAGCGGCCAGGTCTCCGTGCGGCTGCCGTTCCAGAAAAGCCTTCTCGCCGGCATGCTGGGCCTGGCGCCGGAAGCGCTGTCGCGTGCCTTTTCATCGCTGCGCCGCACCGGCGTCACCGTGCGCGGCCGCGTGATCCAGATCGGCGACGTGGACGCCCTGCGGCAGGTCTGAAAGCAGCCAGATGGAGCAGCGCTCTATGAAAGGTCAGGCCGGGGCAAAGCGCCAGGCATTGCCGGCGCGTTCCACGTGCACGAAGCCGGAGACATGGCCGCCGGATGCGGCAAAGCGTTCTTCGGAGGCGCGTGCGAAAATCGAGCGGCGGCTTGCGGCACCTTGGGCGGCATCGGCATCGTAGATGAAGCAGACATCGGGGTCTTCCAGCTGCAGGCTCGGCGCATGCACCAGGTCGCCCCAGAGCAGCAGCCGCTCGGCCCCTTCGCCGATCAGATAGCCGGAATGGCCGGGCGTGTGGCCCGGCATGGCGATTGCCTCGATCTGCGGCAGGAGGGGACCCTCCTCGACCGGCCGTACCCGCCCGCCATAGCTGGAGAGCAGCCGCTTGTGAATATCGAAGCCGCCTCGCCGATAGGCCGGCACCTGATCCTTCAGCGCGCTGTTGCCGAAGAAATCGAGATCCGCCTGCGGCGCGAAAATCTCGGCATTCGGAAAATAGGCGTCGGATTGATCAAACAGTCCCAGCGCATGATCGCCATGAAGGTGGGTAAGAAGCACGCGCACGACATGCTGCGGCTTCACGCCCTGGGCGGCCAGCGCGGCCCGGCCGAGGCCAAGCTGCGGCCCCCAGAAAGGACCGGTGCCTGCATCCACCAGAGTGAAGCCGTCCGGACCTTCGAGGAGAAACAGATTGACATCCATGTCCACCGTTTTCGCACCCCAGGCAGCGACCGCCGCATCGCGCGCTGCCGCGTTGCCGGCATGCGCGAGATGCTCGACCGGCGCACTGTAGACGCCGTCGATCAGGATCGAGACCGTATAGGCGCCGAAGCGCCGCGCCTCAGGCATGCTGCAAGCCACCATGCGTTTGCAGGAACTGCACGATGTGATCGACGCCTTCGCCGCGCTTCAGATCGGTGAAGACAAAGGGCATGCCGCCCCGCTGCTTGCTGGCGTCGCGATCCATCACGTCTAGATCCGCCCCGACGTAAGGGGCAAGGTCCTTCTTGTTGATGACGAGCAGGTCCGAGCGGGTAATGCCCGGCCCACCCTTGCGCGGGATCTCTTCCCCCTGGCAGGTCGAAATCACATAAATGGTGATATCGGCGAGATCGGGAGAAAAGGTGGCCGCGAGATTGTCGCCGCCGGATTCGATGAACACGATATCCAGATCGGCAAAGCGGGCATTCAGCTCCGCGATCGCCTGGAGATTGATGGTCGCATCCTCGCGAATGGCGGTGTGCGGGCAACCGCCGGTTTCCACACCGATGATCCGATCCGACGACAGGGCCTGGCAGCGCACCAGCGCCTCTGCATCCTCCTTGGTGTAGATATCATTGGTGACGACGGCGACGGAATAGCTGTCCCGCATCGCCTTGCAGAGCTTCTCCGTCAGCGCCGTCTTGCCGGAGCCGACCGGCCCGCCGATACCAACACGCAAGGGTCCGTTTGCCGATGTCATTCTGTTCATGCCTTTCCATCTTCCTTACGACAGCATAGCGCGGCCGCTGCGCTGCACAAGCCGACATTGGTTCGACCGGTCGTTACGACCGGAAGAGCCGCGATACCTGCATCTCATGGCGCAGCGCGGCAATATCGGCCTGCACCGTTGCCGTCCCGAGATCATCCAGCCCAGCGGTCCCTGCCCGTTCCGCGGTGGTCGCTATGAGCGGCTCCAGCGCCGCCAACAGGGCGACGCCCGCCTGCTGGCCGCAAAGACCAAGCCGTATGCCGGCCGAAACGCCTTGCGACACGCCCGCATGCAGATAGGCCGCCAGCGCCTGTTGCAGGCCGATCCCCTGCGCTCCGGCAACCGCGCCGACCGCCACCGGATAGGGGCAATCGGCCGGGAGCGCCTTGAACACCGGATCGGGCCAGGCCTGCGCGGCGGTGAGGAAGGCGCGGCCGAGCGACAGGGTTTCCAGATGCCGCTCCGCCGAGCCGGCCAGCGCCAGGCCGAGCTCCGACAGCTCCTCAAGCCGGTGCGGATCGCCTTCGGCCTTGACGCTGCAGGAGAGCAGGACCGCGTCGGTCCATAGCGCGCCATGGCCCAAGAGAATGGTGAACCAGGCTTTGAGCCCTGCCGCATCGGCAACCAGCCGGTCATGCACAGCGCCTTCCAGCCCGCCGGAATAGGCAAAGCCACCCACCGGGAAGGCGGGCGACAGCCAGGCCATCAGCCGCAGCAGGGACTGCGTCTCATTCGGCGTCATCAATCGTGCGCATGGCCATGGTGATGGCCGTGGCCGGCCTCGTGCCCGTGTGACCCATGATCATGAGACGCATGTTCATGGGATCCATGACTATTAGACCCATGACTATGATAGGCGCCGCGCACGGGCTGGAAAGCCTCTTCCACATCCGTGACGGAGGCGCCGAGGCCTTCCAGCATGGCGCGGATGACGTGATCGCGCAGGATCAGGATACGCCCCTCTTCGATCTGCGCTGACAGATGCCGGTTGCCCAGATGCCAGGCAAGCTCGATCAGATGCAGTCCGTCGCGCGCCCGGATCTCGAACAGCTTCTCCGCCGCCGCCCTGATTTCCACCGTATCGCCATTCTCCAGCACCAGCCGGTCGCCATCATGAAACAGCACGGCTTCCTTCAGGTCGAGCATGACCATGTCGCCGTTCGACAGATGCAAAAGCTTGCGGCGCAGATGCCGCAGATCGTGCGGCAGCGTAACGGTATCGACCGGAGGATCGGAGACTTCACCGGCGGGCCGGTAGGAATGGACATGCTGCATGAGGGTTCTGTTCCTGTGATTGCGCCGCCATCATTGCCAAGCCTGGCCCGCCTGACAAGCCGGATTCTGCAAAGGCGCAACCGCTGGCAAGGCGGTGGCAACCGCTGGCAAGGGGGTGGCAGGCGGCGGCAAGGGGGTGGCAGGCGGCGCAGGCCCGCTCACCACCGCCCAGGTCATCCTCAGGCGGCCTGCTTTTGGCGCAGGGCTTCCAGAATATTCTGCGGCGAAGAGACGGCATAGGGATCGGTGTCGCAATTGTCGGCGAAGCCTTCCTCCTCGAACCACTGCTCCACGACGCCATTGCCGATCACGGCGGCATAGCGCCAGGAGCGCAGGCCGAAGCCAAGATTGTCCTTGGCAACCAGCATGCCCATCTTGCGGGTAAACTCGCCGGAGCCGTCGGGAATGAGCTTGACCTTTTCCAGCCCCTGCGATTTGCCCCAGGCGTTCATGACGAAGGCATCGTTGACGGAGATGCAGTAGATCTCGTCAATGCCCTCCGCCTGGAATTGCGGATGCAGCTTCTCGAAATCCGGCAGCTGGTATGTCGAGCAGGTCGGCGTGAAAGCGCCCGGCAGCGAAAACAGGATGACCCGCTTGCCGCCGAAGAATTCGGCGGAACGCACATCCTGCCAGCGGAAAGGATTGGGTCCGGCGATCGAATCGTCGCGGACACGCGTGCGGAAAACGACGTCAGGCACCTTGCGGCCAATGAGCATGGAGTGTCTCCTTGAAATGATTTGCGCCCGACCGGCAGCCGGGCTGAACAGCACAGGCAGGAATAGCGAGTTTCAGCGTGCAGTGCAGCATGGAAGGGCGATTTCAACAGCCGCGCATAGCGGCTATGCGCCGTGATCATGGCAGGGCGTGAAGGCGAAGGGTCCCGGAGAAGGGTTGCAGCGGGGGCCGTGCGCCGGCGATAGATTGCAGACGGCAGTCGCAGGCGGCTTCCGCGCCTTACTCTCTGCTTTCCCGCCCATGCCAAATGCGGACCACGATCAGAGTGTCCCGCGCCTCGTCCAATCTGTAGCGAAGGACATATGCGCTATTGCCGAAAGGGATGAAGAGCTGCCGGTCGCCTGGCCGACCTTCCACGTCCACACCAAGACCAGGATTGTCCCGTAGACGAAAAAAGCCGCTTCTGATCGCCAACATCGCCTTTTGCGACGCGAGCGGATTTCGCACCAGGAGAAAGTTGCGAAGGCGAAGAAGATCCTGCCTCGCCTCCGGCAAAATAACAATCGTCACGCGGCGCCCGCCGCTTTGCGGCCTGCCTCGTCAGCCAGAGACTGAAGCTCCGCCATGAAATCGTCAAAAGCGATCGACTCGCCAGTCTCCAGATATCGCGCCCATCGGCGATCATCCTCGGCAAACTCGGCCTCCTGGCGTTCCACATCATCCGCATGAAGCCGCAAGATGCTTTCCGCCAGTTCAGACACGGTCGAACCGTCGCGTTCCGCGATGACCGCGAGACGCTTTTTCAAATCACCGTCGATGCTGACAGTCTCTTTGGTGCTCATGGCCACATCCTATCACAGACCACCCGCCTGCCAAAGGGTCCCTCAGAACAAGAAATACCGCTGCGCCATGGGCAAGACGGTCGCCGGTTCGCAGGTCAGGAGTTCGCCGTCGGCGCGCACCTCGTAGGTTTCCGGATCCACCTCGATATGCGGGGTCAGATCATTCAGGATCATCGACTTCTTCGATATGCCGCCGCGGGTATTCTTCACCGCCACCAGCTGCTTGGCCACGCCGAGCCGGCCGGCAAGACCCGCATCGAGGGCGGCCTGGCTGACGAAGGTGACGGAGGAATTGGTCCGGGCCTTGCCATAGGCGCCGAACATCGGACGGTAATGCACCGGCTGCGGCGTCGGAATGGAGGCATTCGGATCGCCCATGGGGGCGGCGGCAATCATGCCGCCCATCAGCACCATATCCGGCTTCACGCCGAAGAAGGCAGGGTTCCAGATCACCAGATCGGCGCGCTTGCCGATCTCGACGGAGCCGATCTCGTGGCTCACGCCATGCGCGATCGCCGGGTTGATCGTGTATTTCGCCACATAGCGGCGCACGCGCAGATTGTCATTGTCGCCTGTCTCGCCGGCCAGGCTGCCGCGCTGGCGCTTCATCTTGTCGGCGGTCTGCCAGGTGCGGATGATCACCTCGCCGACGCGGCCCATGGCCTGGCTGTCCGACGAGATGATCGAGAAGGCGCCGATATCGTGCAGGCTGTCTTCCGCCGCGATGGTCTCCTTGCGGATGCGGCTTTCGGCAAAGGCGATGTCTTCCGGAATGGATGGCGACAGGTGATGGCAGACCATCAGCATGTCGAGATGTTCCGCCAGCGTATTGACCGTGTAGGGCCGGGTCGGATTGGTCGAGGATGGGATGACATTCGGCTGGCCGCAGATCTTGATGATGTCCGGCGCGTGGCCGCCGCCGGCGCCTTCGGTATGGAAGGCATGGATGGTGCGCCCTTTGATGGCAGAGACCGTATCCTCCACGAAGCCGCTCTCGTTCAGCGTATCGGTGTGGATCATCACCTGCACGTCATATTGGTCGGCGACCGAAAGGCAGCAATCGATGGCGCCCGGCGTCGTGCCCCAGTCCTCGTGCAGCTTCAGCGAGGTGGCACCGCCCAACACCATTTCCTCCAGCGCGCCGGGCAGCGAGGCATTGCCCTTGCCGGCAAAGGCGAGGTTCATCGGGAAAGCGTCCGCCGCCTCGATCATGCGCGCAATATGCCAGGGACCCGGCGTGCAGGTGGTGGCCAGCGTGCCATGCGCCGGGCCGGTGCCGCCGCCCAGCATGCAGGTCAGCCCGCTCATCAGCGCTTCCTCGATCTGCTGCGGGCAGATGAAATGGATATGCGCGTCCATGCCGCCGGCGGTCACGATCTTGCCCTCGCCGGCGATCGCCTCCGTGCCGGGGCCGATGATGATATTGACGCCCGGCTGCGTATCCGGATTGCCCGCCTTGCCGATGGCAACGATGCGCCCGTCCTTCAGCCCGATATCGGCCTTGATGATGCCCGTGTGATCGACGATGACGGCATTGGTGATGACCGTATCCACCGCACCGTCGGCGCGCGTCACCTGGCTCTGGCCCATGCCGTCGCGGATCACCTTGCCGCCGCCGAACTTCACCTCGTCGCCATAGGCGGTGAAATCCTTCTCCACCTCGATGAAAAGCTCGGTATCGGCGAGCCGCACCTTGTCGCCGACCGTCGGTCCGAACATCGAGGCATAGGCGGCGCGGGACATCTTATAGGGCATGGGATCGGGCTCCTTTTCGGCAAGGTTCCGGCGGCTTGCCGGCAGAGGCTGCGTCGCCCGCCGGCAAAGCCGCTTGGGGCAAGGCAAGCGTAATCGCAAGGTTTGGCGGAAAATCCCGCCCGAACCCGGTTCGGAAATGGCTCGGCCCGCGCCTTACGGCGCGCCGTCGGCCAGCTTCTTCAATTCCTCGGTGCGCTGGCGCGTGACCTCGGCCATGCAGCCCAGGATCACCGCCTGATACAGGCTGCCGCCGAAGACGCTGTAGCCCACCGCATCGCAATGCGCATCGCGATAGGAGATCCAGGCACGCTGCGCCTTGGTCAGGGCATCGACGGCACCCTTGTTATGCGCGTCCAGCTCCGCATCCCAGCCGGCCAGGACCGTCTTGGTCTTGGCCCACTGGCTGTTGAGATCGTCATCGGCGGACCGGTAATCCTGATCGGCGCAGATATTGATGTCCAGCTGGCTCACCGCCTGGTCGCAGGGAACGGATGGCTTGTCCTCGGCCACCGTCGGTGCATCCATCAGAAGGACGCAGCCGCAAAGATACAGAATGCTCAGACCCGCCTTGATCACCGTGTCACTCCCCGCAGCCTCACAATGTGCCCATGATCTTCTGGCGAAAGCCATAGACCTCGCGTTTGCCGGATAACGGGATGAGGGTCACCTCGCGCGTCTGACCCGGTTCGAAACGCACCGCCGTGCCGGCCGGAATGTCCAGCCGCATGCCACGCGTCCTGTCGCGGTCGAAGGACAGGCCGGCATTGGTCTCGAAGAAATGGTAATGGCTGCCCACCTGCACCGGACGGTCGCCGGTATTGGAGACGGCAACCGTCACCGTCGGGCGATCGGCATTCAGCTCGATCTCTCCGGAGCAAGCGATGATTTCGCCTGGAATCATGGTCGGTCCCCCTGTTGACGCTTTACCGGATCGGCTCGTGAACGGTCACCAGCTTGGTGCCGTCCGGAAAGGTCGCCTCCACCTGGACATCGTGGATCATCTCGGCCACGCCTTCCATCACCTGATCGCGGGTGATCACATGCGCGCCCGCCTGCATCAGGTCGGGCACGGCGCGTCCGTCGCGCGCGCCCTCCACCACGAAGTCGGTAATGAGTGCAATGGCTTCCGGATAGTTCAGCTTCACGCCGCGCTCCAGGCGCCGACGGGCCACCATCGCGGCCATGGAGATCAGGAGCTTGTCTTTCTCGCGCGGGCTGAGGTTCATCGATTCCCCGATCGGTATGGTTTGGTCATGTATTCCAGACTTTCGGCAAGGCTGCGCCATTTCGCAAGAGCGAAATGAAGGGAACGAGAATTTTTCTCAAGCTGAAGCCGTCCGCGGCCGCAACGCGCAGGATCAGCTTGTCCTGCCAATGGCTTGCGCCAACCTCGCGGCCCTCGAGAAGCGGCTGCAGGCGGGTTCGGAACAGGTCTGCCGATGGGCCGCAATAAAAGAGGGTGGCGAAGGCGACCTGAGAGGAAAGCACGGCCGGCGCGGCCGTGAGGGCGGCGAGATCACCCTCCATCCTCACCTCTTCCGCATGGACGAGCCGGCCCGCCCGGCGAATGCGCCAGCGATCGCGAAACAGGCCGGACCTGGCCCGTTCGCCCATGGCGGTGCGCCCGAGGATGATGGCCTCCAGGCCGAAGAATTCCGCTGTCGGTGCGAGATCGACGATCAGCTCGCGGGTCAGGGAGGCGCGATCGAAGAGAATGCTCTCCTGCGGCAGCCAGGCGACCCTGGCCCCCTCGCCGACATCGATGCGGCTCGTCACGCGCGCCGTATCCGCCGCCGCCTTGTAGATCTTTTCATTGGCCTGGGTGGTGACCGTGACATCGCAGCCCGGCCCGGCGCCAAGCGACCAGTCCAGCCGGTCGCCCCCGGTAAGCCCGCCGGAGCTGTTGATCAGGATCGCTTCCAGCGACGCATCGAATGTCTCGGGCAGACGGATCTTGCCGCAGCCCTCCTGGTAAAGCTCGGCGAGCCTTGTGCGGCCCGAAAGCGTCTTGGTTACAAGGCGCCCTTCGCCCCGAGCCCGCTGCGGCGCGGCTCCTGCGGCGTACCCGTATTGCACGTCATCCCCTCGACAGTTTGCGCCTGTGCGCCGACCGCGCCTGCGCAAGCCGATACCGTCTTGGCCGATGCAGTCGGTGAGGCGGCTGTGGCGATGACACGATCGCCATCGGCCGCGCGGAAGAAGTCCCACATCCGGGCGGCGGGATCAACCACGCCGTCGAATGTCTTGCCGCCAGCCTTGACGACGCCGGCTTTCACCACACCAGAATTCATGACGCCCGCATTGACGGCGCCCGCATTGAGGGAGCCCGCATTGACCACTCCGGCATTGACCACTCCAGCCTTGGAGACCTCGGTCGACGAGACCTTCATCACCCCCGCCGCTGCCGCCTCGCTTGCCGCAGCAATGACGCTGCTGCCGGCGCTGGGACGCGGCCAGTCGTGATTGCCATTGGCAAACACATAGGTCGCGATGCGCGCACCGTTCCGGCAGGTGTCGAACAGGCTGTAGGTCACGTCGCCATTGGTCTGCGGCTCGCCTGCCGCCTTGCAGCCGTCAAGCTCCATCCAGCGCGTCAGAGCCGCCTTGAACCCGTATTGCCAATAGGATTTTCCGCCGCCCGAATAGGGGTTCTGCTCATCCTTCACGCCGGCAAAGGCCATGATGGAAATCGGCTTGGCAGGCTTGCAGCTGGCAGGATCCGGCGCCCAGCGGCCGGCCCGGTTTTCCACCGGCAGCCCGCCGCGCAGCGAATTGACGAAGCCGGCCGCGGCAAAATCATCCGCGCCGGAGCAGAGATAGGCCGACAGCATGCGGCCGCCGCCGGAATAGCCCGAGGCATAGATCCGCGTCGGGTCGACGCAGAAATCGCGCTTCACCGTTTCGACCGCCGCCTTGATGAAGGCCACTTCGTTCAGACCGCCCTCGCGGAATGTGACGCCGGGTACGTTCCAGGCATGCGTCTTCGGCAGGTCGCCGGAAAGGCTGCCCTGCGGGGCAAAGACGATGAAATTGTTCTTGGCGGCGACCTTGTCCCAGGAGCTGCGATGCATCTGGCCGCGCGGATTGCTGTTGCTGCCATGGAAATCGAAGACGACCGGCATCTTGTCGCGCCCGTTATAGGACGGCGGAATGAAGGCCACGCCATGGCGGACATCCTGACCCACGGACAGGCTCACCGGGTGGTAGCCAGTGGGGACAGAGGTCCCGCAACCGGCCGACGCGGCCGCAGCCCCGCCAAGGAAAACCGCTGCAGAAAAAAGCACACGGCACAGAGTACGGGGGAGATGGCCTGCCGCACGAAATTCAGATGTCATCAAGCGCCTCGCAAGAGATGGGAGCGGAAAATCCGAATGCGTCTCATCGTCTGAACCCGACAAACCGGCGCGTCCCGCACCGCTTCGGCCTTGGCCTTTGTCGCATCACTGGGTCCAGAGTGCGCGTCCATTAGCATATTAGAACATTATGTGAAATGCCCATTCGGTGACCACAGCCATGCAATGCTGCTGCATCAGACCGTGAGGTGGCGTCTGGCCTCCTGCGTATCCAATGTTTCGGCCGCTCCTTCATGCACGATCTCGCCCCGGTCCATGATGTAGACATGATCCGCCAGTTCGCGGCAGAAGTCGAGATATTGTTCGACCAGAAGTATGGCCATTCCGGTGGAATCGCGCAGATAGCGGATGGCGCGGCCGATATCCTTGATGATCGAAGGTTGAATACCTTCCGTCGGCTCATCCAGAACAAGAACCTTCGGCCGCGTTACCATGGCCCGTCCGATGGCCAGCTGCTGTTGCTGGCCACCGGACAGATCTCCGCCGCGCCTGGAGAGCATGGAGTTGAGAACAGGAAACAGGGCGAATATGTCGTCCGGGATGAACCGTTCCTTGCGCGGCAGCGGCGCAAATCCGGTTTCCAGATTCTCCTGGACGGTGAGCAGGGGAAAGATTTCCCGCCCCTGCGGCACATAGCCGATGCCGTATTTGGCCCGGTGAAAGGGAGCAAGCCCGTTCAGGCTCTCCCCATTGAAGGCGATCGTGCCGGCGGAGACGGCCTGCTGGCCGGTAATGGCGCGCAAGAGCGAGCTCTTGCCCACACCATTGCGGCCGAGCACGCAGGTGATCTTGCCCATCGGCGCTTCGATCGACACGCCGCGCAGCGCCTGCGCCGCGCCATAATGAAGATTGATGTTGTTGACTGTCAGCACTGGACGTCCCCTGCTTTGCTGAGAAGGGAGGCGTTACCCCCCTCTGGTCTGCCGACCATCTCCCCCTCAAGGGGGGAGATCGACCCGCGGCAAGCTAACTGCCACACGACCACGGTGAGGCACTTGGTTCTGAGGTTTTGGAATTGCAGATGGGCAATTATAGGCCGAGCAGAGGCCGTTATGCCAATCTCCCCCCTTGAGGGAGAGATGTCCGGCAGGACAGAGGGGGGTGCTACGACCGAGGATCTCGCCATCTATCGCCCCAGATAGTTCTCGATGACCTTCGGGTCGTTCGAGACGAAATCGATCGAGCCTTCCGCCAGCACCGATCCCTCCGCCAGGCACGTCACCTTGACGCCGAGATCGCGGATGAAGCCCATATCGTGCTCCACCACCACGACCGACCGGGTCTTGGCGATTTCCCGCAGCAGGATTGCCGTCTCCGCCGTCTCGGCATCGGTCATGCCGGCCACCGGCTCGTCGACCAGAAGCAGCTTCGGCTCCTGGGCAAGCAGCATGCCGATCTCCAGCCATTGTTTCTGCCCATGGCTGAGATTGGCCGCCAGCTCGTCGCGGCGATGGCTGAGGCGGACGGTTGCCAGGATCTCCTCGATGCGGGCCTTGTCCTGCGCCGTCAGGCGGTAGAAGAGGGTCGCAAAGACGCCGCGCTTGCGGTTCAGCGCCAGTTCCAGATTGTCCCAGACCGTATGGCTCTCGAACACCGTCGGCTTCTGGAACTTCCGGCCGATGCCGAGCTGGGCGATATCGGCCTCGTCGCGCCGTGTGAGATCGACGCTGTCCTCGAACAGCACCGTGCCGCTGTCGGGCCGCGTCTTGCCGGTGATGATATCCATCATCGTCGTCTTGCCGGCCCCGTTCGGGCCGATGATCGCGCGAAGCTCGCCCGGTTCCACCACGAAGGAGAGCGAATTCAGCGCCTTGAACCCGTCGAAAGCGACCGATACCCCGTCCAGATAGAGCAGTGATCTCGGTTTGCTGTCCCTGATTTCCATCACTCTTACTCCGCTGCCTGGATCTGCGTGGCGGCACGGTCATCGTTCTGACCGGCCTCGGCCTTTGCCGCGGCCTTCATCGCCCTTCGGGCGGAGAAGGAGGATTGCACCGTTCCGACTATGCCCTTGGGAAGGAACAGAGTGACGCCGATGAAGAGCGCGCCGAGGGCAAAGAGCCAGAGATCGGGAAAGGCACCGGTGAAGAAGCTCTTGCCGCCATTGACGAGAATGGCACCGAGGATCGGGCCGATCAGCGTGCCGCGCCCGCCAACGGCCGTCCAGACGACGACTTCGATGGAATTGGCCGGGGCGAATTCGCCGGGATTGATGATGCCGACCTGCGGCACGAAGAGCGCGCCCGCGACGCCCGCCATCATGGCCGAGACCACGAAGGTGAAGAGCTTGATGTTTTCCACGCGGAAGCCGAGAAAGCGGACGCGGCTTTCGGCATCGCGCACGCCGACCAGCACCTTGCCGAACTTGGAGCGCGTGATGGCCGATGCGAGGATCAGGCACAGCGACAGGCAGCCGGCCGAGAGTGCAAAGAGCACGGCGCGCGTGCCGTCCGCCTGCACCGAAAAACCCAGAATGTCCTTGTAGTCGGTCAGCCCGTTATTGCCGCCAAAGCCCATATCGTTGCGGAAGAAGGCAAGCATCAGAGCATAGGTCATGGCCTGGGTGATGACCGACAGATAGACGCCGTTGACGCGGGAGCGAAAGGCGAACCAGCCGAAGACGAAGGCCAGCAGGCCCGGCACGATCAGCACCATGGCCGCGGCGAACCAGAACATGTCAAAGCCGTGCCAGAACCAGGGCAGTTCCTTCCAGTTCAGGAAGACCATGAAATCCGGCAGGACCGGATTGCCGTAGACGCCGCGCGAGCCGATCTGGCGCATCAGATACATGCCCATGGCATAGCCGCCAAGCGCGAAGAAGGCGCCATGGCCGAGCGAGAGAATGCCGCAATAGCCCCAGACCAGATCCAGCGCCAAGGCCAGGAGCGCATAGCAGAGATATTTGCCCATCAGCGAGACGGCATAGGTCGGAACATGCAGCGCGTGATCCGAAGGCAGGAGCAGATTGCTGGCCGGCACCAGGATGGCGACGGCGAGCAGGATGCCGACCGCCCACAGGATGCGGCCCTCCAGCGCCCTCATGATGAAACTGGTGATCATGCTTCCACCGCCCTTCCCTTCAGCGCGAACAGGCCGCGCGGTCTCTTCTGGATGAAGAGGATGATCAGAACGAGCACGAGAATCTTGCCCAGGACGGCACCGACCGACGGCTCGAGGAATTTGTTGAGAACGCCGAGCGACAGCGCGCCGACCAGCGTGCCCCAGAGATTGCCGACGCCTCCGAAGACCACCACCATGAAACTGTCGATGATGTAGGACTGGCCGAGATTGGGCGAGACATTGTCGATCTGCGAGAGGGCCACGCCGGCAATGCCGGCAATGCCGGAACCGAGCGCGAAGGTGAAGGCGTCGACCCAGGGCGTGCGAATGCCCATCGAGGAGGCCATGCGGCGGTTCTGCGTGACGGCGCGCATCTGCAGGCCGAAGGCCGACCGCTTCATCAGCATCAGAAGGCCGATGAAAATCGTGAGCGAGAAGGCGACGATCCACAGCCGGTTCCAGGTGATCTGCAGGCCGCCGAGCGCAAAGGCGCCGGACATCCAGGAGGGATTGCCGACTTCCTGATTGGTCGGGCCGAAAATCGTGCGGACCGATTGCTGCAGGATCAGCGATATGCCCCAGGTGGCCAGCAAAGTCTCCAGCGGCCGGCCGTAGAGGAAGCGGATGACGCCGCGCTCGATCACCAGCCCGACCGCCGCCGTGACGAGAAAGGCCACGGGCAGCGCGATGGCGAGCGACCAGTCGAACAGCGCCGGCGCCGAGGCCCGGATGACCTCCTGAACCGCGAAGGTGGAATAGGCGCCGAGCATGACCATCTCGCCATGCGCCATGTTGATGATGCCCATCACGCCGAAGGTGATGGCAAGACCGATGGCCGCCAGCAGCAGCACGGAACCCAGCGAAATCCCGTACCAGACATTCTGGCCCATATCCCAGAAGGCGAGCGTGGTATTGATGCGGGCGATCGCGGCATCGACATCGGCTTTCAGCGCCGGATCGAGCGAGGCGGACGACGAGAGAAGGATGCTGATCGCGTCGCGGCCGCCAAGGCTTGCGATCGTCTGGATTGCCGCGCGCTTTTCGTCGAGCGACCGATCGGCGACGAGAACCGAGGCCGCCCTCGCCTCCTCCATCCGCGCCTTCACCCCGGCATCGGTCTCCTTGGCAAGCGCCGCCTCGACGAGGTCGAGATTTTCCGCGCTGGGCGATTTGCGCACCGCATCGGCAGCGGCCAAGCGCACCGCTCTGTCGGGGCTCAGCAGCGTCAATCCGCCGAGCGCGGAGCGGATGACGCGGCGCAGATTATTGTTGATCTTCAGCTTCGTCAGCTGCGCCTTCGGCACTTCGCCGACAGCCGCGCCGGTCACCGGATCGATCAGCGCGACATTGGCGCCAGCCGGCCTGGTGATGAAGACGGCACTGTCGGACTTGCGCAGATAGAGCTCGCCTTCCGCGAAGGCCTCCAGTGCCGGCACGATGCGCGGATCGCCGCTCGCAGCCAGCTGGCCGATCAGCTCTTCCGCCTGTTTGAAATCGGCCTTGCCGAGCTGGTCGATCAAGCCCTTCGGATCGGACTGCGCAAGCGAGGCTGTGGCAATGGAAAGAAGGAAAAAAGCGAGTGTGAAAAGTCGCGCTATCATTGTTGCAGTCCCCCGTCGCCCCAGGAAATCGGCGATTGCGGCGCGCTCCCTCTTCTCCCCAGGGGGAGAAGTGCCGAGCGGATGCGAGGCGATGAGGGGGAGCCGTGAGGCTACGCCTCCCCCTCATCCAGTCCTTCGGACCACCTTCTCCCGATGGGGAGAAGGGGAAGATCAGCTGCCCTTGCCGCCGCACTTGCCGGTGGCGACATTGAAGTTGCCGCACGCCATGGGCTTGCGCCAATCTGAGATCAGATCCTTGGAATCCGGCAGGTAATCCGACCATTCGTCGCCGACCACGGCAGGCGTTTCCTGCACCACTTCGAACTGGCCATCGGCCTGGATCTCGCCGATCAGGACCGGCTTGGTGATGTGGTGGTTCGGCATGACCGTGGATGTGCCGCCCGACAGGTTGGGAACGGAAACGCCGATGATCGAATCGAGCACCTTGTCGGTCTCCGTGGTGCCGGCTGCCTCGACCGCTTTCACCCAGGCGTTGAAGCCGATATAGGCCGCTTCCATCGGGTCGTTCGTCACGCGCTTGTCGTTCTTGGTGAAGGCGTGCCAGGTCTTGATGAATTCGGCATTGGCAGGCGCATCGACGGACTGGAAATAGTTCCAGGCGGCCAGATGGCCGACCAGCGGCCCGGTGTCGAGACCGGCCAGTTCCTCTTCGCCCACCGAGAAGGCGACGACCGGAATGTCTTCGGCCTTGATGCCCTGGTTGGCGAGTTCCTTGTAGAAGGGAACATTGGCATCGCCGTTGATCGTCGAGACCACGGCCGTCTTCTTGCCGGCCGAGCCGAACTTCTTGATGTCAGAGACGATCGTCTGCCAGTCGGAATGACCGAACGGCGTGTAGTTGATCATGATGTCCTCTTCCTTGACGCCCTTGGACATCAGGTAGGCCTTCAGGATCTTGTTGGTGGTCTGCGGATAGACATAGTCGGTGCCGGCGAGAACCCAGCGCTCGACGCTTTCGGTATCCATCAGATAGTCGACAGCCGGGATGGCCTGCTGGTTCGGCGCGGCACCGGTGTAGAAGATATTGCGCGAGGATTCTTCGCCTTCATACTGGACCGGGTAGAAGAGGATGGAATTCAGCTCTTCGAAGACCGGTAGGACGGATTTGCGCGAGGAAGAGGTCCAGCAGCCGAAGACGGCCGCGACCTTGTCCTGGCTGATCAGCTGGCGCGCCTTCTCGGCAAACAGCGGCCAGTCGGATGCGGGATCGACGACCACGGCCTCGATCTTCTTGCCGAGCACACCGCCCTTCTTGTTCTGCTCTTCGACGAGCATCAGCATGGCATCCTTCAGCGTCGTTTCCGAAATCGCCATGGTACCGGAGAGCGAGTGCAGAACGCCGATCTTGATCGTGTCATCGGCGGCAAAGGCGCCGTGAAAGGCAGTCGTGGACAGGATGGCGGCCATTACGGCACCGCCCAGCTTCGTCTTGAAACGCATGGATCGAACCCCTCTTCTTGTTCCTTTGCAACGGGGCTTCAGGCGAGCCAGGAACCGTTGCTGCAGCGACTATGGGTCCCGGCAAGGCGCAACGGCATACGTAAAATGACGTATGCGAGGGGGCGAAAGGGGAAGCATTGCCGGCCGCCGGTCGAAAGGCGGTTCGGAACCGCTTCAGGCGCGTAGGAGTTGCCCGCTCTAAACAGGCCGCCCGGCACGCTGTGCCCGGGACGAGAAGGAAGCGTCATGATCAACGATCTCTGGTACAAGAATGCCGTCATCTACTGCCTGTCGGTGGAAACCTTCCAGGATTCCAACGGCGACGGGGTCGGCGACTTTCCCGGTCTCATGCGGCGGCTCGATTATCTTGCCGGCATGGGCGTCGACGCCATCTGGCTGATGCCCTTCCAGGCCTCTCCGGGTAAGGATGACGGCTATGACGTTTCCAATTACTACGATATCGACCCGCGTTACGGGACGCTTGGCGATTTCGTCGAATTCACCCATGCTGCCGAACAGCGCGGCATCCGCGTCCTCATCGATATCGTCGTCAACCATACCTCCGACCAGCACCCCTGGTTCCAGTCGGCCCGCAGCGATCCGCAATCGCCCTATCGCGACTGGTATGTCTGGTCCGATAGAAAGCCGAAGAATGCCGATGAGGGCCTGATCTTTCCCGGCGTGCAGGAAAGCACCTGGACCTATGACGAGAAGGCGAAGGCGTATTATTTCCATCGGTTCTACAAGTTCCAGCCCGATCTCAACACCGAGAATCCGGAGGTTCGCGCCGAGATCCTGAAGATCATGGGCTTCTGGATCCAGCTCGGCGTGTCAGGCTTCCGCATGGATGCCGTGCCCTTCGTCATTGCCGACAAGGGCGCCGACGAGCAGAAGCCGCAGCAGCAATACGAGCTTCTGCGCTGGTTCCGCGCCTTCCTGCAGTGGCGCAAGGGCGATGCGATCATCCTGGCGGAGGCGAATGTGCCGCCCAAGCAGAACCTTCGCTATTTCGGCGAGGATGGCGACCGCATGCACATGATGTTCAACTTCCAGGTCAACCAGTCGATGTTCTATGCGCTGGCCAGCGGCGATGCCCGCCCGCTTGCCAAGGCGCTCAATGAAACCCGCGAGCGGCCGGAGACGGCGCAATGGGCATCCTTCCTGCGCAATCACGACGAGCTCGATCTCGGCCGGCTGACACAGGCGCAGCGGCAGCTGGTCTTCGACCGCTTCGGCCCGGACAAGGACATGCAATTGTATGACCGCGGCATCCGCCGGCGGCTTGCGCCCATGCTCGGCGGCGACCGCCGCCGGCTCGAACTCGCCTATAGCCTGATGCTGTCCATGCCGGGTACGCCTGTTCTGCGCTATGGCGACGAGATCGGCATGGGCGACGACCTGTCGCTGCCCGAGCGCAATTGCGCCCGCACGCCCATGCAATGGTCGGATGAGCCGCAGGGTGGCTTCAGCTTGAGCGAAAAGACGGTTCTGCCGGTCATTTCGGAGGGGCCATTCGGCTTTTCGCATGTCAATGTCGCCAGCCAGCGGCGCGATCCGGATTCGCTGTTGAACTGGACGGAGCGGATGATCCGCATGCGCCGCGAAGCGCCGGAAATCGGCTGGGGCGCGTTCAGCGTGATCGATACGGGTGAAAAGGGCGTGATCGCCCTTCGCTATGATTGGCGCAACAACTCGGTGCTGCTTCTGCACAATCTCAGCGATTCCGCCCGCAAGATCGAACTGGAGCCGGGCACCGGCGAAACCGGCGGGCGGCTCATCGATCTGGCCGATGGCGGCCACAGCTTTGCCGACGAGAAGGGGCGCCACCTCATCCTGCTCGAACCCTATGGCTACCGGTGGTACCGGGTCGGCGGGCTGGACTATATTCTGCGCCGCACCGACATCTGAGGCGCTGCACGGGCCGACAGACCGGGGCCGCTTCCCGGCCGGAATCCAGCCGGCCAGAGGTCAGCCGGCCAGGCGGTGGCTCGAACAGGGGGCCGCTGCGCCGGGACGCGCGTCGAGCATGGAGGACAGCAGATTGGCAAGCGCCTCCGCTGCATAGGGCTTCGCGACGAAACGGGCGTTTGCGGGCAGATCGTCCTCACCGAGCCTATGCCCGCCGGACGCGATGATCAGCGCCGCCTTGCGATAGGTGCGCGAGACCAGCCGGGCGAGATCGAGCCCGTTCAAGGCGCCCGGCATGTCGATATCGGTAATGACGGCGTCGACGCGGTGGCGGCTCAAGACGCCCACCGCTTCCAGAACGGTGCCGGCCTCCAGCACCTTGTATCCGAGGTCTGCCAGCGCCTCCGCGAGCATCCAGCGAATAAGAAGTTCGTCTTCGACGATGAGAACCGTACGCATATACATTGGCAGTCTCTCCGCTTCGTGGCCTGAAAGATGAACTCTCACGCCCCCGCTTGGATCGCCCCTCGGGAACCAGTATCTGCAAACATGTTTAATAAAATGCGAAAGATCCGGCCAAGCTCTTTCGCGCGCCGCCGGGCAGGCGGCCAAAGCCCCGGACTTTGGCCCTTGCGGCGTTTTTCCGTTGACGGAAGCGAATGGCTTTCCCATCTAGGCCTGAATGGCAAAGATGCAGAAAAACGACGTGGAGCTGATCAGGAGCTGGACCTTGTCAGTCGCGGCCACGCTGGGCTCCGCCGTGCGCGCCAAGGGCATTCTTCAGGAAATACAGGCCCGCCTTCCGGCCACCATCAAGAAATCGCTGACGCTGGCGGGCAATGACCTGACCCTGGTCCTGCCGCAGAGCGAGAAGGCGGCGTTCCAGGCGGCTGTCGCGGTCGTTTCGAAAGTGCTGGACGAGGCCGAGGCGCTGCCGGTCATCCCGCGCGAGATCCAGGACATTCTGGGGATCAAGACCAGCGAACGCCATCGCTGGCTTGCCGATGGCCGCCTGCCGAGCGCAGGCACGCGCACTGTGCGCCTGAACGGGCGCGCAAGGCGGATCACCTTCCATGTCTTCGATCCGAAGGTGGTCGAGGATCTGCTGGACCGGGGGGCTGTCGACGAATGGCGGGTGGAGGATGCGGAGGCGAAAGTGCTGAAGAAGGAGCGCGATGCCGAGCTTCGGCGGATGACCCGCATGCTGAAGCAGACGCGCAAGGCCCGCACCCGGACAGGCAAATCCAGAAATGCGGGAGTAAGCGCCGATCCGGCCGAGGCTCCGGAGGACGAGGCCGGGCTGCGCGGCTGGGACGATTTCGGCAGTGACGGTCTGCTGCGCTAGGCCAGGCTGCTGCGACAAGCCGTTGCGCTAGGACAGGCTGCTGCAGGAAAGACGATCTCGACGTTCCGGCACCAGATGCGGTCCTCTACCGGAATGGCGAGCCTGGCCCTTGCAAATTCTTGCCGAACCCTCGAAAGTGCCGGCAGCGGAATTCAACGAATATTGAGTGCCGCGACAAGGACCCGATCCGGTCGAACTCCGCTCCAGACAACCAGCTTGCACAAAAGGGCAGCAGAGCGCATGGCAGCGCGGCAACGCATCATTCCCGTCCGGCGTGATTATAATCGTTGGGTCGCCAATCAGACGCTGGAAGATTACGCCCTGCGCTTCACCGCCAAAAGCGCCCGGCGCTTTTCCTCCAGCCGCATATCGCAGACCGCGATCGGCGCGATTTCCTTTTTGGCGCTCGAGGCGATCGGCGGCACGATCACCCTCTCCTACGGCACCACAAATGCCTTCTTCGCCATCATCACCGCGGCGCTGGTCATGCTCGTCGTCGGCCTGCCGATCAGCCGCTATGCCATTCGCCATGGCGTGGACATCGATCTCCTGACCCGTGGCGCCAGCTTCGGCTATATCGGCTCGACGATCACCTCGCTGATCTATGCCAGCTTCACCTTCATGCTGTTTGCCATCGAGGCCTCGATCATGACGGCGGCGCTGGAACTGGCCCTCGGCATACCGCCCTGGCTCGGCTACATGATCAGCGCGGTTGTCGTCATTCCGCTGGTGATCTACGGCGTGCAGCTGATCTCGCGCTTCCAGCTGATCACCCAGCCCTTCTGGATCGTGCTCAACGTCCTGCCCTTCCTCTTCATCGCCTTCGTCGATTTCGACAAGTTCGAGCTCTGGCGCAGCTTTGCCGGCATCAACCATTCCAATGCCCATGCCGGCCAGGCGGCCCCGTTCGACATCGTCGAATTCGGCGCCGCCTCCGCCGTCATCCTGGCGCTGATGCCGCAGATCGGCGAACAGGTGGATTTCCTGCGCTTCCTGCCGCCGGAGGGGCAGCGGAAATGGCGTCACCGCCTTGCCGTCTTCCTGGCGGGGCCGGGCTGGGTGGTGGTGGGCGTGCCGAAGCTTCTGGCCGGCTCCTTCCTTGCCGTCCTCGTGCTCTCGACGGGTCTTCCGGCGCGCGAGGCGGCCGATCCTGCACATATGTATCTCACCGCCTTCGGCTACATGATTCCCAACCAGACGGCGGCGCTGCTGTTGATGGCGGCCTTCGTCGTCGTCTCGCAGCTGAAGATCAACGTCATGAACGCCTATGCGGGGTCGCTCGCCTGGTCGAATTTCTTTTCCCGCCTCACCCACAGCCATCCGGGCCGCGTCGTCTGGCTGATCTTCAATGTGGCCATCGCGCTTCTCTTGATGGAACTCGGCATCTATCGCCTGCTGGAGGCGACGCTCAGCATCTTTTCCATCATCGCCATGTCCTGGCTGGCGACGATCTCCGCCGATCTCTTCATCAACAAGCCCCTCGGCCTCTCGCCGCCCGGCATCGAGTTCAAGCGGGCCCATCTTTACGATCTGAACCCTGTCGGGCTCGGCGCCATGGCGGGCTCGGCCGGGATTTCGCTGATGGCCCATGTCGGCATCTTCGGGCCTCTGGCGGCCTCGCTCGCCACGTATCTGACCCTTTCGGCCTTCCTGCTGTCGCCGCTGATCGCCTCCGCCACGCGGGGCCGCTATTATCTTGCCCGCAAGCCGCGGGCCGCCTGGAAGAACCAGACGTCGATCACCTGCTCGATCTGCGAGCATCCTTTCGAGCCGGAAGACATGGCCTGGTGTCCGGCCTATGCGGCCCCGATCTGTTCGCTCTGCTGCTCGCTCGACAGCCGCTGCCATGACATGTGCAAGCCGCAGGCGCAGATGACGGCGCAGATCGGCAGCGTGGCGCGCAGCTTCCTGTCCGACCGCATCATCGACCGGCTGATGACGCGGCTCGGGCGCTATGCGCTGACGGCCCTCCTATCGGTCTCGGTGATCGGCGCGATCCTGGCGCTGATCGCCTATCATGTCGGTCAGGCGGCGCCCGCCAATGCGGCGGTTATCGATCGCACCATCCTCATCGTCTTCTTCGTCTTCGCCATCATTGCCGGCATCGTCTCCTGGTTCTATGTGCTGGCGCATGACAGCCGCGTCGTGGCGGAAGAGGAATCCTCGCGCCAGAACACGCTGCTCCTGAAGGAAATCGCCGCCCACAAGAAAACCGACACCGCCTTGCAGAAGGCGAAGGAGGTTGCCGAAGCCGCCAATCGCGCCAAGAGCCGCTATGTCGTGGGATTGAGCCATGAGCTGCGCACGCCCCTGAATGCGGTTCTCGGCTATGCGCAGATCCTGGAGCGCGACGAGACCATTCCGCCGCCGCGCCAATCGGCCATCAAAGTGATCCGCCGCTCGGCCGACCACCTGTCCGGCCTGATCGACGGCTTGCTCGACATTTCCAAGATCGAGGCCGGCAAGCTGCAGGTCTATTCCAACGAGATCAACATCCATGATTTCCTGGACCAGATCATCGACATGGTCCGCCCGCAGGCCCAGGCCAAGGGGCTCGACTTCATCCACGAGCGGGCCAAGAACCTGCCACATTACGTGCGCAGCGACGAGAAGCGGCTGCGGCAGATCCTGGTCAATCTCCTGTCGAATGCCATCAAGTTCACCGAGGCCGGGCATGTCCGCTTCGCCCTCACCTATCGCAGCCAGGTCGCCACCTTCACCATCGAAGATACCGGCCGCGGCATTGCGGAAAAGGATCTCGGCCGGATTTTCGAACCGTTCCAACGCGGCGATGCAGATCACGTGCGTCCCATGCCGGGCCTTGGCCTGGGCCTGACCATTACCAGACTACTCACCAATACGATGGGCGGCGAAATCTCCGTCTCAAGCCGGAAGGACGAGGGTTCGGTCTTCAAGGTGCGGCTGCTGCTGTCGGCCATCGACCGCACCAGCACCCTGCCGGCAGCGCAAAGGCGCATCGTCGCCTATACCGGCGTCCGGCGCACCCTTGTCGTGGTCGACGACAATGAAGACCATCGCGACCTGATGCGCGAGGTTTTGACCCCGATGGATTTCGTCGTGCTGACGGCAAAGGACGGACCCGACTGCCTGACCCTGATCGAGGGCGTGAAGCCGGACCTCTTCCTCGTCGATATCCGCATGCCCGGCATGAGCGGCTGGCAATTGGTGGAAAGGCTGCGCGCAAGCGGGCAGACGGCGCCCATCCTGATGCTGTCGGCCAATATCGGCGATGGCGCCTCCGCGGCGGGGGCCGGCGACGGACACACCGACATGCTGTCGAAGCCGGTCGACATCCGCCAGCTTTCTGACAAGCTGGCCGTTCATCTCGGCCTTTCCTGGATTCACGAAGGGGAGCGGCAGCCGCCCGTATCGTCTGCGCCGGCCTCGGCAGGGCCTGCCCTTGCCACTCCCGGCGCCCGCCATGTTCAGGATCTGATCGACCTGTGCGAGATCGGCTATATCCGCGGCATCGAGGCCAAGCTGGCGGAGCTGGCGCGCGAGCCGCGAAATGCTGCTTTCGTCGAAGCGGCGGGGCGCTATGTTCAAGCTTTCGACATGACAGGCTATAGGACATTCCTCGAAGGATTCGCGGACAAGAAGAGGACGGCTGACGATGTCTGACCTGGCAAAGCCCCGCGACATCGTGCTTCTGGTGGACGACAGTCCCGAAGCGCTCGGCTTCCTGACCGAAACACTGGAGGCCTCCGGCCTTTCCGTGCTGATCGCAACCTCCGGCCAGTCGGCGCTCAACATCATCGACCGCATCACCCCCGATCTCATCCTGCTGGATGCCGTCATGCCGGCCATGGATGGCTTCGAGACCTGCCGCAGGCTGAAGGCCAATCCCGCCGTCTCCCAGGTTCCGGTGATCTTCATGACCGGGCTGACCGAGACCGCGCACGTGGTGCATGCGCTGGAGTCGGGCGGCGTGGACTACCTGACCAAGCCCATCAATATCGACGAATTGCGCGCCCGCATCCGCGTGCATCTGTCCAATGCCCGCTCGACCCAGAGCGCCCGCGTGGCGCTGGACGCCGCCGGCCGCCATCTTCTGGCCGTCAGAGGCAGCGGCGCCCTGCAATGGTCGACACCGCAGGCGACCCGGCTGATCCACTCTGCCGTCGGCGCCGAGGATGCGCTGGACCAGGTCTCGCGGCAGATCGCCGCCTGGATGGCCGAGCGCGACCGGCCGAACTTTTCCCGCGACGCAGCCTTCGCCTTCACCCGGGACGGGGTGCAGGCGGCGCTGCAATTTTCCTATCTCGGAGCCATCGGCGCCGATGAATATCTTTTCCGCGTCACGGCCGCCGGTGCCCGGGCCGGCGATGCGGCGCTGCGAGAACATTTTTCCCTGACGGCGCGGGAATCCGAAGTCCTGCTGTGGATTGCCAAAGGCAAATCGAACAAGGATATCGGCGATATTCTGGGACTCTCCTCGCGCACGGTCAACAAGCACCTGGAGCAGATCTATGTGAAGCTCGGCGTGGAGAATCGCGCCTCCGCTGCGGTGAAGGCCGCCGCCGTGCTGCACGAGGCATAGTCGCAGAACGCGACAAGGGGAAGCCACGGCCATCCCCCTTTGCACCGATCCGCTCCGGCCCGGCGGACCGCGACCACGCACCATCGAAAGACAGATCATGAATCGCTTTGTCATTCTCTCCGGCTGCTCCGGCGGCGGAAAATCCACCCTTCTCTCGGAATTGCAGCGCCGCGGCTTTCGAACCGTTGCCGAACCGGGACGGCGCATCGTGGCGCAGGAGCAGGCGGCGGGCGGCACGGCGCTGCCTTGGACAGACCTCGCCGCCTTCGCACGGCGTGCGCTTGCGCTTTCCATCGCCGACCGAAAGGGCCTCCCGCCGGACGGTGACTGGACCTTCTTCGACCGCGGCATTATCGACGCCGCCGCCGCCCTGCAGCACGCGACGGGCGATGATTCGGCCCTTGATATCTGCCGGCAATACCCTTCGCATAGTACCGTTTTTCTGACGCCCCCCTGGCCGCAGATCTACGCCGCCGACGAGGAGCGCCGGCATGATCTTGCCGATGCGCTCCTGGAATATGATCGGCTTGTCGATCTCTATCCGCGGCTTGGCTACAGGCTGGCATTCCTTCCGAAAGCCGGTGTGGCGGAGCGCGCCGACTGGCTGCTGGCGCAGCTCGGCTCAATCTCTAGCGCCGGACGTCTTTAGCGTCGGGCGCCTATGGCGTCGGGCGATAACCCGCTCCCACGTTTTCGCACGATGCTCTAACGGCGCGGCATCCCGGCGGCGATGGCCTGGCCGGCCGTAGGCAACGGCTCGCCCCAGGCTGAGATCGGCCGTCCGTCCTTCGTCTGCACCCGTGCATCGTAGAGCGTCAGCGAGGCCTCGTACTGCATCAGGTCCGAGCAGCGTTCAATGATGCCGCCGATATAGGTGATGCAACTGCTGGCATCTCCGGGAACCGAACCGGTTGCCCAGTCACGCACGATTCCATCCGGCCCGACCAGGAAATAGGACAGCCGATTATTGCTCCTGACCGAGGACGTGCCGACCAGCCCGGCGAAATCCGTGCCGGTCTCGGTGCGGGCGGAGGGTGCCATGTGGCGATAGATGGTCATGCCATTGGCCAGCCGCGTGGCGCCGAGCAAGGGGCCGAATGTGGCGCGGTCGCTGCCGGAAAGCCGCTCCAGCGGCGAGGTGCCGATGCTGGCAACCTCCGCATAGGGTCTACCCAATGCATAGCTGGTGAAGGAGCGGTTGGCCGCGGCCTCCGCCTTTTGCGCCACCTGGGAGCAACCGGCCAGCCCGGCCAGGCCGGCCAGCCCGGACAAGAGAAGAATCAGGAAGACAGGCACTCTGATCGACATGGCGCAGCCCCTCAATGAACCCGCCCCCGCGGGCCTTTCCCGATGCGAAACTGCAGGAGTATGGGCTGAATTCACGGGGCTTTGCAACGGCCGATCCTGTCGCAAAAGGCGGGTTTGGAATCCTTGCGAAGGCCATAACCATGCTCGAAAAAAAGAGCCCGGCGCGAACCGGGCTCCCTTGCATGCGGTGATCGAGATCCGAACGGATCTTACATCTGGAAGTAGCTGTACTTGCCGTCGGTACCCTTCTTCCACTCGTACATGACGTAGTCCGGACGGGTGATGTCGCCCTTGGCATCGAAGCCGATATCGCCGATCGCGGTCTTGAACGGACCCTTGGCCTTCATGGCTTCGGCCACGGCCTGCGGATCATTGCTGCCGGCAGCCTTGGCGGCGTCAGCGAAGATCTGCATCGCGGCATAGGAGTAGAGCGTATAGGCTTCCGGCTCGAAGCCGTTCTTGCGGAACTTCTCGACCAGGTCCTTGGCGGACGGGTTGGTGCGCGGATCCGGCGGGAAGGTCATCAGCGTGCCGTTGACGGCGTCGCCGGCAATCGATGCCAGTTCGTTGGAGGTGATGCCGTCGCCGGACATCAGAGGTGCCTTCACGCCCTGGTCGGCCATCTGGCGCATCAGGAGACCGGCTTCGGTATGCAGGCCGCCGAAATAGACGACGCCGACGCCGGCATTCTTCATCTTGGAGATGAGAGCCGAGAAGTCCTTGTCGCCGACGGTGATGCCTTCGTAGATGACTTCCTTGACGCCGAGCTTGTTCATGGCCTTCTTGGTTTCGTCTGCAAGACCCTGACCGTAGGTGGTCTTGTCATGGATGACGGCAACCGGAATGCCCTTGAACTTTTCCGAAATATACTGGCCGGCAACCGCACCCTGCTGGTCGTCACGGCCGCAGGTGCGGAAGGTGTTCCACAGGCCGCGCTCGGTATAGGTCGGGTTGGTCGAAGCCGGCGTGATCTGGACGATGCCGTTTTCCGCATAGACGTCGGAAGCCGGGATCGAGACCGACGAGTTGAAGTGGCCGACCACGAATTTCACGCCGTCCGCCACGAACTTGTTGGCGACGGACACGCCCTGCTTCGGATCCGACACGTCGTCGCCGAGCACGATCTTGATCTGTTCGCCATTGATGCCGCCGGCCGCATTGATATCGGCAGCAGCCTGTTCAGCCCCCTTCTGGAGCTGTGCGCCGAAGGCCGCGTTGGGGCCGGTGAGCGGACCGGCAACGCCGACGAGGATATCGGCCCAGGCAGTACCGCTGAAGGCCATGACGGCGGTCAGCGCGACTGCTGAGAGAAGAGACTTCTTCATAATGTTACTCCCAGTTTTTTGAGCGGGTCGGTATGGAACCGAGCGCAAGACCCACCACCCCTGCGCCGGTAACTCTTCTTGTTCTATGCGCAGTCTGAGGCCGAAAATCTCAGACTGTCAATTCCTCTTCTTCCAGGAAAACGTGCCTGTTCTCTCGTAGAGCCAATAGTAGTTATCGACCATCTGCCGCGTCCGGCGCTGCCGGAAGCCGGCATAGGCGAGGACGGCGAGAAGCACGACATCCAGCAGGTAATAGCCAGGCGCCAGGAAGGGGCCCTGGAACAGGGCGTAATGGAGGAAGCGCATCAGGACGCCGAGCAAGAGCACATAGGCGGCCAGGAGCGGCAGGTCCTTCCAGCTCTCGGCCACGGCGCGGCCGGTGCGCCAGGCCGTCCACAGGCCCAGAAGCAGCACGAGGAAGCGCAGCACGTAGCGCGCGCCGGTATCGGTTTCGAAGAAAAGTCCCTGCATGTCACACTCTCCCTGATGCCGCGCTCAATGCCGTCCGCCTTCGAGGTAGGCGGCCCGCACTTCGGGATTGGCGAGAAGCTCGCGCCCCGAACCGCTCATCGTCACCTTGCCGTTGACCATGACATAGGCGCGGTGCGACAGCTTCAGCGCCGCAAAGGCGTTCTGCTCCACCAGAAACACGGTCAGCCCCTCGGTCTCGTTCAGAACCTTGATGGCTTCGAAGATCTGCTTGACGATCAAAGGTGCGAGGCCGAGCGAAGGCTCGTCCAGCAGAAGCAGCTTCGGCCGCGCCATCAGCGCCCGGCCGATCGACAGCATCTGCTGCTCGCCGCCCGAAAGCGTGCCGCCGCGCTGGCTCTGGCGCTCCTTCAGCCGCGGAAACAGCGTGAAGATCTTTTCGACGTCCTCGTTGAAATATTTCAGATTGTCGAGGCCGGCGCCCATCTGGAGGTTTTCATAGACGGACATGCGCGGGAAGATCCGCCGCCCCTCGGGCGATTGGGCGATGCGGCGGCGGGCAATGAGATGCGTCGGCATCTTGGTGATGTCGGTCCCGTCGAAGACGACGGTGCCGTGGCGAGCCTGCGGGCTGCCGCAGATCGTCATCATCAGCGTCGACTTGCCGGCGCCATTGGCGCCGATGAGGCTGACGATCTCGCCCTTGTTGACATGCACGTCGACGCCCGCCAATGCGCGGATGCTGCCGTAATAGGTTTCGACGCCGCTGACCGTCAGAAGGGCTTCGGCGGTGGGATTAGCGGTGACGGCCATCAGTGCGATCCCCCGTCGAGTTCCTCATGCATGACTACTTCCAGCTCGTCGTCGTCGACGCCCAGATAAGCGGCGATGACCTTGGGATCATTCTTGACGTGATCGGGCGTGCCGTCGGAGATCTTCTGCCCGTATTCGAGGACGATGACGTGATCGGAGATCTCCATCACCACCGACATGTCATGCTCGATCAACAGGATGGATGTGCCGGTCTCGTCGCGAATGCTGTTCAGCATCGTGTTGAGGGCAAGCGATTCCCGCGGATTGAGGCCGGCCGCCGGCTCGTCCAGGCACAGAAGCTCCGGTTCGGTGCACATGGCGCGCGCAATTTCCAGGCGCCGCTGCGCCCCATAGGGCAGATCGCCCGCCGGGTCGTCGGCGCGATCCATCAGATCCGCCTTCACCAGCCATTGCCGGGCAAGCTCGATGGCGGCATCGGCCTCGCGCTTGTAGGAGCCGAGCCCCAGCAGGCCCATCACCGTATAGCCGGACGCCTTCATCAGCTTGTTGTGCTGCGCAACCAGGAGGTTTTCGAGAACCGTCAGGCCGGAAAACAGCCGGATGTTCTGGAAGGTGCGGGCGACCTTCGCCTTCTTGGTGATCTCGAAATCCGAGAGCCGCTCGAGCAGGATCTGCTCGCCGTTCTTCTGGTTGAGCGTGATCATGCCCATGGTCGGCTTGTAGAAGCCGGTGATGCAGTTGAAGACGGTCGTCTTGCCGGCGCCATTGGGACCGATCAGGGCGGTGATATGACCGCGCTTGGCCTCCAGCGACAGATCGTTGATCGCCATCAGCCCGCCAAAGCGCATCGACAGATGCTCGACCTTCAAAATGGTATCGCGTGTCATCGTGGTGTTTCCGGAGGTCATCAGCCGTGACCCTCCTTGGTAAAGCTTCCGGAGACGGCCTTGCGCTCCTTGAGGAAGGCTGTCGGTTCGCGCGAGCCGACGAAGCCGCGCGGCTTGAACAGCATGACGGCAACCATGGCCATGCCGAAGAGCAGCATGCGGTAGAGCTCGGGCGTGAAATCCTCGCCGAAGATATGCTTCAGGAATTCCATCTCACGCAGAAGTTCCGTGCCGCCCACCATCACCACCGCGGCAATGGCGATGCCGGTCAGCGAACCCATGCCGCCCAGCACGACAATGGCCAGGATGACGGCCGATTCCAGGAAGACGAAGCTTTCCGGCGAGACGAAGCCCTGGCGTGCGGCGAAGAAGGACCCGGCAAAGCCGCCGAACATCGCGCCGATGGCAAAGGCCGTCAGCTTGGTCTTGACCGTATCGATGCCGAGCGAGCGGCAGGCGATCTCATCCTCGCGCAGCGCCTCCCAGGCGCGTCCGATCGGCATCCGGCGCAGCTTGATCGTGACATAGGCGGTGATCAGGCAGAGCGCCAGAATGACGTAGAAGAGGAAGATCTTGTAATAGGCCGAGGACATCGGCAGGCTGAAGGCCTTGGCGAAATTGTTGGAGGCGCCGACATCGAAGGACCAGATGCCGAAGATGGAGGCCTTGGCAATGCCGGAAATGCCGGCCGTTCCGCCGGTCACTTCCGACCAGTTCATCAAGACCAGACGGATGATTTCGCCGAAGGCCAGCGTCACGATGGCCAGGTAGTCGCCGCGCAGCCGCAGAACCGGGAAGCCGAGAATAATCCCCCAGAAGGCTGCCAATATGCCCGCCAGCGGCAGAAGCAGCCAGAAGGACAGGCCGAACGTATCCGACAGGAGCGCGTAGGAATAGGCACCCACGGCATAGAAGGCGACGTAGCCGAGGTCCAGCAGGCCGGCCAGGCCGACCACGACATTGAGGCCCCAGGCGAGCATGACATAGATGAGGATCTGGATGCCGAAATTGTCGACGAATTTCAGCGAGCCCTGGACGCCGTAGAGCGAGACGACGATCGGCGGATAGAGCACCAGGGCCAGCATGGCGATCTTCAGGAAATTCCGATGAAAGAAGCCCTTGTCCTCGGAAACTTCGGGAATGCCGGCCTTCGCCTTGGCCAGCTTGCGCCGGTCGAGCTTCGGCTTGATGAAGCCCACCACCGCGAAGCGGCCGACCGCGGCGACGACGACGAAAACGGCCAGGAGACCCCAGCGGGTGCGCCAGACGAGGGCATTGTCGATGTTCTGATAGGTCTCGATGCCGACATAGAGGAGGAACATGCCGAATGCCAGGACGCCGGCAAGCAGTCCCTCTTTCACGGCCCGGGCCATCACGCCCTCAGCCGCATCGTTTCTAGAAATATTCGAATTGGACATGGAGTTACACCTTCTCCACTTCGGGACGCCCGAGAATGCCGGTCGGCTTGAAGATCAAGACGAAGGCAAGAATGGCAAAAGTTGCCACATCCTTGTAGGCGATGGAGAAATAGGCCGACCAGAGCGACTCGATGAGGCCGATCAGAAGACCGCCGAGGACCGCACCCGGCAGCGAGCCGATGCCGCCGAGAACCGCCGCCGTGAAGGCCTTGACGCCGGGGATGAAGCCGTCGGCAAAGGAGGCGACGCCGTAATACATCAGGTACATCGTGCCGGCGACCGCGGCGAGAGCGGCACCCATGATGAAGGTGATGGAAATCGTCCGGTCGACATCGACGCCGAGCAGCGCCGCCATCTTGCGGTCCTGCTCGGTGGCGCGCTGCGCCCGGCCAAGCGGCGTCTTGTTGACGATGTACCAGAAGATGCTCAGCAGCACGGCCGTCACGACGACGATCACCATCTGCTTCAGTGACACGGTGACGGCGCCGAAATGATAGACATCGTTGATCAGCGGCGGGATCGGCTTGTTGCGCGGGCCCTGCGTGACCTGGATGAAGTTCGACAGGACGATCGACATGCCGATGGCTGTGATCAGCGGCGCAAGCCTGAAGGAACCGCGCAGCGGCCGGTAGGCAACCCGCTCGATCGTCCAGTTCCACAGGCTTGTGACCAGCATGGCAACCACCATCATGATCAGAAGCGCCAGCGCAACCGGCACGCCGGCGACAAAGGAGGTCAGGACAAGAAAGGCGATCAGGGCTGCAAAGCCACCCAGCATGAAAATGTCGCCATGGGCGAAATTGATCATGCCGATAATGCCGTAGACCATCGTATAGCCGATTGCGATCAAGCCATAGATGGATCCAAGAGTCAGCCCGTTCAGGAGCTGCTGGATGAAATACTCCATTCAATTTTCCCCCGGGCACAATTCGCAGGTAGAGCGGTCGCGCCTCTTGTATGTTTGGCCCTTACGGGTTCTTCGCTTTTATAAATTTCATACTGCTTTCGCAAAAAAAGGAAAGTCAGAATTCTGCCCTGCGGCCAATTACCCCCAGCCGGTATGAAAACGGCCGAGAAACCGACCAGAAAAGCTGGAAAAGCAGCATGAAATGACCAAAAATCCGGCGCAGGACTTTCAGGATTTTGCCAAAACCATGAAATCGCAGTGCAAATGGACTGATGCCGAAAATCCTTTGTGGAACCGCGCGCCGCCCAGCCGCCTGCCTGCCGCGCCGTCGCCTCCCCTTTTCCCTCCCGCTCGCCGGCGCCTTCCCCTGCGCTGCGGCCGGGTGTACCCTTCGGGCAACCAACAGACAGGGAGCCTCATCCTTGAGCGTCGCATTTACCAAGGAAGAAAGTGCCGAGACGGCGGCCGAGACCATTCTGCCGGACCGCCCGGTTTCACCGCATGCCAATCTCGTCACCGCCGCCGGGCTTGCGGCATTGGAACAGGATCTGGCGCGCGCCCGGGCCGCCTTCGAACAGGCCATGGCGGAGGAGGACGTCAACGAGCGCCGACGCCAGCAGGCCGGTCCGGCCCGCGATATCCGCTATCTGGTGGAGCGTCTGCGCACGGCCGATCTGCGGCCCGATCCGGATCAGCAGCAGAGCGTCGTCTTCGGAGCCACGGTGCGGTTCGAACGGGAGGACGGCCGCATCGAGACCTATCGCATTGTCGGCGAGGACGAGGCCGATCCGAAGGCAGGCCGCATCGCCTATGTGGCGCCGGTGGCCCGCGCCTTGATGGGCAAGACGGTCGGCGACATCGTCGCGGTCGCCGGCCACGAACTGGAGATCCTGTCGATCTCCTGAACCGCTCAGGGTTCGGCAAAGGCCGCGGTCAGCGCAAATTCGCGGCCCATTTCCCGGATTTCCTCGAAGACGAAGCCGGCATAGGAACGCGGCACGATGATCTCGAAGACATCCTCGCCGGTGCGGGCAAGATTGCCGGAGACCTGGGCGATCGCCATATTGGCCGAAGCACCGAGCGCGAAGACGTCCCGGTGCAGGTCGATGCCGACGCATTTTGCCAGGATCTGGCGCATATTCGGCCCGGCCATCTGCATCAGCACGCAGCCGTCACTCTGGTCGAGGGCAAAGGCGCCCGTGACCTCGCGCAGCTGCCGCAGCAGGATTTCCGGCGCGACCGACTGCGACACGATCAGCCATTCCGCCGGGCCGCAATTGCGGATAGATGGTTCGCCCGTCCGGTCGAGCGCCTCAAAAACACGCTGCGCATCGCTGGGATGGGCGAGGACCGAGACGATCGCCGCACCGCGCAGGACGCTCAGATGATTGGCGTTCGGCCGCGTCTCGAAGCCGGTGATGTGATCTTCCAAGACGTGCCGGTTTGCGAAGGATGATAGGGTCATCGAAGGGCCCTCACGCCTGAAGCTTCAGATTGTCGGGATCGACGAAGACCGGCGGGCAGACTTCCGCCAGGACCTCGCTGCCGCGCAAGGGATCCCAGACGAGGATCTTCTCGCCATAGCGCTCGCGTCCGGATTTCAGCATGGCGAGCGCGATGAACCGGTTCAGCGTCGGCGAATAGCAGGCGGAGGAAACGAAGCCCTGGTCGTTGGTCATCGAGGGCTTGGCATGTTCCTTCAGGAGATGTGCGCCGGCTTTCATCTCGCCATCCGCCTCGATCGGCATCAGGCCCACCATCTGCAGCCGGTCTGCGGCCGTCAGTCCGAATCGGGTGGAGAGACGCTTGCCGATGAAGTCCGGCTTCTGCATGGCCATCATCCGGCCAAGCCCGACATCGTCGGCCGTCGTGCGACCGTCGAATTCGCTGTGCGTCACATGGCCCTTCTCGATGCGCAGCACGTTGAGCGCCTCGACACCATAGGCGCAGATCCCCTCCTCGTAGCCGGCCTGCATCACGGCATCCGCCACCGCCTCGCCAAAGCCGGCCGGCACCGCCAGTTCATAGGCCAGTTCGCCGGAAAAGGAGATGCGGAACAGGCGCGCGCCAAGCCCGCCTTTCAATGTCACCGCACGCGCGGAAAGCACCGGAAAGGCGGCATTGGACAGATCGGCCTCCACCAGCCGCTGCAGGATGATGCGCGCCTTGGGACCCGCGATCGACATCTGGGCCCATTGCTCCGTCGTCGACCTGCAGCAGACATGGAGCTCCGGCCAGAGCGCCTGGGCGGCGAATTCCAGATGCGTCATCACCTCTTCGGCATGGCCGGTCGTGGTCGTCATCAGATAGTGATCCTGACCCAGCCGGCTGGTCGTGCCGTCGTCGAAGACGATGCCGTCCTCGCGCAGCATCACCCCGTAGCGCGCCTTGCCGACCGGCAATTTCAAGAAGCCGTTGCAATAGATGCGGTTGAGGAACTCCGCCGCATCGCTGCCGAAGATTTCGATCTTGCCGAGCGTTGAGACATCGCAGAGACCGGCGCTTTCCCGCACCGTGCGCACCTCGCGATCGACGCTTTCGCGCCAGGTCTTTTCGCCCTCGCGGGCAAACCAGGCGGAGCGGTACCAGGCGCCGGCCTCGACAAAGGCCGCGCCGTTCTTCGCAGCCCAGACATGCAGGGGCGAGCGGCGCACCGGCCGCGCCTGCTCGGCCCGGGCCGTACCCGCCAGGGCGCCGAAGGAGACCGGCGTGTAGAAGGGACGATAGGTCGTGGTGCCGATCTGTGCCGGCGACAGGCCGCGCATGCCCGCCATGATGCCGATCGTGTTGACATTGCCGAGCTTGCCCTGATCGGTGGCCATGCCGGCCGTCGTATAGCGCTTGCTCATCTCCGCATGCCGATAGCCTTCCCGCTGCGACAGGCCGAGATCGGCCACCGTCACGTCGTTCTGGAAATCGACGAAGGCCTTGCCTTTCGAGCCCGGCACATACCAGAGCGGTGAAAAGGCGGGATCGACACTGCCCTCGACCTCCGGCAGATCGGCCTCGTGGGCGGCAAAGCCGAGATCGCGGCAAAGCCGGATCGCCCTCTCCGCCCCGTCCTTCAGACAGGCGGCGAGCGAAAGGAGACCCGCCGCACCGCCGGCCGGCACGAAAGCGGCGCCGACATCGGGTGCGAGAAACGCCTGCCGTTCCTCCGACCAGACCGGTCTTGCGCCGCGCTGGCACATCAGATGCACGATAGGCGACCAGCCGCCGGACATGGCCAGGGCATCGCAGGCAATCTCCTCCTCATAGCCGGACCGTTCCGTCACGACGGCCTTCAACGACATATGCCCTTTCGTCGACGTCACCATGCCGCCGCGGATGAGCCTCAGCCCCTCGGGCACCGGATCGGCGCTTGAAGGCCGCGGATCGATCAGTGCCGTCACCTCAACGCCGGCCGCCAGCAGATCGCGGGCAAGCTCGTAGCCGGAGCCGCCAGTGGTGAACACCGCCACCTTGCGCCCCACCGCAACGCCAAAGCGATTGAGATAGCTGCGGGCAGCGCCGGCCGTCATCACGCCGGGACGGTCATTGCCGCCGAAGACCAGCGGCCGCTCCTCGGCTCCGGCGGCGAGAATGGCCCGCCGCGCCACGATCCGCCACAGGCGCTCCACCGGCAGGTCCGGGTTCGGCTCCGCCACGTGTTTCTGCACCTGCTCGACGGCACCGAACACCATGTCGTCATACCATCCGAAGACCGTGGTCCGCCGCATCAGCGTGACATTCGGCAGGCTGGCCAGTTCGGCGATCACCGCATCGGAAAACTGCGGCGCCGGCAAGCCGCCGATCGCTGCGCCTTCCGACAGAAGCGAGCCGCCGAAGCGAAAGCCTTCATCGGCCAGAATGACGCGGGCGCCGGCCCGCCCGGCCGAGAGCGCCGCCATCAGCCCTGTCGGCCCGGCGCCGATCACCAGCAGGTCGCAATGTGCCCAGGCCTTTTCGTAACGGTCGGGATCGGCCTGCGTCACGAGCCGCCCAAGACCGGCGGCGCGGCGAATGATCGGCTCGTAGACCTTCTCCCAGAAGGACGCCGGCCACATGAAGGTCTTGTAATAGAAGCCGGCCGCCAGGAAGGGCGACAGCAGGCTGTTGATCGCGCCGATGTCGATCGTAAGCGAGGGCCAGCGGTTCTGGCTTTCGGCGACGAGGCCCTCGTGAAGCTCCGCCATGGTCGCACGCGTATTGGCCTGCGTGCGGGCGCCGGAGCCGATGCTGACGAGACCGTTCGGCTCCGCCGAGCCGGCGGTGACGAGGCCGCGCGGCCGGTGATATTTGAACGAGCGGCCGATCAGCATCTGGCCATTGGCCAGCAGCGCCGAGGCCAGCGTATCGCCCGAGAAGCCGGCTTGGCTCTTGCCGTCAAAGGTGAAGGACAGGGCCTGGCCTCGATGAATGAGGCCACCCGATGCCAGGCGGTGCGATCCCATTATGCCGCCTCTCCCTTTCGACTGCGCGCATCTTCGGCAGCATCGACGACGCGAAAGACGGCATGGCTTTCATTGTCGCGCTCGACGACCAGAAAGCGCCGGCAGCCCGCGCCATGGTGCCAGAATTCGCGGATGAGCCCTTTTGGATTGTCGCGCAGATAGACATAGGCATGCCATGCCTCATCCGCGGCATTGGCCGCCGGCCGCTGCGGAACCGCATCGCCGCGGATCGAGAATTCTTCCCTGGGGCGGACCCCGCAATGGGGGCAGGTAATCAGGCTGGCCATGATGGTCTTCGGTCTCTTCAGTGCAGGTTGGGCTGCGGCCCCTTGCCGCCTTCATCCACCACGAAGCCGCGCTGGAAACGGTCGAGGCGCAGCAGACGCGCCGTGTAATGCGGCTCGTCTCTGGCGATCAGATGGGCAAAGCAGAAGCCGGATGCTGGCGTCGCCTTGAAGCCGCCATAGCACCAGCCGCAATTCAGGTAGAGGTTTTCGATGGGCGTCCGGTCGATGATCGGCGAGCCATCCATCGACATGTCCATGACCCCGCCCCAGGCCCGCAGGACCCTGGCGCGCGACAGGCCGGGGATCAGCGAGACGCCCTCCTCGACCGTATGCTCCACCATCGCCAGATTGCCGCGCTGGGCATAGGAGGAATAATAGTCGATATCCGCTCCGAAGACCAAGCCGCCTTTGTCCGACTGGGAAATATAGAAATGGCCGGCGCCATAGGTGATGACGTGGGGAATGACCGGCTTTAGGCCTTCCGAGACGAAGGCCTGGAGCACATGCGTCTCGATCGGCAGGTCAAGCCCGGCCATCTTGGCGGTAATGGAACTGTGGCCTGCCGTGGCGAGCGCCAGCTTGCCGCAGCCGATGAACCCTTTCGAGGTTTCGATCCCCGTCACCCGCCCCGCCGCATCGCGCACGATCCCGGTCAGCTCGCAATGCTGGATCAGGTCGACGCCACGGCTGTCGGCACCGCGCGCATAGCCCCAGGCAACGGCATCGTGCCGCACCGTGCCGGCGCGCTTCTGGTAAAGGCCGCCGAGAATGGGAAACCGCGCATGGTCGAAGTTCAGGAAGGGCATCATCCGCCGCACCGCGTCGCGATCGAGCAATTCGGCATCCACCCCATGCATGCGCATGCCATTGCCGCGCCGGGCATAGCTGTCGCGCTGGCCGTCGGAATGGAACAGGTTCACCATGCCGCGCTGCGAGACCATGGCATTGAAGTTGAAGTCCTGTTCCAGACCCTCCCAGAGCTTCATGGAGAATTCGTAGAAGGGTTCATTGCCGTCCAGCAGGTAATTGGAGCGGATGATGGTGGTGTTGCGGCCGACATTGCCGGAGCCGAGATAGGATTTCTCGATCACCGCCACATTCGTCACGCCGAATTCCCTTGCAAGATAATAGGCCGTGGCAAGCCCGTGTCCGCCGCCGCCGACAATGATCACATCATAATGCGGTTTCGGCTGCGGCTCCCGCCAGGCAGGCTTCCAGTGCCGGTTGCCGGTGAGCGCGTTCTTGATGATGTCGAAGGCCGAATACCGCATGCGAATTTCCTGGAACAATCGGGCCCACATTCGCACATGCCGCATAAAGGACAAGTCCGATTGCGCCGCAAGCTGCAGCATGGGGGCGCCGCAAGGAGTGGAAGGCGGATCATCGTGGCGGTCGCGCCACAGGCTGCCGGGCGGCGGCCATGAGGCTGCCGGCGAGGATGAAAAGCCTTTCGCTCCTTAGAGAGTCAGACCGTTAGCTGGCGCGCCGTCCCCGCCCTCGCGCCATCTCCTAAGATGGCGGCAGACAATCCTCATGGAGCGCCACCGATGACCGATGCGACCGCCAATCTCCATCTTCCCTTTATCCTTCCCTCGCAGGCGCAGAAGCATGTCACCCATAACGAAGCGCTGGTCATGCTGGACCGCCTCATCCAGATGGTGCTGGAATATGAGGGCGCGGTTGCGCCGGCAGACCCTCTGGCGGGCCAGCGCTTTGCCGTCAGCGGCGCCGCATCCGGCGCGTGGAGCGGCAGGGCGGGAAGCATTGCCTGCTTCGAGGATGGCGCCTGGCATTTCCTCATGCCGACGGTCGGCTTTCTCGCCTGGTTCAAGGATGCCTCTGCGGTGAAGGTATTTACCGGCAAGGGCTGGGAGCGCCCCGCCCTGCCCGATGTGCTGACGCCCTCCCGCCTGGGGATCGGCACGGCGGCCGATGCGACCAATCGCCTGGCGATTGCCGCGCCGGCCACGCTGCTCACCCATGACGGCGCCGGCCATCAGCTGAAGATCAACAAAGCCGGCCCGCGCGACACTGCCTCGCTTCTCTTCCAGTCGAACTGGTCCGGCCGGGCGGAAATGGGGCTGGCCGGAGACGACGCTTTCGCCGTCAAGGTCAGCGGTGATGGCGGCGCCTGGGCCACCGGCTTGCAGATCGACGGCAAGGGCCGCGTGACAACGCCGAACCGGCCGGCCGCCCGTGCCCATCGGGACAGCGGCACCACGATGCCGGCTGCCGGAGCCGAGACCGGCTTTTCCACTTTGTCGTTGGAACAGGGCGGCGTGGCGCTGGGAGCGGTGCTTGCCGCCGGCGGGCGGCTGCTGACCATTCCGGCGGACGGCCTTTACTTTCTCTCGGTGATGATCACCGCCGGCGCGCCGGCCGGCTTTTCGCTTGCTCTGCTGCGCAATAGTGCAACGCCGCTCCTGGTGCTGAAGGGTGCAGCCGCGCTGCAGACGCTGAGCGCCGCCGGGCTTTTCCCGCTCTATTCCGGCGATAGCCTCAGCTTCCAGCATGGCGGAACGGCCCGGATCGAAGAGGGCGCCGGAGCCACGCAGCTTTCGCTGGCACGGCTGTAAAAAGATCCGGTTTTTTCAAAGCCGAAAGCTGCCCCGGCACGCCTCCGCAAGCGGGCCGGCCGCGAGGTCTGAAAAGGCCGGCGGCCCATCCGCGGTGCGGCTTTTGCCCCGGCTTTCTCCGTGCCGAAAATTCCCTCGCATGCTGCAAACACCCGCCACAAGCCTCAGAAAACGTCTCTAAAGCGATGTTCCCGTTTAGGTAATTGTTAAAGCTGAGCGGCTACGGTGCTCTACGTGGTCTTGTGTAGTGTAGAGAGTCCAATGACCGAAATGATCCGCCCTCGAGTGAAATATGTCATCGGCCCCGATGGCAGCCCGCTGACTATTGCGGACCTCCCGCCGGCCAATACGCGCCGCTGGGTTATCCGCCGCAAGGCAGAAGTGGTTGCAGCGGTACGCGGTGGCCTGCTGAGCCTTGAGGAAGCCTGTGAGCGCTATACGCTGACTGTCGAAGAATTCCTGTCCTGGCAGTCCTCCATCAATGATCACGGCCTGGCCGGCCTGAGGACAACGCGCATCCAGCAATATCGCCACTAAGGCTTACAAAACCGCCGCGCCAAGGCAAGGACCGGATCCGAGTGCAAAAATCCCCGTTTCCAGCCAGGAGGGGATCTTTGCACTACGACCCTGTTCAGTGATCTCGTCGCGTGTGCGAGCCGGTTTCGCCTGATGGCGGCACCAGCAAGCCGACGAGAATGGCGGAGGCCGCGTAGAACCAGAGGCCCGGCATGGCGATCGCCACGGCCAGGCCGCTGCTTTTGGCGGCAAAGACGAACAGAGCCACCAGCATCACGTCAATCATAGACCACTTTGACAGATGCGGCAGAATGCGGGCGACAAGATCGCCCGCACGATCTCCTTCCCGGACACGCCCCCCGCTGCGTTCCTCGATGTTCTCCCCGCTGCTTTCCCCATAGCCGCTGTTGTGCCGGGCAAAGTGCCGATAGGCCAGAAGACAGAGCTTGAGCGCGGGAAAGATCACCGAGCACAGGCCGATCAGAACGGCCAATCCCCATTGCCCATCCGATACCAGCCCCAGCAGGAGATCGATGATCGACGGCGTCTGCGAGAAGAAATAGAGCCGCTCAACCCGCATGATCGGCAAGACGAGGCCAAGCAGCAGACACAATGAGGCCACCGGTATCAGAAGGCTTCGCCAGGTCTGCACGTCTCGATCCCCTTCCGGTCTGTTGATCCCGTCTTTCGGTCCTGTCCCTTGGTCTTGTCCCTCGGTCTTGTCCCCTGGTCTTGTCCCCTGGGTCCTGTGCCCTGCCCCGCCTTCGGTCCCCTTGCGTGACCGTCTGATCGGCCAGCACGCCTCTGGCCTTCGCGTAACCGCGGCATTTGCCGGCGCCGCGCGCCGATCCCGCTTTGCTGGCCATTCGCATTGATCGTCCTACATGATGAAGACAGAGCGACGGAAGCGGAAAGGTGCGCCCCATGCAGATCATCCAGGAAGAAGCAGGTTCCGGCGGACGCTATCGCGCCGAACTGGCCGGACATTTCGGCGAGATGACCTATTCGCGCGCCTCACCGCATCTCATCATCATTGACCACACGCAGGTGGACGATGCCCTGCGCGGCAAGGGCGTTGGCCAGGCGCTTGCCGAACACGCCATTCACGAGGCGCAATCCGGCGGCTGGAAGATCATTCCGCTATGTCCGTTTTTCCGGGCCCAGGTGGAGCGTCATCCCGAATGGCGAGACGTCATCCAGAGTTGATCCCGCCAGGGCCGAGGATGGGGAGCGGCAAAAGCAAGGGGTCATGATGGCCGCGACAGAACCGGGCCGCAGACGCGCAAAGGCACGCGGATGTGGACCTCTCCACCTCCGCGCAACGTCGCATCCTGTCTTGTTGGCGGGCCCGTCAGGCGCGGGCGCGCAGTCCTCCGTCCCGCTCTTCGAGCGCCGTTGCCTTGGCAAGATCGGCCTGAGCCTCTTCCAAGGCCAGTTCGGCACTGTCCTGCTGGACGCGCAGTTCCCGGATCGAGACCTGCAGATTGTCGGCACGCTGGCGCGCCGCTTTGGCGAAGGTGGGATAGGCAAAGTGATTCGGATCGGTGATGCCCGATTTCTTCTCTTCCAGCGAAATCTGGTGCTCCAGTTCCTTCGCCATACGTTCAAACTCCGCCATCATCAGTTGCAACTGCTGCAATTGGCGGCGCTTTTCATTCACCTGAAATTCTTTCAGGCGCACAAGGCTGTCACGCGTCTTCATACGCAATACTCCCGTGGATAGCGAGACCCCGGCTGATACACATTTTAAACCCTGAGTCCGAACTGCAACAGTTCGGTCAGAAAAATTGCTGCGGCGTTAAGGAATTTGACCGCCGCGGTAACCTTTCATTTACGGGCATCGTTAATGATAGGGACGATCTTTTAAGGGTCCGTAAATGCCATGGCCGATTTCGGCCCTCGACAATGATGAGTCGAATGAATCACTTGCAGCGAAAGCCTCACAAGTTGATTCAGGTATGGCGCTGGCAGATTCACATGACAAATCAGGCGAATACCAAGTTTGTTTAACGAATTCCTGTACCTTGCCAAAGGGAGTCAGAGTTTGTTAACCAATTGGTGTCAGCTTCCAAATCAGGCAACGTCTGGACCGTTTCGCGTTAGGGGGCATTCACACACCTTTCGCGGCGGTAAAGGGGAAAAATATGCGGGTTCTACTCATCGAAGATGACAGCGCGACAGCGCAGAGCATCGAGCTGATGCTCAAGTCCGAGAGCTTCAATGTCTACACGACGGATCTCGGGGAAGAGGGTGTCGACCTCGGCAAGCTGTACGACTACGACATCATTCTGCTTGACCTTAATCTTCCGGACATGTCGGGCTACGAGGTCCTGCGCACGCTCCGGCTGTCGAAGGTCAAGACACCGATCCTCATCCTGTCCGGCATGGCCGGCATCGAGGACAAGGTCCGTGGCCTCGGCTTCGGCGCCGACGACTACATGACCAAGCCCTTCCACAAGGATGAGCTTGTTGCACGTATCCACGCCATCGTCCGCCGTTCGAAGGGCCATGCCCAGTCGATCATCGTGACCGGCGAACTTCTGGTCAACCTGGACGCCAAGACCGTCGAAGTCGGTGGCCAGCGCGTCCACCTGACGGGCAAGGAATACCAGATGCTGGAGCTGCTTTCGCTCCGCAAGGGGACAACCCTGACCAAGGAAATGTTCCTCAACCATCTCTATGGCGGGATGGACGAGCCGGAACTGAAGATCATCGACGTCTTCATCTGCAAGCTGCGCAAGAAGCTGGCCAACGCCGCCGGCGGCGCAAACTACATCGAAACCGTCTGGGGCCGCGGCTATGTGCTGCGCGAACCGGATGGGGCGGAATACGCAGAGACCGCCTGATCTCCGGCCCGCCCGGGACCAGTCCCGGGAACACGCAAAGAACCCGCAAATGGCTTTTACGCCCGCGCCTCCGGTGCGGGCGTTTTTGCGTCGGCACCGGACCGGCCCGGGTGCGAGAACGGCTTGCTTTGCGAAGCGGCGGTGAAAACGCGGCGGCGGACCTGGAACCGCTAAAAGCGCTTCTGGAACGGGATCAGGCGTCGCGGCGGCAATCGCCGGCGGCTCCGTTACGTCTGCGTTGGGGCTTCGTGTGGATGTGCCGCGGTCACCCGCGCGCCAGGGATTGCGCTGGTTTTGCGCTCGCCTTGCGCTCAGGCCACCCGGGCCGCCGTGCCGAAGACGGCGCTCAGGATCTTTCGGTCGAAGGGTTTCAGCAGGAAATCGTCGGCGCCGGCCCGCTTGCCGGCCATCATCTTTTTCAGGTCGCCCTCGATGAGGCAGTAATAGATGCGCACCCGCTCGCTGCCCTCCAGCGCGCGCACGGCGGTGATCAGCTCCAGGGCGCCCTCCAGATGCGCGTCGACAATCAGCACATCGGGCATGTCAGCGCTGCAGGCCCTCAAAGCCTGCTGGTCGCTGGACGTCTCGGCCACCATGAAACCGAGCTCGGAGAGGATCCGTTTGGCCACCGTGCGAACAATGTCGGAGCTGTCGGCAATCATCAAACGGCGCATGATCCACTCCACATCCCAGGCGAAGGCCCCGCCCCGCTTCCTGTCATCGGAAAGCAAAGTCTAGGGCCTGGCGCCTAAGGAAGCGTTACCAACCGCTTTTCAGGCCACCGCCGTCTCGGCGATGAAGGCGATGCGATCTTCGGAGACCACATGCTTGAGCTCCATGCCGCACTCATCGGCCAGCAGCACGGTGTAATAGGGCTGGATGGAATGGGCATCGACCGCCTCTTCCAGCGAGCCGCTGCAGACATCGGCATATTTCTGCGGCAGGCGCAGCATGCGTCCCTTGGTCGTGATGGTGAACTTGGCGTCCGTTTCCGGATTTTCGATCAGCACATCCAGCGAACCGCCGCGCGGGATCGAGCTATAGGCCACCATGAAGAGGTTGAGGAGCAGCTTGACCTTGTTCTTGGGAATGATGGCGCGCGGACCGCTCCAGGTGACTTCGGTCTTCTTTTCGGCCTCGGCGAAATCCTTGGCCGCCTTTTCCGCCTCGCCGGTATCGATGGAGGCACCGACGGAGCCCGAGGCGCCAAAGGCGAGCCGGGCGAATTTCAGGCGCACGGAGGCATTGAGCGCCGAGGTGCGGATCAGGTCGAGCGCATCGGCATCGGCACCGCCCTCGTCCAGAAGTTCAAGGCCGTTATTGATGGCGCCGACCGGCGAAATGACGTCGTGGCAGACGCGGCTGCACAGGAGCGCCGCCAGATCGGGACCGCTGAGGGTGAGGTTCGGGTTCTTCGACATGGTTCGTTCCTGCGTGTGAGCGTCGTTCATGGGAGGAAAGTGGCACGGAAAGCTTGCACGGATGTGGCGGCCGCTCCGAACCCTTCGCGCGTTGCCGCCATAATGACACCATTTTTGGTAAACCGCTTGTTAACAGGATCATCGCAAGATGTGATAACAGCCGCAAATGTCGGCATGGCGAATGACAAAAAGAACGGAGAGCCCCATGCGCTTCGACAGATCTTTCAATACCGTCCGGCTTCTGGCCGCATTGCTGGTCTGCGCGGTCGCAGCTCTGCCCCTGTCTTCGGCGGAGGCTCAGCAGGCCCAGAGGTCCGATCAATACGACTTCCAGGAAATCGTCGATGCCGGACACGGCTTTTTCGGCTCCACCACCGGCGGCCTTGCCAAAGTGGTCGAGCGGGCATTCCAGCAATATGGCCTGCCTAACGGCTATATTCTCGGACAGGAAGGCTCGGGCGCCTTCATCGCCGGCCTGACCTATGGCGAAGGCGAACTCTACACCAAGAATGCCGGCAATCATCCGAGCTTCTGGCAGGGCCCCTCGCTGGGGCTGGATTATGGCGGGCAGGGCGCGCGCACCATGATGCTGGTTTACAACCTGCCGGATATTCAGTCCCTCTATTCCCGCTACGGCGGCGTCAGCGGCTCCGCTTTCGTGGTCGCCGGGGTGGGAATGACGGCGCTCACCAATGAAAATGTCGTGATCGTGCCGATCCGCACCGGCATCGGCGCGCGTCTCGGCGTCAATATCGGCTATCTGAAATTCACCCAGTCGCCGACCTGGAACCCGTTCTGATCGCGTTTGCACGCTCCAGCCGTGCTGCACGCCCGGCAAACGGACCCGCGCGCCTCGCAAGGCAAGAGAGAGCGATCGCCTTTTGCGCGGCCCAGCCAAAAGCCCGTGCAGCCGCTTATGGCACGCGCCTCTCTTGCCGCACCGCCAGGGATGTTCTAGGGTCTGTTGACAATCAGGTTTCGGACGTGGCGCGTTTCGGATTTGGTTGCTGAACAGGCGAAAAGCGCAAGGGATACCCGATGTATCACGAGCATTTTCAACGCATTCAGCGGGCAAATCCGACGCGTCCGCAGGATTTGGAGAAAAATGGCCCATTTTGGCGTCGCGAAGCCTTGAAAGGGGTTGATCCTTCCTGCGGCTTCGCTCCTAAAACTGGGCCATATTCTCGCAAACCACGTTCCAAACCCTGAATGTCAACAGACCCTAGCTCTATGCGCAACTGTAAATTCATGATGGATCTCCCGTGATCGAGTTCGCGCTCCTGTTCGGCCTGGGCTTTCTCAGCGCGACACTGATTGTCATGGTGATGGCGCCAGCCGTTCACCGACGCGTGGTCCGCTATACCGAAAACCGGCTGAAGGCGACGATGCCGATCAGCCCGTCGGAGGTGCGCGCCCAGCGCGACCTCGCGCGGGCGGTCTATGCGGCCGAAAATGCCCGGACCAAGCAGGAACTGATCACCGAGCGCGACCGCGCGGTTGCCATGCAGATCCGCTTCGACAAACTGGCCTCCGAGACGACCGATCTGCATGCAGCCAATCACGATCTGCAGATGCAGGTGGATGATATGAGCACCGAGGCGGCCGATCTGCGTTCGCGGCTGCGGCGCGAGGAAGGCTTCATCCTGCAGCTCAAGCAGTCGCTGGCGCTGGTCGAAACCACACTCGAAGCCAAGAATGCCGAGACGGAGGCCCTGCAGGCACGCATCGGCCGTCTTTTGTCGGATGTCGATGCGCTGAAGGTCGAGCTCGCCACCCGCGATGCGGAACTGGCAAGCGTGAGCGGCCGCACCGAGACGCTCCGCGAAGAGCGCCAGATGCTGCGGACCGATGTGAAACTGCTGACGGCGCGTGCCAAGAATGCAGAGGCGCAATTGCAGGAAGAGAAGCGGCGTCTGGCGAGGCTGGACGAGAAGCTGATCCGCGAAGTGGCCGCCAAGGCGGATCTGCTTGCGCGGCTGGAGCGCCGGGAAGAGCAGCTGAGCCGGCTGCAGGGCCGGGAAAAGGCCGTCAGTGGCGAGCTGTGGCAGCCTGTGACGGGAAGCTACCCCCTGCCGCGCGGCAAGAAGACCGGCGCCGAGGCCAAGGCCGCCGCCGCCCTGATCGGGCCGCCGGGTCCTCCCGAACCCGATGGTCTTGAAGAAGAGCCCGCCGCCAGCGATGTCGCCAGTGAAGCCCCGATTGAGGCCGCCGATGAAGGTGCTGGCGGGAGCGAGAGCGCGATCGGCGCATCAGCCGCGACGGCGCTCGACATGGCGGAGGATATGGCGGCGGATCCGGCCTCGGCCGAGGCCCTGGACCTGGCGCCTGCGCCGGTTTCGATCGACCTGACACGGTTTGCCGATGACATCCGCAATCGCAGCGCGGCACTCTCCGCACAGCTGCCGAAATCGAAGAACCGCAAGACGGACGAGGCGCTGCGCCAGGAACTGGCGCATATTGCAGCGGATCTGGTGGCGCTGACCGCAGCGCGTGAGGGCGAAGCCTCCCCCATTCCCGCCCTTCTCGCCTCGGACGAGACAGGCCCGGCCGGCGCCAAGCGGCAGAGCCTGGCAAGGCGCGCCCGCACCACCTATCGCAGCCTGGTGCCGCCGGCAGACGGTGCGTGAGCGGCGTTAGGCTTCTCTTCCAGATAAGGATGCCCTTTAGATGAGGCCTTGCCGGCGGGCGAGCTCGTAGAGCGCAATCCCGGTGGCGGTGGCGGCGTTCAGGCTGTCCAGCCCTTCCCGCTGAGGGATCCGGGCGGAGCGGAAGCGGCCAAGCACCTCCGCCGGAAGTCCCTCGCCTTCCGTTCCGGTCACCAGCGCGATACCGCGGGCCGTCGGAATATCGCGCAGGTCCGCCTCGCCGCGCGGTGACAATCCCCAGATGGAAAAGCCCGCATGATCGACCTTCGACAGAAGATCGAGCGCGGACGTGTCGCGGGCGTAAGGAACCGAGAGCACCGAGCCGACCGAGACACGCAGCGCCTTGCGGTAGAGCGGATCGCAGCAGCGCTCGTCCATCAGCACGGCCGAGGCCCCGAAGGCGGCCGCATTGCGGAAAATTGAGCCTATATTGTCGTGATTGGATATGCCGCAGGCGACGACCACCAGTGCCGGAGCCGCCGCTTGCGCCAAAAGCGCCTCGACGTTGAGCGCCGGCCCGCGTCGGCCAAGCGCCAGCACGCCCCGGTGAAGATGGAAGCCGGCAATCGCATCCAGGATCCCGGCTGACGCGACATAGACGGGCACATCCGGCGCCACCTCGTCCAGCAGGCCGGCAAGGCCGGCCACCCGGCTCTCCAAGAGCAGGATCTTCTCGGCCATGAAGCCTTTGCCGGCCGCATGCGCCGCGATCAGCATGCGCAGCACGACCGTGCCTTCGGCAATGAAGCCGCCGTCACGCCCGACAAGATCCCTCTCCCGGATATCGCGAAACTCCGCAATGCGCGGATCGCTGGCATCCTCGATCGGGATAAGCTCTCTCGCCGGCCGCGCCCGCATCAGTGCTCGGCAATCGTCACGTCGGCGGTGATGCGGCCGACGGAAAGGTCATAGATCAGCGCCTTGCGCGTGCCGGACAGCGTGCCGTAAAACAGGATCTGGCTACCCGAATGCGAAACGGACTGGATGGAAAAACCGGCGGGCAAGGTCGCGGTGGCGGCAAGCGGCTGATCGGCCGGCACCGCAAACGAGCCGGACGCCGCAGGCTTGGCCGTCTCGCCCGTGTTCGACGCCTTGTAGACAACGGCCACCAAGACCGCCATAAGGCTGACGAACATGATGCCGGCCGAAACGATCTGCAGGCGCACCATCTTGCGGCGGACCTTTTCCATTACCGGATCGAGCGGTTCGTCCTCCTGGTGCTCCGGTTCGTGATTGGCCATGGGTAAGGGCGTCCTTGCTGAGATTGATCTGGAAACAAAATGAACGACCCCTTTAACGAAGCTCAGCAGTCAAGGAAAGTCCTCACCGCGGGCGAAGAGGCTGAAGGCCGCCTGGATTCCTGGCTGGCCGCGGCACTGGACGGCGAATTTTCGCGCAGCCGCATCAAGGCGCTGATCGAACAGGGTGCGGTGGCGCTGAACGGCAAGCCCTGCACCGAACCCAAGAAAAAGATCCATTCCGGCGATCTGGTCGAGATCGGCCTTCCCGAACCGGAAGATCCGGAGCCCAAGGGCGAGGACATTCCGCTCGACGTGCTCTACGAGGATGATGACCTGATCGTGATCGCCAAGCCTGCCGGGCTCGTGGTGCATCCGGGTGCCGGCAACTGGACCGGCACGCTGGTCAATGCCCTCATCCACCATTGCGGCGACAGCCTGTCCGGCATTGGCGGCGTCAAGCGGCCCGGTATCGTCCACCGGCTCGACAAGGAAACGAGCGGCGTGATGGTGGTTGCCAAGCATGACGCCGCGCACCGCCATCTGGCCGCGCAATTTGCCGATCACGGCCGGACGGGCGAGCTGGAACGGGCCTATATCGCGCTTGTCTGGGGACGTCCGCAGCCGCTGCGTGGGACGATCGATGCGCCGCTCGGCCGGTCGGGCTCGGATCGGACCAAGCGGTCCGTGAAGCGCGAGGAGGCCATGGACGCCCGCGAGGCGATCACCCATTACGAAGTGGTGGAGCGCTTTCTGGAAAAGGAAGATGCGACCTCCCTCGCCGCTCTGGTGGAATGCCGGCTGGAAACCGGCCGCACGCATCAGATCCGCGTGCACATGGCGCATATCGGCCATCCGCTGATCGGCGATCCTGAATATGGCGCGGCCTTCAAGACCAAGGCCAACCGGCTTCCGCCGCGCGCCAAAGAGGTGGTGGACGGCTTCCACCGCCAGGCGCTGCATGCCTATCTGCTCGCCTTCGAGCATCCGCGCACCGGCGAGGTGATGGAATTCGAAGCGCCCGTTCCCGCCGATCTGGAGGAACTCCTGGAGGCGCTGCGGGAGAGCTGAGCGTCTCTGCGTCACGGATGGGCGCCAGCACCGGATTTCCCATCGCCTCATCAGCGTCCAATGATCCAAGACGCCGCATTTTCGTATTGTTATAACGAGGACGTGAGCGCGCGTGCGTCGCTTGAATCACCCTTCTGCCGTACTTATCTGGTAGATGGATTGGTGCGGGGTCGAGGGAAGACCCGCGCCGAGAAGGCTCGCCCGCGGGCGCCGCTGACGCTTAATGGGTCACGGCGACGCAAAGGGAGCCGAACAAGGATCAAAGGGGGTGCTTTATGGCCCGCAATACATTACCGTCGATTACGTCCGGCGAGGCCGGCCTTAATCGCTATCTCGACGAAATCCGCAAATTTCCCATGCTGGAACCGCAGCAGGAATATATGCTGGCGAAGCGCTATGCCGAGCATGGCGATCGTGATGCCGCCCATCAGCTGGTAACGAGCCATTTGCGTCTGGTCGCCAAGATTGCCATGGGCTATCGCGGCTACGGCCTGCCGATCGGCGAAGTGGTTTCCGAAGGCAATGTCGGCCTGATGCAGGCTGTCAAGAAGTTCGACCCGGAGCGCGGCTTCCGTCTGGCGACCTATGCCATGTGGTGGATCAAGGCCTCGATACAGGAATATATTCTTCGCTCCTGGTCGCTGGTCAAAATGGGCACCACCGCCAATCAGAAGCGGCTGTTCTTCAACCTGCGCCGGCTGAAGGGCAAGATCCAGGCCATCGAGGAGGGCGATCTGAAGCCCGACCAGGTCAAAGAGATCGCCACCAAGCTCAAGGTCTCCGAAGACGAAGTCGTCTCGATGAACCGCCGCCTGACCGGCGATGCCTCGCTCAACGCGCCGATCCGGGCAACCGAAGGCGAATCGGGCCAATGGCAGGACTGGCTGGTGGATGACCATGACAGCCAGGAAGACGTGCTGATCGAGCAGGACGAGCTTGAGACCCGCCGGCGCATGCTGGACAAGGCGCTCAGCGTGCTGAACGAGCGCGAAAGGCGCATTTTCGAAGCCCGCCGGCTTTCCGAAGATCCGGTGACGCTGGAGGAACTGTCGACCGAATTCGATATTTCCCGCGAGCGCGTGCGCCAGATCGAGGTCCGCGCCTTTGAAAAGGTGCAGGAGGCCGTGCAGAAGGAAGCATTGGCGCAGGCCAAGGCGCTGCGCGTCGTGGACGTCGACGCCTGAGACCGGCGCGCTTTCGCTCTAAGCGCCAGCACTGACCGACCAAGCCGCCCCTGACCGGGCGGCTTTCTTCTTTAAGCGCGCCTTCCGCCCCTGGTGACGGAATGACGAGGCCACAACGTCCCCCATGACGGCCTCATGACGGCCTCATAGCGGCCTTCTGACGGCCTCATGGCCAACCCATGGCTGCTGCGCGCTTCATTCCGTCGCCAATTGCTGGCGAAGGAACCAGACCGAACCGAGCCCCAGCAGGCCCACAAGCCAGGCCAGCAGGATCAGCAGCGCCTCCAGGCCCGCTGCCTGGCCCTTGGCCGCAAACAGCCAGGCCCGCAAGGTTCCGGCCGCATAGCTCGGCAATGGCAGTATCTCGGCATCCCGTCCGGCATAGATCTGCAGCATGGAGGCCGTGATCGCCAGCAGGAAAGCGGGGAAGACCGCCGCGATCATCGACCTGCTGATGATCACCAGCGCCGCGACCAAAGCCGTCAGCACGGCCAGTTCCATGAGGGCGATGCCGAAAGCCGGAACCAGAAGGCCGGCCGAGCCGGCGTTCAAAGAAATGGCGCGCAGCCCTTCGCCGGCCAGCAGGCTCATTGCAAGGTTGAGCGCCATATCCCCGACCATGGCGACGATCAGGCCCGCGCCGAGGCAGATCAGGCAGGCGCAGAACTTTGCCGCGAAAAGCCGGCTTCGCGCATGGCGCGGCACCATCAACCGCCAGGTCGAAAGGCGATATTCGAGGAAGAAGACCGAAGCGATGCCCATCGCGTAAAACAGATGGCCGAGCGAATTACCGGAGAGCGACAGGCCCTTTGCCGCGGAGAGAAACAGGTCGACACCGCCCTCGGCATGGCGGCCACTGCGCACGAGGACGATCCCCTGCAGCACGAGCTTGAACAGCAGGGCAAGCATCGGCACGATGAAAAAGCCGAAGAACAGGAGGCCGGGCTGGCGCAGGAGCTTTCGCATTCCCGCAGACAGGAGCGGCATCACAGGCTGTCTCCGCGCGTCTCGGTGAGGAAGACTGTCTCCAGATCCGGCTTCACCCATCTGGCTTCGTGAATGCCGATGCCGGCTTTGACCAGCAGACGGATCAGATCCGGGACACGATGACGATCGATCCGGATATAGACGCCCTCGTCGCCGGGCTCGGCATGCTGTCCCAAATGCGCAAGCACCCGATCCGGCGCATCACTTCTCACATAGAAGCGGCCCTCACGGTCGAGCAGCGCCGAGACCGCCCCCTCCGCCGCCAGCCTTCCGCGCTTGAGGATGGCAACGCGGTCGCAAACCCTTTCCACCTCGTCCAGCAGATGGCTGGACAGCAGCACGGTAAGCCCGTCGCGATGCGCAAGCTCCCGCATCAGCGCCCGCATGTCGAGGATACCGTCGGGATCGAGGCCATTGGTCGGCTCGTCGAGCACGATCGCCTCCGGCTGCCCCACGAGTGCGCATCCGATGCCGAGCCGCTGCTTCATGCCGAGCGAAAAGCTGGAAACCCGCCGGTCGGCCGCCTTGGCGAGACCGATCCGCTCCAGGATCCAATCGACCGGGGCGCCTGTGGCGGAGGCGTTTGACAGCATTTCCAGGTGCTCGCGCGCCGTGAGGAAGGGGTAGAAGCTCGGCGCCTCGATCAGCATTCCGAGCCTGCGGCGCGTCGCCGGGCCGGCTGCTTCGCCGAAAATGCGGATCTCTCCGCGATCCGGCCGCACCAGGCCTGCAAGGATGCGCAAGAGCGTGCTCTTGCCGGCGCCGTTCGGCCCCAGAAGGCCATAAATCGTGCCGCGAGGCACGGAGAGACTGAGCTGGTCGAGCGCCTGGACCTTGTCCTGCCTCTGACCTTGGCCCCGGCTCTGGCCCTGGCCTGTGCCATAGCACTTGGAAATCGAGAGGATGGAAAGGGCGGGCGCCGCCTCACCCGTGCCGGCCGGCGGCCGTGTATCTCGTCGTCGAAGCACCGCAATCCCTCGCCCGCACCACAGAAGGCCAAGGGTCCGCACCGACCTTGGTTTTTCTGTGGCGGCGCCGAGATGCGCAGGCGTGCACCTGTGCAGGAGGCATAAAAAAATCCGCCGGACGCTGTCCGGCGGAGTCTCGTCTCGACAAAAGGTGGGCGGCGTTTACTGGCCCTGCGCCGGGGCCATTGCCGTCCATTCCCGGATGGCCTCGTCGAAGGCCTTTGCCCCCTCCGGGCCCTTCTGCAGGGTCAGGAGCGCGCGGCGGCCTGTCGAATAGACAAGCGGCACATCGATCCAGTTGCGGCTGCGCAAAAGCTCGAGATTGCGGGCCCGCGCATCGGGGAAATCATTGAGCGCGATCATGTGGAAATCCTGGGTGATCTTGGCCGGAACCGCAATCAGCGGATCGCCGCGATCCTGCTCGGTCGCCTTCATCGAGATGCGCGAAACGCTGTCGATCGCGCCGCCCTCGAAGTCCTTCGGGAGCGAGAAGACGAATTCCACCAGATGGCTCGCCGGCAGCGAGGGATCAGCATTGCGCTTGAATGTCACAAGAGCGGTCAAACCGCGACCCGGCACATTCACCCGGCCCTGCACGACCGGCTCGGGCCTGCCATTTTCGCCGGCTTCGTTCTGCAGCGACCAGGATACCGTCCCCTCGACGGCAACCGGCGTCGACTGGCCGATCCGCTCCTCATAGAGGAAGATCTTCTCTCCGGCCAAAGCCGGCGCTTCCGATGGCGTCGTCGCCGCGGTACCGGGAGGCGGCGTCTGTCCTGCGGGGGCTGAAGGGGCCGGAACGACCGTCTGCGCGCCAGCGGCAGCCGGAGGATCGCCCGCCTGTCCCGCCGGCGGGGCATTCAGCTGCGCCACGGACTGGGCAGCCGCATCGCCCTGCGGACCACCTGCGCCTTCATCGGTTTCCGTTCCGTCGGCGAGCAGGCGCTGGGTAAACTTGTCGGGACCGGCTTCCGTCCCCGGGGCTCCGGCGGCGGGCGTAGATCCAGCCGCACCAGCCGCCCCAGCGGCAGCCTGCGTCGAGGATGGCGCCGTCGACGCCGGTGCACCGCCCGCCTGACCGGCCGGCGCAGAGCCCGCGCTGTCGGTCTGCGACGGTGTCTGGGCCGGCGTCTGACCCGATGTCTGTGCCGCGGTCTGATCCGGCGCCTGCCCGCTCGTCTGGCCGCTCGTCTGACCGCTCGTCTGCGATCCGGCCGTGCCGGCTTCGGGAGCCCCGCCATCCCCTACGAGGGAATTCAGCGCATCGCGGTTCATCCAGATCGCATAGCCGCCTCCGGCCAGCAGAAGAAGTCCGATAACGGCCAGCAGGACAACGCCATATCTGCGCTTGGGCTTCGGCTTGATGCGATAGGCCTTGGCGACCGGGGCGGCCATCAGCGCTTCCAGCTCCGCGCCGTCCTTCTGGCCGTCACGCGCGCCGAAACCCTGGCCCGCCGGATCGCTGCCGGCTTCCGCCTCGCGATCATAGCCGATCAGCTCTTCCAGATCGTTCCACGGATCTTCCGCGTCGGGCTTGGCCGCCCCACGCGGGCCGGTGGCATTGCCGCGGGAAGCCTCGCCCGCAGCCGAAAGCGCCGCCGTCTCGCCGGCTGCCGCCCATTCGTCATCCTGCAGATCCCCCTGCAGATCCCCGGCCGCACCCATTGTGGTGGTCGTGACCGTCGGGTGCATGAAGGATGCCAGCAGCTCGTCCTCAGGATGCCGAGGGGCGGAGGGCGGAGCGGAGGGATCGCGAGCGGGCCGGACGGTCAGATCGGGAAGATCCTCGACCGAGGGCATGCGCGCCGTCGCAGTGGCGTGCTGCTCATCGTCGAAATGTGCATGCAGCATGTCGTCGGAGGCGCTGAGCGGCTGCGTGAAGTCGCCGGTGGGCGGATCCTGCAGATAGCGCGGCGCCGGCGAGCCCCAATCGGCCACATCGGCCGCGTCTGCACCATCGGGCCGGCGGCCGGATGCGTCGATATCGGAACTCGGTTCGGGATCGGAATCGAGGAAGGGATCCCCGGCAACCAGAGGCGCCGTCGACGGTGCGTCGGGCCAATCATTGCGCCGCTGCGTCACATTCACCCGCGACGGCTGGTCAAGCGGCGAAAAGACATCCTGCTGGTCGCCGGCAAAGGCGTTCGCACTGGCGTTCCCGCGGCCCGGATCGTCATGGGCAGGATGATCTTGGGCAGGATAATCCTGGGCCGGATAATCCCGAGTAGGTTGATCGGGCGCCGACGGGTCGATCACCGTCTGCGCAGCCGGATAGGCGAGGTCCTGATCATTTTCGTGATCGGCCCGCTGCGCCTGCCATGGTTCGGTGGCTGGCTCGACGGTTTCCTGGTAGCTCGGCCGGTCATAGACCGCTTCGCGATGATCGTGCCAGTCCGGGGCGGGCTCGTCCGCCGGCATCGTGGCCGGATGCGTATCCGAGTGCGTGTCCGAATGAGTAACCGGATGCGTGCCATCGCGCGGATCCAGATCGGCGCGCTCTTCGGCCTCGCCGTGCTGATCCGCAAAGGCGGTCTCACCGGCATAGGCCTGGCGGCCCTCGTCTGTGGTGCTAAGCGGCTGCCAATCCTGCTGGCTGCCGGCGACAGGCCGGCTATCCTCGACCGGCAGCGCCTCATGCCCTGTCTCATGCCCGGTCTCGTATCCGGCCTCGTGCCCAGCCTCGTATCCGGCCCCCGGCGCATGGCCCCAGCTGTCATCCACAGCGGCAGCGGAAGGATCGACCGGGCGGGCGGCAAAACCGTCCTGCTCCGCAAGCGTCGAATCCTGCGCATCGGCCTGCGGCTGCTCGTCCGCCCGCAGACTGTCCGGCGCACCATAGGCGGCGCGTGCGTCATCGGCGAAAGGATCGGCTTCGGCCGCACCATTTTGAACAGCACGATGCCGATCCGCATCCTGCGCCTCGGTGTCGGCGCCCTGATCGACACCTTGATCGACACCCTGATCGCCACACTGATCGCCACTGGCATAGGCCTCTGCGGGGCGACCGGCGATGGCCTGCGCTTCGCCGAGCGGCTTCGGCTGGTCACGATCCTGGGACCCCTCGAGATCCTGGCGCTCGTTCAGCGCCTGCGACCCCGCTGGATCCTGCGGCCACGCCGCCTCGGCCGGCACCATGGCACCGGCATCGGGCTCCGCCGGCAATGCGGGCGCATGTTCGGCTTCCACTGCGGCAATGGCGGCATCCAGCTTCTCCAACTGGCGACGCAGCATGTCCTCAGATGGGCGCGGCTTCATGTTCTCCAGTTGCCGCTGAACGGCACTGCGAGCCTTCTCATAAACCCGGACACGCATCTCGGGGGTATTGCTCGCCAGACCATCGACGGCCCGGCGAATAACCGCTACAAAATCAGCCATTGATACTTTCTCTTGATCACCGGCATTGTCGCCGAGTGAAAAGGTAGATAGCGCCGGACTTTAGTCTTCAAATGGGTCCGTCACAAGTATGGTATCGTCACGCTCCGGGCTGGTGGACAGAAGGGCGACCGGCGCGCCGATCAATTCCTCCACCTGCCGGACATATTTGATCGCCTGGGCCGGCAGATCCGCCCATTTGCGTGCGCCGACGGTGGATTCCTTCCAGCCTTCCAGCGTCACGTAGATCGGCTCGACACGCGCCTGCGCCGCCTGGGCCGCCGGCAGATAATCGATCTCCTGACCGTCCAGCCTGTAGCCCACGCAGATCTTCAGCTCGTCCAGCCCGTCCAGCACATCGAGCTTTGTCAGCGCAATGCCGGTAATGCCATTGGTGGCCACCGACTGGCGCACCAGCGCAGCATCGAACCAGCCACACCGGCGCTTACGCCCGGTAACTGTGCCAAATTCATGACCACGCTCGCCCAGAAACTGACCGATTTCATCCGTCAGCTCCGTCGGGAACGGGCCTTCGCCGACGCGGGTCGTGTAGGCCTTGGTGATTCCCAGGATGTAACCGAGCGATCCCGGACCCATGCCGGAGCCCGCCGCCGCCTGCCCCGCCACCGTGTTGGACGAGGTGACGAAGGGATAGGTGCCGTGGTCGATATCGAGCAGCGAACCCTGCGCGCCTTCGAACAGGATCCGCGACCCCTTGCGGCGCGCCTTGTCCAGCATGGTCCAGACCGAATCGATGAAGGGCAGGACGCGATCGGTAACCGAGGTCAGCTCCTCCATGATCGTCTTGTGCTCGACTTCCGCGGCACCGAAGCCGCGACGCAGCGCATTGTGATGGGTGAGGATGCGCTCCACCTTGCCCTCGAGCGCTTCCAGATCGGCCAGATCCATGACGCGAATGGCGCGGCGGCCGACCTTGTCCTCGTAAGCCGGACCGATGCCACGGCGGGTTGTGCCGATCTTGGTGCCGCTATTGGAAGCGGCATCCTCGCGCATGCCGTCCAGCTCGCGATGCAGGGAGAGGATCAGCGTGGCGTTTTCGGCAATGCGCAGATTGTCCGGGGTCACCGAGACGCCCTGGTCCTTCAGGCGGCCGATTTCAGCGATCAGCGCATGCGGATCGACGACGACTCCATTGCCGATCACCGCCATCTTGCCGGGACGCACCACGCCGGACGGCAGAAGCGAAAGCTTGTAGCTGACGCCGTCGATGACCAGCGTATGGCCGGCATTGTGGCCGCCCTGGAAGCGCACCACGATATCGGCGCGCTCGGACAGCCAGTCAACGATCTTGCCTTTGCCCTCGTCACCCCATTGCGATCCGATTACCACGACATTCGTCATTTCGAAGCTTTCCTGCTCAACCCGCGGGGCTCTCTGACGCCCGCTCAAACCGGCGCATCTATACTGTGGGAATTTCGGGAAAGCGACCCGTTTGTGACCATTTTGCCGGTTTTTACGTGACACATTGCGAATGGACCGGCTATCTCCCCTGCCAAAGAGGATCGGCGCGCCATATTGCGCCCGGTCATTCCGGAGGTCTGCCTTGCATCTACGCGCCTATTTCTTCCTCATTCTCGCAACGTTGAGCTGGGGCGGCAATGCCGTCGTCGGCAAGCTGGCCATTGGCCATGTGAGCCCGATGATGCTGACCATGCTGCGCTGGAGCATTGCCTGCGCCATCATCTTCGCCATTTCCTGGCCGCAGCTGAAGAAGGACTGGCCGGTGGCGAAGGCGCACCTGCCGCTGATGATCTTTCTTGGCGCCATCGGCTATACGCTGTTCAACGTGCTGCTTTATTCCGCCGTGCATTACACCACCGCCATCAATGTGACGATCGAGCAGGCCGGCATTCCCTTCCTGATCTTCCTGGCGAATTTCTTCCTGTTCCGCATCCGCATCTCCCTTGCCCAGGTGCTCGGCTTCTCCCTCACCCTGATCGGCGTGGCGCTGACGGCCTCGCATGGCGATCTCGGGACGCTGCTTGCGCTTGGCGTCAATTTCGGCGACGGGCTGATGCTGATCGCCGTCGTCGCCTATGCCGCCTATACGGTCGCGCTGCGCTGGCGCCCGCCGGTGGACTGGCGCACCCTGATGGCCATACCCGCGCTCGTCGCGCTGGTCTGCACCCTGCCGCTGGTGGTCTGGGAATGGAGCCGCGGCAGCATGATCGTGCCGGATGCCGCCGGCTGGTCGGCCGCCCTTTATACCGGCCTCTTCGCCTCGCTTCTGGCACAGGTCTCCTACATTCAGGGCATTGCCTATATCGGCGCCAATCGTGCCGGCCTGTTCATCAACCTCGTGCCGGTCTTCGGCACGCTGCTCTCGGTCCTCATCATCGGCGAGGAGCTCTACGCTTTCCACGTCATCGCCCTGGTGATGGCGCTGGGCGGCATCGCGATTGCCGAACGCTGGAAACCCGCCGGCACCTGACCCGCCCGAAACCGGCCGACCCGAAACTGGCCGGCCCAGACGGATCAGGCCGGCTATTGCAGGGCCTGGACGGCGGTTTTGCGCGCTGTTGAGGCCAGCGCTCGCAAAAAGAGAGCAAGCCGCGCGGAATTTGGCGCTTTTCGGTCCCGCGATCATCTCCTAACCAAGAAGGATCAAGGCAGAAGGAGATGGCGCCATGGCCAAGCCGTTTTACTGGAACGAACTCAACACGCTGGATTTTGCCGGCCTGTCGCCGGATCGGACCATCGCCATCCTGCCGCTCGCCTCCACCGAGCAGCACGGGCCGCATCTGCCGATCGCCACCGATGTGGCGATTGCCGGCGGCATGCTGGCCGAACTGCAGCGGCAGCGGCCGGATGACCTCGATATCCTGGTGCTTCCGACGCAGGAGATCGGCAAGGCGAACGAGCATATCCATGGCCCGGGCACGCTCTCCTATCCGGCGGAATTGCTGATCCCGCTCTGGACGGCGATCGGCGGCAAGGTGGCGGAGGCGGGCGTCAAAAAGCTCGTCATGGTCAATTCGCATGGCGGCAATCTCGACATCATGAACATCGTGGCGCGCGAGATGCGGGTGCGCTTCTCCATGGCGGTGGTGTCCACGCAATGGGGCCGCTTCGGCCATCCTGACGGGCTGGTGAGCGCGCATGAACAGGCCTTCGGCATTCACGGCGGCGAGGTGGAGACCAGCCTGATGCTGCATTTCCGGCCCGATCTGGTGCGGATGGACAAGGCGCAGAACTTCGTCTCCCGCGCCGAGGCGATGAAGCAGGCCTCGCGCTTCCTGCAGCCTTTGCCGCCGCATGCGCTGGCCTGGATCGCGCATGACCTCAACCCGCATGGCGTGGTCGGCAATGCAGCAGCCGGCACGGCGGAAAAGGGCGAGGCGATCTGCCGCCACCAGGTTGCAGGCTTCATCGAATTGCTGCGCGACCTTGAATCCTACCCCCTGAGCGCGCTCTTTTCCCGCTGATTGCTCCGCCGGGTTCCGGCCGGGTGACGGCTGGTCTATGGCTGGCTTCCGGCTGAACGGCGGGACGACCAGAAACCCTGGCCTCCGCGGCCACAAGGGCGGCACCGGGATTCTCGCCCGCCGCCTGCTGCCCATCCCCACTGCCTATGCCCTACTCCCTACTCCCCACTGCCTATTGCCTACTGCCCAGTGCCTATCCCACTGCCTACTGCCGGCTGATCACGTTCCCTGCGGCGGGATATAGCCCTTGGCTTCGAGCTCCGCGACGAGCGCGGTCAGCTCGCCCAGCAGGAATTCGACGAAGAGGCTGGCGGCGGTGTCCAGCGTGGCGCGCGAGCGGGCGAAAATCTTCAGCGACTGGTGACGCCGGTGCGGCTCTGCGAGCGGGCGGAAGATGAGGTCGCCCCGCCGGCAATCGCCGATCACATCCATCGGATTGAGGAAAGTCAGGCCCGTCCCGCGCCGCACCAGATGCCGCAGCGTTTCGGGCGCGGCGGTTTCCACCACCGGCTCCACGGGCGCCGGCAGTGGCGCGAGGATGAGGTTGATCATATTGCGCAGGCTCATGCCGCTCTGGGCCAGAACCAGCGGCTCCTGGACCACCTTGTGCAGGTCGATCGGGCCTGTTTCGGCCGCCAGCCGGTGGCCGGGCGGCAGTACCACGCCGATCGGTATGTCGAAGCTCGCCAGCGTCCTGAGACCGGCGACGAGCGGAATATTGAAGCCGATCCCGAGATCCACTTCGCCGGACAGGACCGGATTGGCCGTGGTCGTGGCCCCGTCTATGGCCAGTTGCACGCGCATGCGCGGATGCTGCTCGACAAAGCGCGCGACGATCTCCGGCAGCGGTCCCGCGGCGAGCCCGACGGTGGAGACGAGCGAGACGCGTCCGCCTTGCGGCATTTTCAGGCCGCGCACCCGGGTCTCCAGCCTGTCATAGGACTTCAATACCTCACGGATATGCTCGATGCACAATTCGCCCGCAGCCGTGAGGCGCAGCCCGCGCGGCAGGCGCTCGAAGATCGGAACCCCCAATTCCTCCTCCAGTGCCAGGATCTGCCGGTTGATCGCGGAGGAGGCGACGTTCAGCCGCTGGGCGGCCTTGCGGATGGACCCCGCCCGGGCAATTTCGTCGATGTAGTGCAGTTTTCGCGAGTGGAGCATCCGGCACCTGTTGCATTTTTTTAAGGCACATAGGGGATTTTGTGCAATCTGTCATCAAGCGATGCCATAAAGGCATCGTTCCGAGCGAATTTTGGCGCTTTTCAAAGTGCCGAAGCAATGGCTCAAATGGCACTCGGACTGGCGCTGTCGCCGCAACAATGAGGGAATGGTCGCATGGACAAGCGGGTGGGCATCAAGCGGGTGGGTACCAAGGCAGTTCTGGGCGCGATGGCGCTTTTCATCGGTTCTGCGGGTGCCTCCTCGGCGCTGGCGCTGGACGAAGTATCCTACGGCACGAACTGGCTGGCCCAGGCCGAACATGGCGGCTTCTACCAGGCCGTGGCCGACGGAACATATGAAAAGCATGGCCTGAAGGTGACGATCATGCAAGGCGGCCCGAATGCCGCCAACCGCGCCCTTCTGATTGCCGGCAAGGTGGATTTCTACATGGGCGGCCCGCTGGGCGACATGGATGCCGTCAAGCAGGGCATACCGCTGATCTCCGTAGCATCCATCTTCCAGAAGGATCCGCAGGTGCTGCTCGCCCATCCGGATGCCGGGGTGGAGACGTTTGCCGACCTCGCCAAGCTCGAGACGATCTTCATGGGCAAGGAAGGCTATACGACCTATTTCGAGTGGATGAAGAAGAATTTCCAGGGATTCAAGGAAGAACAGTTCAAGCCCTATACCTTCAACCCTGCCCCCTTCATCGCCGACAAGAGCTCCGCCCAGCAGGGTTATCTGACCTCCGAGCCCTACGAGATCGAAAAGCAGGCCGGCTGGGCTCCGAAGGTCTTCCTGCTGGCCGATGCCGGCTATAACCCCTATTCGACCATGATCACCACGACCCAGACCATGGTGGAAAGCAAGCCGGACGTCGTGCAGCGCTTCGTCGACGCCTCGATCGAGGGCTGGTACAACTATCTCTACGGCGACAATGCGAAGGCCAATGAACTGATCAAGAAGGACAATCCGGAAATGACGGATGGCCAGATCGCCTATTCCATCGCCAAGATGAAGGAATATGGCATCGTCGAATCCGGCGATGCGCTGGAAAAGGGCATCGGCTGCATTACCGATGAGCGCTACAAGACCTTCTTCGAGGCCATGGTCTCCATCAATGTCCAGCCCAAGGAGCTCGACTACAAGAAGGCCTATTCGACGCAATTCGTCTGCAAGGGCGTCGGCATGGCGCTGAAGAAGTAAGCCAGCCGGGAACCGTCACCCCCCTCTGTCCTGCCGGACATCTCCCCCACAAGGGGGGAGATCAGCAAGAGGCAAGCTCTCTGCCTCCAGGCGACTGTCGGCATTCAGAGCGGAGTGGGGTTTGCAAAGACACGATTCTTTCCCATTCGGCGCAAGAAAGGGACGAGGACGGCGACCGCAGAGCGATCTCCCCCCTTGAGGGGGAGATGTCCGGCAGGACAGAGGGGGGTGAAATTTCCCATGTGTTTTCCGGAGACTATCGAAGGCAGACCCCTTGACCGCGTGACGGAATGACAGATTTGCAATCGCAAGAGCCACCACCCAGCACATCGCACAAACGCCCGCTCGTTGCCATGCGCGGCGTCTCAAAGAGCTTCTCCAGCGGCACGCTGGCTCTGTCGGATATGTCCCTGACCGTCGAAAGCGGCGAATTCGTCAGCCTGCTCGGCCCTTCCGGCTGCGGCAAGTCAACGGCGCTGCGCATTATTGCCGGTCTCGGCGATGTCACGACGGGCTCGATCGACTGGCCCGCATCGCGCATCAACGCCAAGGGACTGCCGGAGGGCGATATTTCCTTCGTCTTCCAGGAGCCGACGCTCATGCCCTGGCAGACCGTGTTCGGCAATGTCTACCTGCCGCTTCGGCTGAAGGGCGTTACGAAGGCACTGGCGAAGGACAGGATCATGGCCTGCCTGGAGACGGTCGGCCTGAAGGATTTCGCCAAGGCCTATCCGCGGGAACTGTCGGGCGGCATGAAGATGCGCGTCTCGATTGCCCGCGCGCTCGTCACGCAGCCGAAGCTTCTGTTGATGGACGAGCCCTTCGCCGCGCTGGACGAGATCACGCGGCAGAAACTCAATGACGACGTGCTGCGCCTCTGGCGCGAGACGGGGATCACCGTGATCTTCGTGACCCATTCGGTCTTCGAGAGCGCCTATCTCTCCAACCGCATCGTTGTGATGAAGGCCCGGCCGGGCCGCGTCCATGCCGATTTCCCGCTTGTCACGAGCCTTGAGCGCGGCACGCTGTACCGGGCCTCGGAAGATTATCGCGCCGCCTGCGAGAAGGTCTCGGCCTCCCTGCTCGATGCCATGGGCGGCGAAGCGCAGGAGATGCACTGATGGCAGACCACGGCCTCCCCACCCCTGCCGTCCTGGCCAAGAGGCGCGAAACGCTGCTGCGCATCGCGATCCCCCTGCTCGTCGTCGCCTCGCTGGTCATCCTGTGGCAGATCCTGGTCAGCGCCTCCGGCGTTCCCCAATATATCCTGCCCGGCCCCGGCGCGGTCGCAAAAGCGCTGGTGAGCGATTGGGGCACGCTTGCCCCGGCTCTGTGGGTGACGACGAAGATCACCATGTCGGCGCTGGCGCTGGCCCTTATCGGCGGGGCCGGCATGGCGATTTTCCTCGTCCAGTCCCGCTGGATCGAGACGGCCTTCTATCCGATCGCCGTCATCCTGCAGGTCACCCCGATCGTCGCCATCGCGCCGCTGATCCTGATCTATGCCCCCAGCACGCAGGTCGCGCTCTTGATCTGCGCCTTTCTGGTCGCTTTCTTTCCCATCCTGTCGAACATGGTCCAGGGCCTGAAGAGCGTCGACCACAATCTCCTGAACCTCTTCGACCTCTATGGCGCCTCGCGGCTGCAGACGCTGATCTACCTGAAACTGCCGGCCTCGCTCCCCTATTTCATGACGGGCCTGAAGATCGGCGGCGGCCTGTCGCTGATCGCCGCCGTCGTGGCGGAGTTCGCCGCCGGCTCTGCTGGCGCCGGCTCGGGATTGGCCTTCCGGCTGCTGGAGGCGCAATACCGGCTGAACATACCCCGCCTGTTTGCGGCGCTGATCCTGCTCTCGGTGCTGGGCGTGGTGATCTTCGCCATCACCTCCTTCCTGTCCTGGCTCAGCCTGCATCGCTGGCATGAAAGCAGCCTTCGGAGAGAAAACTGATGCCCTTTGTCGATCTGCCCAAGGCACCGCATGTCGTGCTGGCCAATGCCACTTTGCCGGCGGTTGCGGTGGAGGGCTTTTCCGCCGCACCAGAAGAAGGCCTCGTCTTTGCGGACCTGGTGATTGCCAATGGCCGGATCGACGCCATCCTGCCCGCCGGAACCGCTCCCGTGGCCCTTCCCCGGGCCGATCTTCGCCAGGGCATGGTCTGGCCCTGCTTCGTCGACATGCACACGCATCTCGACAAAGGCCATATCTGGGAGAGGCGCCGCAATCCGGATGGCAGTTTCATGGGCGCGCTCGACAATGTCCGGGAAGACCGCACCGCCCGCTGGTCGGCCGAGGATGTGCGGGCGCGGATGGAGTTCTCGCTGAAGACCGCCTATGCGCATGGCACCCGGCTGATCCGCACGCATCTGGACAGCATTCCGCCGCAGCACGGCATTTCCTTCGAAGTGTTTTCCGAGATGCGCGAGGCGTGGCAGGACAGGATTGCCCTGCAGGCGGTGGCGCTGCTGCCGCTCGAATCGGTGCTGGATCCGGCCGCATTCGGTGATATCGTCGCGGTGACAAAGCGCCATGGCGGCCTGCTTGGCGGCGCGACCCGCATCCTGCCAGACTTCGAGGCGATCCTTGAAACGCTGTTTCGTGCAGCCGAGGACAATGGCCTTAACATTGACCTCCATGTGGACGAGACCGAGGACCGCCAGGTCCTGACGCTCAAGACCATTGCCGAGATGAAGCTGAAGACCGGCTTTGCAGGTTCCGTCACCGTCGGTCACTGCTGCTCGCTCGCCCGACAGGAGGACGATCTGGCGAAGCGGACGATCGATCTGGTGGCCGAGGCCGGGCTCTCGGTCGTGTCGCTGCCGATGTGCAACATGTATCTGCAGGATCGCCATGCCGGCCGCACGCCGCGGTGGCGGGGCGTGACGCTGTTCCACGAGCTTGCCGCGGCAGGCGTCCGGACCGCCGTCGCCTCCGACAATACGCGCGACCCATTCTATGCCTATGGCGATCTGGACGGTGTCGAAGTGTTCCGCGAAGCGGTGCGCATCCTGCATCTCGACCATCCTCTGGACACGGCGGCCCGCGTGGTGACGACCACGCCGGCCGATATCCTCGGAAGGCCGGATATCGGGCGCATCAAGGCGGGTGGACCCGCCGATCTCGTGCTGTTCAGCGCACGCCGCTGGAGCGAATTCCTCTCCCGTCCGCAGGCGGACCGCATCGTGATGCGGAATGGCATGGGCATCGACCGCCGCCTGCCGGATTATCGCGACCTTGACCCCTTGATGACGAAGTGAGACCGATGGCTGACTATGTGAAGATCAAGCAGGAGCTGGACGGCATTGCGGTGGAGGACAATCCGGCGCTGGTGCGTCAGAAAAGCCGCGATTTCTACTGGTATTCGCCTATCCTGAAGGCGGAGCTCGACCATGTGACGGCCGATCTCGTGGTATCGCCGAAAACGGAAGAAGAGGTCATCCGGACGCTGAAAGTGGCATATGCGCATGGCGTTCCGGTCACGCCGCGCGGCGCCGGCACGGGCAATTACGGCCAGGCCATGCCGCTGTCCGGCGGCATCGTGCTGAACCTCATCAACATGAACAAGGTCAAGGAGATCCATCCCGGCCGCGTGGTCTGCGAACCGGGCATCGTGATCGCCGAGCTCGACCGGCAGACCAAGGCCCATTCCGGCCAGGAACTGCGCTTCCATCCCTCGACGGCGCAGAGCGCGACGATCGGCGGCTTCATTGCCGGCGGCTCCGGCGGCGTCGGCTCCATCCACTGGGGGGGCCTGCGCGATCTCGGCAATATCCTGCGACTGCGCGTGGTGACCATGGAGGCCGAGCCGCGGGTGCTGGATCTGACCGCCTGGGATCTGCAGAAGGTCAGCCATGCCTATGGCACAAACGGCATTATCACCGAGGTGGAGATGCCGCTGGCGCCGGCCTATGACTGGGTGGATGTGCTGGTGGGCTATGATGATTTCATGGATGCCGTGCGCTTCGCCGATATGCTGGCGCACAAGAACGGCCTGCTCCTGAAGGAAGTGGCGCCGATCGCCGCGCCCATTCCGCATGATTTCTTCCCGCGGCACAAGCCGTTCATCCGCCATCGCGGCCAATCGGTGGTGGTGGTGATGGTCGCGCCGCATTCCATCGATGCCTTCCTGGCGCTGACGGCGCGCATGCGCGGCGAAATCCTCTTCCGCTCCGACACGGTCGAGAGCATGAAGGGGATACCGCATGCCTATGAGCTGGCCTGGAACCACACCACGCTCCGGGCGCTCAAGGTCGATCCCGGCTTCACCTATCTTCAGGTGCAGTATCCGAGCCCGGACCATGTGGAGAAAGTGGCGAAAATGGTGGAGATCTTCGGCGACGAAGTGCCCGGCCATCTCGAATTCATCAAGTTCGACGGCCGCATGCAGTGTTCCGGCCTGCCGCTGGTGCGCTACACGACGAAGGAGCGGCTGGAGGAGATCATCCGCATCCACGAGGACAATGGCTGCCCGGTCTTCAATCCGCATCGCTACACGCTTGAAGAAGGCGGCATGAAGCAGACCGACGAGGTGCAACTTGCCTTCAAGAAGGAAACCGATCCCAAGGGATTGCTGAACCCCGGCAAGATGATCGCCTGGGACAATCCCGATTTCGATTTCAAGGCGGGCAAGAACTATCTCTTTCCCGGCCTGCAGGCCTTTGCCGAAGCGGGGGAATGACCATGGTCGCTTTCGTCATGGTCGGGCTTGGCCCGACCATCTGCCAACGTCGAAACACAGGCGACGACAGTAGATCCTCGGGACAAGCCCGAGGATGACGATCTCGACAGTTCGCCGTCTCACCGACGACACTCCGAGGAACAAATATCGCAACCGCCACCACAGCCATTCCGAAGGTACTCCCGGCCGGGATCTCCGGCCCATGCAGAAAACGACATGGCAGCGTCAACGCTTCGGCCGGGCGGCGAAGGGTGACGCTGCTGGGACAAACGGCGCGGATATTTTCAACCGGTCCCGAAGGCCGATGCCCGGGGCAAGAGATCTGGAGATGTTGCAATGCGCGTCCTCGTCCTGCATTCCCACCCTGTCGAGGAGAGCTATGGCAAGGCCCTGTTTCGCCAGACCTGCGAGAGCCTGGCGCAGGCCGGCCATGAGGTCGATCCCTGCGATCTCTATGCGGAAGGCTTCGACCCCGTTCTGTCGGCCGAGGGCCGGCGGATCTATCATGATCATCCGCAGAACCTGACGGGGCTCGAAGACCATGTCCGGCGCCTGCAGGCGGCGGAGGGCCTCGTCATCTGCACGCCGGTCTGGAATTTCGGCTTCCCCGCCATGCTGAAAGGCTATTTCGACCGCGTCTGGCTGCCGGGCGTCTCCTTTGCGCTCGAAGACGGCCGGCTGACGCCGACCTTGCGGCACATCCGCAAGCTCGCGGCGGTGATGACCTATGGCGCCACGCCGATGCGCGCCTTTCTTGTCGGCAATCCGCCGAAGAAGATCATCACCCGGGTAATCCGGGCGCAGATCAAGATCGGCGCGCCGGTGAGCTTCCTGGCTCATTACGACATGAACAATTGCACGCAAGAAAGCCGCAGCGCCTTCCTGGCCAAGGTGAAGGCGAAGATGGAGGCCTTCTGAGCCTTCAGAAGGACCGGCCGCCGCCCGGCGCGACTGCCAGTCTCAATGCGGACCGGACTGCGGATCCGCATGTCTCTTGCGGATGCGCCGCACGACCCACCACACGCCAAGCAGAACCAGCGGCACGCTGGCGCCGGAGAGCACATGCGGCTCCACCGGCAGGCCGGCGGAATGCGCGAATTCCGCCAGATGGCCGACAAGCCCGATGACGTAATAGGAAATTGCCGCGACCGACAGTCCCTCCACCGTCTGCTGCAGGCGCAGCTGCATCTGCGCCCTCTGGTTCATGGAGTTCAACAGTTCCGTGTTGAACTTCTGCAGATCCACATCGATCCAGCTGCGCAGCAGCGCCGTCGCCCGCGCCAGCTTGCGCGACAGGTTGATCTGCCGCTCCTCCACCGACTGGCAGGTTCGCATGGCCGGCGCCAGCCGCTTCTGCAGGAAGCCGCCCAGGGTCTCGCTGCCCGCAACGGCGCGCTCGCCCAGCATGGCAATCCGCTCCTGCACGATGCTGCCATAGGCCCGGCTTGCCCCGAAACGGTAGGAACTGGCGGCGGCATGCGCTTCCAGTTCGGCCGCCAGTCCGGTGATCTCGGTCAGGAGCGCATCGGCCTCCTGCCGCGCCTGCCCTTTCATGCGCTCGGTCACCGCGCCAAGTTCGGTCTCGATCTTGCGGATCTCGGGCGAGAGAGCCTGCGCCAGCGGCAGGCCGAGCATCGCAAGCGTCCGGTAGGTCTCGATATCGAGGATGCGCTGGACGAGCGCGCCGCGGGCGCTGTCGGTCATGCCGAGATCGAAGATCAGGAATTTGGTCAGTCCATTTCCGTCCTGGCGGAAATCCGTCATGACGGTGGCCTTGCCGTCCGCCACCATGCTCTGGCACAGGCTGGTCAGGTCGAAATGCTGGATGACGTCGGCAAGATCCTTGTTGAACGGCCTGATTTCGACCCTGACACCGGAGATGAAGGGCCCGGGCGGCTCAAAGCTTCCGCCGAAGGGGGTAATCGGAACATCCTCTCCGAAGCCGGCCGGCGCCGGGCCATCCCAGAAATAGGTCGAAAACTCCGTGTGGCGCTCCCAGCGCAACGTGCCGCCGCCCCAGCTCATGGCGTGATGATTGCTATCCGTCTCGGGAGCGGCCACGCCCTGACCGCGCGCCAGGTCCGCGAGGATCTGCCGGTCCCGGCCGGCATCCCCTTCCGTCAGGAAGGCCAGCTGGAAGATCACCCTCGGCAGGGCGATCAGCGTATAGGGGCGGGAATGGATCTCGCCGAGTGCGCGGGAGCGCAAGGGGGCTGGAGGAAAAGAAAAACCATGTCCCGCCATATCCGCTCCTCGGTTTGATCCCCGCCCGGCCGTCGCGCCCGATCCATATTGCCGGCAGCAGAAGACCAAGAAAAGTCACGGCCGGCGGCAGTCGCATGATCATAAACAGGCAGGTCGCCGATCGCATCAACATTTATTTAATGTTTACCGGTCATTAATTCTCTCAGACCGAGAGGATAAGCGATGCGTTATGCGTTTTTCATCGCCCTTCTCTTTCTTGCCGGTTGCGGAACAGCACCGAGCAGGATTGATAACGCCTGTGCCATCTTTGCGCAGCGCGACGGGCTCTTCACCAACTGGGCACGCGAGGCGAAGCGAGCCTCCCGCGAGTACGGCGTTCCCGTACCCGTGCTGATGGCCACGATTTACACCGAATCCAGCTTCCGTGCCTATGCGCGCCCGAAGCGGAGCTATATTCTCGGCTTCATTCCCTGGAAACGGGCGTCTTCGGCCTATGGCTATGCACAGGCGCTCGACGGAACCTGGGCGGCCTATCAGCGCGAGACCGGCCGCTGGGCCGCACGGCGTACCGATTTCGGCGATGCGATCAAGTTTGTCGGCTGGTATCACAACAAGAGCAACCGCCGGAACGGCATTGCGCTGACCGATACCTACCGTCTCTATCTGGCTTACTATGCCGGCCATGCCGGATACGAACGCGGCCGCTTCACCTCGGCCATCAAGGCCGCCGCGCAACGCTCCGCCGGCGTGGCCCAGCGCTATGAGCGGCAATTGCGGGCCTGCGGCTATTGATCACGCGGCCTTCGTTTTTCGGCTTGCCTTGCGCAAGAGCAAGGACAAGCCGGCCATAGTCATATCATCGTTACGTCTCTATCGCAGTTTGCGGTCTTGGCTCGCCGGCCCGAATGACGGGCCGGACCAATGGGCAAACTGGCTTTCTCGCCCAATGGTGTGGCGGGCTGCGATGGGAGAAAGACAATGGACGAAACCGGCCCGGATAGATCTTCGAGCAGAAAGGCGGTAGACCCCGTCGCCCCGGCAGGCGAAACGGCCACGGCGAAAAAACCCGCTGCGCGCCGCCGCCGCTCACCGCAAAAGGCCGGCCTCGCGGCGCCGAAGGCAGATCCTGTCCTGCAGGCTTTGCTGGAGGAGGTGCAGGCGCTGCGCGAGGCGGTGCTGGCAGAGGCCGAACCCTGGCTTGAGGCCCATGCGGCGAGCCCCCTGCTCAAGGCCGAAGATCGCACGCGCCTGCGCAATCTCGGCCATTATCTTTCCCTGCGTCGCCATGATCTGCGTCCGCTGCAGCGCCGTCTGATGGCCGCCGGTTTCTCCTCGCTCGGCCGCGCCGAAAGCCGTGTCCTGCCGACGATCGATGCGGTTCTGGCGAGCCTCGCTGCCGCAAGCGCGGCGCAATCCACCCTGGCGGCTCCCGGCATGATCCGTCCCTCCGAAGCGCAATTCTTCGAGGGCGAGATGCTGCTGGACCAGGGCGCCGCCCGCCTGCTGGGGCCGGCACCGGCCCATCGCCGCTGCCGGATCATGGTGACGCTTCCGGCGCAGGCGGCCGACGATCCGGACCTGCTTCTCGATCTCGTGCGCCGCGGCACCAATATCGTGCGCATCAATTGCGCCCATGACGACCGGGCGGCCTGGATGTCCATGGCCGCGCATGCCCGGGCGGCGGGTCAGGCGCTGGATGTGCCGGTGAGCGTTCTGATGGATATTGCCGGACCGAAGATCCGCACCGGAGCCGTCGTGCCGGAGAAAAAGGGCCGGCTGCAGGTGGGCGATCTGCTCCGCCTGGTGGCCGAGGGCGACGCCTGGCTCGACGAGGGGATCACCGCCTGCGCTTGCGTCTCCGTGCCGGAAATCGTCACCCGCCTCAAGATCGGCGACCGCCTGCGCTATGACGACGGCAAGCTGGAAGGCGTGGTGGAAAGCCTGGCACCGAACCAGGCGGTCATTCGCGTCACGCATTGCAAGACGGGCGGTGCGAAGCTGAAGCCGGAAAAGGGGCTGAACCTGCCGGATACCCTGCTCGGCCTCTCGCCTCTGACGCCGAAGGACGAAGAGGATCTGGCCACCGTGGTCGAATGCGCCGACATGCTGGGCTATTCCTTCGTCAGCCGTGCCGATGACATAGATTTGCTGGAGGATGCGCTGAAGGCGGCGCCGCCGCGCCAGACCCCGCTCGGCCTTGTCGCCAAGATCGAGCAGCCGGAGGCCGTGCGCAATCTGCCGGCGCTGATCGCCGCGGCCCTTCGCTACCATCGTCCCTTCGGCGTGATGATCGCGCGCGGTGACCTGGCGGCCGAAATCGGCTTCGACCGCACTGCCGAAATGCAGGAGGAAATCCTGTGGATCTGCGAGGCGGCCTCGGTGCCGGTGATCTGGGCGACCCAGGTGCTGGAGGATCTGGTGAAGACGGGGCTTCCCTCGCGCGGCGAGATGACGGATGCCGCCATGGCCGCCCGCGCCGAATGCGTGATGCTGAACAAGGGTCCTGCGGTGACGGAGGCGGTCGCGCTGCTCGACCACCTTCTCTCGCGCATGGACGAGCATATGGCCAAAAAGACACCCCTGCTGCGGGCGCTGCAGAGCTGGCAGGATTGACGGCTTCGGCTTCGGGCGAACTTTAGAGCGCTGTTCGATCTGATTAAATCAAATCGGCCCTCTAACACTATATTTTTGAAGCATAATTTTATCCATCCTCGTTTCACTCGGGTCGAATTATGCTCTGTATCTCGGGGCAAGCCCTCTCTCCCTTCGGAAGAGGGAGACCTTCAGTGTGTCGGCAGATCTCTCCTCCCCTCGGGGAAAAGATGCCCGACGCGGGATGAGGGTTCACGGCCGGCGATTGCCCACTGCCTATTGCCTATTGCCTATTGCCTATTGGCAACTGCCTATTGCTAACCGGCCGTGGCTCACATCACCTTTGCCGCCGTTACCTCCACCTCGACAAGAAATTCCGGCCGGGTGAAGCCGCCGACGACGATCAGCGTCGAGACCGGCTTCGGCGAGAGCGTGAAACGGTCGCGCACAGCCATATAAGCGGGGAAATCCTCGCGTTTCGTCAGAAAGCCGGAGATGCGGATGACATCGGCAAAGCTCATCCCCGCTTCGGCGAGGATTGCCTGGATGGCCTCGAAGCAGAGCTCCGCCTGCCCCGTCACATCGGCGGGAATGCTGTCATCGGGATGGATGCCGAGCTGACCGGATGTCACCAGCAACGCGGCGCCTGGCGGCACCAGCAGTCCCTGATTATAGGCTCCGAAGGGCCGGCGCACCGAGGGTGGGTTGAAGACCTGTTTGTCCGGTGGCGCCATGCCGCCCTCTCCTGATTGTGGAGCATTTCCGGTGAAAGCGGGATCACCTGAAATGCGCTACCTACTTGTTTTTACACAGTCCGGACCCAAAACCGCTGACGGATTTTTGCTGGACCTGCTCTGAGACTGCCGCGGAGAAGTATAGCCGCCGCGATGCTGGCGGGAAGCGGAAATGCTGCAGCGGCCGGCGCTGAGACCGGATGACGCATCAATCGTCGAACTCAACCGCATCGGCGGGTCAGATCTCGTTCTCCAGCCTTTCCACTCTTCATTGAACAGTTCTGACGCTCTCTTAGAGCGCTGTCCCGTAGGGCACCAGGAACCCCTTCACCGCCTCGATCTCGTTGCCGCGGATTTCATGGCCGCCGGAATGCCAGTCGAGCGTGACCTGCTCTCCCTGGGCTTCGAAGTAATCGGCAAGCGCCTGGGTCAGCGGAACCGGGCAGATCGGATCCCGCTCGCCGGCGGTGATCAGCACCCGGCCCGTGCCCGGCCGTGCCTTCGGCTGGAACGGGATCAGCGGATGCATCAAGACGGCGGCATCGACCAGGCCCGGCGTTTCGATGGCCACATTGGCGAGGATATTGGCGCCGTTCGAAAAGCCGAGGCCGATGACCGGACCCGCCTGATACTGTTCGCGGCTGGCGGCGATGAATGCGGCCATCTTGGCGGTGGCGCGGGCAAGATCCTCCATGTCGTAGAGGCCCTCGGCGCGACGCCGGAAGAAGCGCGCAGCCCCGTGCTCGGAGACATCGCCGCGCGGCGAAATCACCGTCGCCTCCGGCAGAAGCCGGCTGGCGAAATCGAAGAACTGGTGTTCGTCGCCGCCGGTGCCGTGCAAGGCAAACAGGATGGGGGCGCCCGGTCTGCCCGGGCGCTTGAGGTGGATGTAGGCATCTGTGGTCATGGCGTTCACCTTACCCTTCCAGCTTTTCCAGATGCTCTTCGAGATAGGAGCGCAGATGGGCGTGCTGGGTCGGCAGCTTCAGGGCTTCGCCGAGATGGGCGGTATCCTCGTCGCGGTCGAAGCCCGGTTCATTGGTGGCGATTTCGAACAGCACGCCGCCCGGCGTACGGAAATAGATCGCCCAGAAATAATCGCGGTCGATGACCGGTGTGACCTGATAGCCGGTATCCATCAGCGCCTTGCGCACCGCCAGCTGCTTTTCGCGGTTTTCGACCGCAAAGGCGATGTGGTGAACGGAGCCGGCACCGAGATTGGCTCTGGCAATGTTCGGCAGGGTTTCGATATCGATCGTATCGGCACCGTTTCCGCCGGGAATGGCCAGCCGGGTCACGCCATCCTTCTGGTCCACCGGCTGATAGCCCATGAACTTCAAGAGCTCGAGCGTCGCGCCGTCATCGCGCAGCCGCAGAGAGGCGGAGTGGAAGCCGCGAATGGCATGATCGGCATCGACACCATTGCCCGTCCAGGCCTGGCGCGGATCATCCTTCACCTCGACAAGCGCCAGACCGTCGCCATCGGGACCGAAGAAATTGAGCCGCTTTTCGCCGAAGGTCTCATCGGTCTTCAGCTCCAGAATGCCCTTGCCGGCCAGACGTTCGCCCCAATAGGGGATGGCGCCCTGCGGCACGGCAAACACGGTCGTTCCCACTTCGCCGGTGCCGGGCCGGCCCTGCGACATATGCGGGAAGGGGAAATAGGTCATGACCGAGCCGGGCGTTCCCACTTCATCGCCGTAATACAGGTGGTAAACATCCGGCGCGTCGAAATTCACCGTCTTCTTCACCCGGCGAAGGCCGAGCGTATCGGTGAAGAACTGATTGTTCGTGCGGGCACTGGCGGCCATCGACGTGACGTGATGCAGGCCTTTGATTTCTGTCAACATGACGATCTTCTTTCCTCAAACCTCGTGCGGCGCCGGTAATCGGCTCGCTTGTCTGGGGTGAAGATGGTCACTTTTGGCCCCGATGCATAGATTGAACAATCAGAACGGATTGTTCACAAAACGAATCTTGCAGTCACTCGGCGTTAGCGGGCACGGCTGGCATGGCCGGCACGGGTGGAAGCTGCCAGTCGACCGGGTCCCGGCCATTGGAGATGAGATAGGCATTGGCTTTGGAGAAGGGGCGCGAGCCGAAGAAGCCGTTATGGGCGGAGAGCGGGGACGGATGCGGCGATTTCAGCACGAGATGCCGGCGCTGATCGACAAAGCCCGCCTTCTTCTGCGCATAGGCGCCCCATAGCAGGAAGACCACATGGCTGCATTCCTCGTTGACAGCGCGGATGACGGCGTCGGTGAAGCGCTCCCAGCCTTTGCCCTGGTGCGAGGCGGCCTTTGCCTCCTCCACCGTCAAAACGCTGTTCAACAGGAGCACGCCCTGGCGCGCCCAATGCTCCAGAAAGCCGTGGGCGGCAGGCGCAATGCCAAGATCCGACTGCATCTCCTTGTAGATATTGACAAGCGAGGGCGGAATTCGGACCCCCGGCCTCACGCTGAAGCAGAGCCCATGCGCCTGGCCGAGACCATGATAGGGATCCTGCCCCAGGATCACCACCTTCACCTCGGAGAGCGGCGTCAGGTCCAGCGCGCGGAAATATTCGCTGCCCCGCGGGAAGATGTGCTTTCCCGCCTCCTTCTCGGCACTCAGGAACTGCCGGAGGGCTGCCATATAGGGATCGGAAAATTGCGGCGCCAGCGCCCGTTTCCAGCTCTCTTCCAGCTTCACGCCGCTCTCTGCCATGCCGATCTGTCCTTTTGTCGCAACCGTTACTGCAGGTGGAAATTGGCCTTCGAATGCCAATCCCAGGCGGAGCGGATGATGTCGTGCAGCGTATAGCGCGGCTCCCAGCCCAGCACCGCTCTGGCTCTGTCGTTATTGGCAACGAGCGTGGTGGAATCGCCGTCGCGGCGGCCGACATATTCGACCGGAAAGGGCTTGCCGGACACGTCGGAAATCGCCGCCAGCAGTTCCTTCACCGTGGTGCCCGTGCCGGTGCCGAGATTGAGCTCCACCGTCTCGCCGCCGGCGAGCAGGTAATCGACGGCGCGCACATGCGCATCGGCAAGATCGAGCACATGAATATAGTCGCGAACACAGGTGCCGTCGCGCGTGTCGTAATCATCGCCAAACACCTTGAAGCCCTGGCGGCGGCCAAGCGCCGCCTCGATGGCCAGCGGGATCGCATGGGTTTCCGGCGTATGCCATTCACCAATGCGGCCGGCGAAATCCGCGCCGGCGGCGTTGAAATAGCGCAGCATCACCGACCGCAGGCCCTTATAGGTACCGTAATCCTTCAGCGCCTGCTCGATGATGAACTTGGTGCGGCCATAAGGGTTGATCGGCGCCTGGCGATGCGTCTCGTCCATCGGCACCTGGTCCGGCAGGCCATAGGTGGCGCAGGTGGAGGAGAAAACGAAGGCCTTGACGCCTGCATCCATCGCCGCCGACAGAAGTGTCAGCGCGCCGATGACATTGTTGTCGTAGAAGGCGACCGGATTTTTCACCGACTCACCCACTTCGATCAAAGCGGCGAAATGCAGAACCGCATCCGGCTGATATTTGGCAAAGACCTCGTCCAGTCGCGCCCTGTCGCGGATATCGCCTTCTTCCAGCGGCCCCCATTTGACGAATTCCGCATGGCCATTGGTGAGGTTGTCGAAGACGATGGGCTGATAGCCGCGTTCGGCAAGCAGAAGGCAATTATGCGAGCCGATATAGCCGGCACCGCCGACCACGAGGACCTTTTTCTGAGACATGAGTGGGCTGCGACTCCCTGTGTTGTGCGGCCAGCACTATAGCCGCGCGCCGACCAAAGACCAGCCTGTCCTGAAGCCTTGTCCTGGAAGCCCTTTCATGGAAGCGGCCTTGCGATGAAACTTGATCCGCCGCATAGGGATTTCCCTGCCGAACGGCCTTCCGCTATCATGGATGAGGGCGGAAGATTGGATGGGTTTCCCTATGACGCGTTGGGTATTTCTCGGCCTCGGCTGGTTCTTCGTGGCGGTCGGCGTCGTCGGCGCCTTCCTGCCGCTCCTGCCCACCACGCCCTTCCTGCTGCTGGCGCTTGCCTGTTTCACCCGCTCCTCTCCCCGGCTCGAGGCCTGGCTGATGAACCATCCGCGCTTCGGCAAGCCGTTGCGGGACTGGCGGCGCAACGGCGCCATTTCCCGCAAGGCGAAGCTTGCAGCCGTCGGCCTGATGGCCGCAAGCTATGCCGTGTTCTTCTTCGGCACCTCGCCGCCGCTATGGCGCGCCCTGCTGGTCGCGGCGATCCTGTCCGCCTCGTCGCTGTTCATCGTCACCCGGCCGGATGCCGGCGCCTGAGAGCCTGGCTCCGCTCAGGCAGACGCCCCATGCCGCGATTGCGGCAGCACGAAGGGGATATGGGCGGCCGGCATGCGGCCGACAGCGCCGGCAATGCCGTAGACATTGGCGATGATCTCGTCGCTTAGCGTCTCGACGCAGGGTCCTTCGGCAACGATGCGTCCCTTGTTGAGCACGATCACCTGATCGGCGAATTCCGCAGCCAGATTGAGGTCGTGGAGGATCGCCAGCACCATGCCGCCATCATTGGCGAAGGCGCGTGCCGTTTCCAGGACCGCGATCTGGTGACCGAGATCGAGGCTCGCCGTCGGCTCGTCCAGGAAGAGGCCGCGCGCGATATCCCGGTCGACCGCATGGGGCACTTGCGCAAGGGCGCGGGCGAATTGCACGCGCTGCTGCTCGCCGCCCGACAGCGAGGGATAGCTGCGCCCTTCGAAGCCGGAGAGGCCGACCCGCTTCAGGGCCTGCCGCGCCTGCACTGTCGGATCGAGGGCGCCCTGCGCCACCGCGCCCATGCGCACGATTTCCAGCGCCGTGAAGGGAAAGGCCAGTTCGCTCGCCTGCGGCAGCACTGCGCGGCGCGCCGCCAATTGTTGCGGCTGATAGAGCGAGATCGCCATGCCGTCATAGGTCACGCGGCCGGCGCTGACCTCGATCTCGCCCGACAGGGCCTTCAAGAGGGTTGATTTTCCCGCGCCGTTCGGCCCGATGATCACCGTCATCGCGCCCGGCCGCAGGTCAAGCGAGACATCGTCCAGCAGCCGGCGGCCAGCGCGTTCGACAGAAATGGAATGGGCACGGATCATATTCATTCTCCCATGCGGCGCGCGCCATTGCGGCCGAGAAGCAGCATCAGGAAGACCGGCGCGCCGAACAGGGCGGTGATGATGCCGATCGGCAATTCGGCAGGAGCCACGATGGTGCGGGCGACGCTGTCGGCAATCAGCAGCAGCGCGCCGCCGCCGATCGCGGAGGCCGGCAGGAGGAAGCGATGCGAGGGGCCGATGACCAGCCGCAGCAGATGCGGGACGACAATGCCGACAAAACCGATGGAGCCGGCAACGGCAACCGTCGCGCCGCAGGCGGCCGCCACGGCAAGGATCACCAGCCGCTTCAGCCGCTGCACCGGAATGCCGAGATGGAAGGCGGCGGCATCGCCGAGGATCAGCGCATCGAGACCGCGTGCCACGAAGGGAATGATGGCCACGACCAGCACAACGAAGGGCATGACCGAGATTACCCGGGCGAACGTGGCGCCGCCCAGCGAGCCGAGGCTCCAGAAGGTGATGTCGCGCAATTGCCGGTCGTCGGCGGTGAAGATGAACAGGCCCATCAGCGCCGCGCTCAGCGCACCGACGGCAATGCCGGAGAGGATGAGCGTCGTGGTATGGGTCTGACCGCCGCGCGTGGCGATGCGGTAGAGCAGCCAGGTATTGAAGAGGCCGCCGCAAAAGGCCATCAGCGGCAGGAAATGGCTGCCGAGCACAGCGGCGACCGGCGCCAGCACGCCCGTGCCGAGCACGATGCCGGCCACGGCAAACAGCGCGGCGCCCGAAGTGACGCCGACGACGCCGGGATCGGCCAGCGGATTGCGGAACAGGCCCTGCATCATGGCGCCGGATATGGCAAGGCCGGCACCGACCAGCAGGCCGAGCGCGGTGCGCGGCAGGCGCACGGCCTCCAGCACCACGCGTTCCTGCAGCGCCAGTTCGTGCCCGCGTCCGGTCATGTAGAGCCAGAGATGCGAAAGATCGACGCCCGTCGGTCCGCTGCCGAGCGAGATCAGGCAGGCCACCGCCAGGAGCAGCAGGAGCGCGAGAATGCAAAGGACACCCTGGCGCGAGCGATCGCCATCCTCATTGCCTGTGCGAAGCCACACCAGAGCGGCCCGCACGGTTCAGAAGCTTTCGGGATAAAGCTGTGCGGCCAGCGCCTGCGCGGCCGCGGGCGTGCGCGGGCCAAAGCCGAGAAGCAATAGGCCATCCATGCGGATGAGCGATTTTGAGGCCGCGGCCGGCGTCGACTGGAAGGCGGGCAGCGCAAAGATGTCCTCGGTCTTCACGCCGTGATTTCCGGACTGCATGACAAGCACCACATCCGGCCGCGCACCGATCACCGCCTCGTCGGTCAGCGGCTTGTAGCCGGTAATGCCTTCCGCCGCATTGACTCCGCCGGCGAGCCGGATGATCTCGGCGGCTTCGGTCTCCCGGCCTCCGGCCATGACCCGGCCATTGGTGAGCGACAGAACGAAGAGAACCCGCTTGCGCGGCTCCGGCAGTTTCGCCACCTCGCCGGCCAGCGCCGCCAGCTCTTCATCCGCTTTGGCGGCAAGCTGTTCGGCCTTGTCCGACAGGCCGACGGCCGTTCCGACATCGCGGATCTTGCGTGCAATGGCCGAGCCTTCCGGCGGCGTCGCGATCACCACCATGGGAATTTCGCTCGCCTTCAGAATGGCCAGCGCATCGGGCGGGCCGGCGCCGTCTTCCGACAGGATCAGATCCGGCCTCTGGCCGAGAATCCCCTCCGGAGACAAAGCCCGCATATAGCCGATATCCGGCTTCTTCATCGCTTCAGCCGGATAGGTGCTGGTGGAATCACGCGCCACGATGCGCTCGCCCGCCCCCAGGGCATGGAGGATTTCGGTAACGGTGCCGCCAACGGAGACGATGCGCGTCGCGGCCGGATTGGCGGCGTCCGAGGCATGGGCGAGCAGCAGGCGGGGGGCAGCGGCAAGCCCGCTCCAGAGAAAGGCTGAAACAAGAGCGGTTTTGACAAGCGCATGCATGGTCATATGATCCAGAAGCCGCGCCCGGGGACGCCAAGAAAAGCTATGCCCGGGCGACGTCGATTAAACATGAATTTTATCGACAGGTTTAAGGCTTTTCAACCGGGCCGGCAACAGATATCTTGAGGGAACAACACCACTTAACAGAGAGGACACCGACTGATGTATATTGCGATGAACCGTTTCCGCGTCGTGCCGGGCTATGAGCAGGCCTTCGAGGAGATCTGGAAGAGCCGCGAGCGCCACCTGTCATCGATGCCGGGCTATGTGGAGTTCCACATGCTGAAGGGCGGCAAGCAGGACGATCACACGCTTTATGTCTCGCACACGGTATGGGAGAGCCAGGAACACTTCACCGCCTGGACGAAATCGGAACAGTTCCGCGCCGCCCATGCACGCGCCGGCGAAAACCGCGGCAAGGTGGAGTATCTCTCCGGCCCGCATTTCGAAGGCTTCGAGGTGATCATCCACGAAGACCGCAACGGCCGCGCCGCGGTGGCCGCATGAGGGACGCCTCGACCGTCTCCGAGGGAGAGGATCGTCGCCGGCGGGCCGAAATGGCGCTCGCCGAAAAGCCGGACGGCGTGGTGGAGGCGATCGCCGCCAATGCCGAGGTCAGTCCTGCCGAGATCCTGGCCATCCTGCCGGTTGGCGCCGCAACCATGGCCGATGCCGGCGAGTTCGAAGCCATCTGGGCCGAAATGTCCGGCTGGGGCGAGGTCCTGTTCATCGTTCACACCGAGGATATCGTGCTGGAGGCAAGCGGCAGGCTGCCGCCCGGCAGCGAGGGCCATGGCTGGTTCAACATCCACGGCGACAGCCCGATCGGCGGCCATATCCGCAAGGAGAACTGCGTCGGCCTCTGCTTTGTCGACCGCGCCTTTCACGGCCGGCGGTCATGTTCCGTGTGGTTCATGAACGGCAAGGGCGCCGCCATGTTCAAGGTCTTCGTCAAGCGCGACGAGACACGCGCACTCGTGGCCGAGCAGCTGGCCAGGTTTGAGGCCCTGCGCGATCGCTATGCCGGTGTCTGAGGGTGCCGGGTTCTGAAGGTGCCAGGGTCTGAAGGTGCCGGGATCTGAAGGTGCCAACAGGGGCGACGGATGTCGCCCCGCATTCTTGCCCGAATATAGGCCACTGTCTTGTTGGCTGCGGCCCTGAAACCAGGGTCAGGCTTCCTCCAGGCCCCGCTGTTCGGCTTGTCCCTTGCTTTGCTCTCCATCCCCGCCTTCGCCCTCTTGCGCGTTCTCACCGAGCAGCGCGGCCATTGCCGCGCAATTGGGATCGGCCGTATCAAGAAGCGACATCGGCGAGGTCCAGCCGACCGTCACGCCGATCGCGGTTGCCACCGCCCAGCCGGGCTGCTCTGCCGCCTGGTTGATCAGGCGCGGTCCTTGCGTGGAAATGCATTGCTGAACCTGGGTGACGGCCTGTGCCGAGGCATTCATCGCCTCCAGCCGCGAATTGACCTCCGCCTGAACCGGGTTCAGGACGGCAATGGTGATAAACCAGGCTGCTATTTCGGAAAGCATGTCGTCATCCTCTGTCTCGGCGCATCAAGCCGTTGAAAGAGGTCCGACATCGTGAAAGCGCCGATCTTTCACCAGAGGGGCCCGGACCACCGGGTCGCAAAGACAAGTGGTCCTGCCTGGTCTGCGATTCAAGAGCGGCACCGGATCGTGACGATAAATGGCGTCAGCCGCTATGCGCGTGCTGCGGCTTGCCCTTGCGCTTGGTCGAAGCCATGTCATGCAGCTCCTTTTCCGACATGGATTTCTCCATGCTCTTGGAGGCGCCCTGAAGATCGCTCTTCTTGATGTCGCCGCGCCTGGCGGCGAGAGCCGCACCTGCGGCCTTCTGCTGAGCTTTCGATTTTGCCGGCATGATCATCTCCTTGGCTTAGTCCATCAGATCGAACAGCGGTCCGGACCGTCTGGCGCACATCAAAGCGCCGTGTCCGGAAATCTAACGGCCGAAGGGCGCGGCTGTTCCTTGCCGCCGGCGCCAGCCACTCCAGTGTGTTACTCCAGCCAGTCAGATCAGCCAGTCAGGCCACTCAGTCAGGCCAGCCAGTCGCGCCAGACAGTCGCGCCAGACAGTCGCGCCAGATAGTCGTGAAAGCGGCAAGAGCTGCAGCCTGCACGGAACCGCATGGGGTCTTGTGGGGTTTTGTCTCGCATGCGGAGAATAAATCTCCCGAGAGAAGGACGACGACCATGGCCAATAACGACCAAATGGATGCCCGTGACAAGATGACGGATGAAGGGTCCCGCCGCTTTGCGGAAGACGGCCGGGAACGCGCGGAAGATGCGCTGCATGCGCGCGAGGATACGACCAATCTGAAGGCCGTCCAGGAAGCCTCGAGGCTCGGCGCGGGCGACACCTATATCGTCGAGAGCGATCTCGAGGATGCCGATGAGAGGCTTGGTTCGGACCAGCCGGATGGTCGCCCCAGCCCCATGGCCAATTCCGACAATCCGGAACGGTGAATGTGAAACGGGCCAGGCCGGCTAAGGAGAGCCGGCTTGGCGCGCAAACGATGCGGCGCAAAAGATGCGCCGGAAAAGATGCGCAGGACCGGTGGGTTTGGGAACCGCTCTCATCCCCCGGCGTTTCGACGCGGCAACACTCTTTCCCCATCGCGTCCGGAGGCGCAGCAGCGTGTCGACACCCACCTCCACCTATCGCATTCAGTTCCGCAACGGCATGACCTTCGATCGTGCCGCCGCACTGGTCCCCTATATGCAACGGCTCGGCATCAGCCACTTCTATGCCTCTCCGATCTTCACCGCCGCGCCCGGTTCGACGCACGGCTACGATGTGGCCGATGCCAATGAGATCGATCCGGAGCTTGGCGGCCGGGAAGGCTTCGATCGGCTTTCGGCGGCGCTGAAGCAGGCGGGCCTCGGCCTCATTCTCGATATCGTTCCCAACCATATGGCGGCGGCGCTGGAAAACCGCTGGTGGCGCAGCATCATCGAATGGGGACGCGAGAGCGCCTATGCGCATTTCTTCGATGTCAACTGGAGCCGCCGACTCACCCTGCCTTTCCTCGGCGACACCTTCGAAAAAGTGCTCAACGAGCGGGATCTCTCGCTGCGGCTGGATCGGGAGGCGGGCTGCCTGACCCTGTCCTATTTCGACAGCCATTACCCTCTCCTGCCCTCGACCTATGGCAAGGCGCTGGACGGTATCGACCTTCCGCTTGCCCAGAGCATCCTGGCCTGCGCAGAATCGGCGCGCCCGGATGATGAACAGGCCTTCCATAGCCGCATGCGCGACCTTCTCGCTTCGCCCGACATGCAGGCGCAGGCAGAGGCGCTGCAGGCGCGGCTGGACGAGGTGTCGAAGGATTGCAAACGGCTTGACGATCTGCACGATGCCCAGGCCTTCCGCCTGATCTCCTGGCGCGACGCCCCGCGCGACCTTTCCTATCGACGCTTTTTCGAGATCACCGGCCTTGCCGGCCTGCGCGTGGAAGATCCGGCGGTGTTTGCCGAAAGCCATCGCCTGATCCTCGACCTGGTGCGCTCCGGCCAGGTGGATGGCCTGCGCGTCGACCATGTCGACGGGCTGTCGGATCCCGGCGGCTATCTTGAGCGCCTGCGCAAGGAGGCCGGCCCCGATTGCTATCTGATCGTGGAGAAGATCCTGGCCGACAAGGAGCAGCTTCCCGCCGAGTGGCCGATTGCCGGCACCACCGGCTACGAGTTCATCTCGGCTCTTTCCAACGTCATGCTGGAGCCCTCGGCGCCCCGCCGCTTCCAGGATGATTATGCCAGCCTCACGGGCCGGCCGCTGGATCTGCTGGAGGAAATCCGCGCCGCCAAGGGCCTGATGGCCGATGTGAATTTTGCCGGGGAGAGCGCAAGGCTGCTCGAACTTGCCATCGAAATGGCGGCGGACAATACGGATGATGCACCGCTCAGCCAGGAGGATCTTCGCCATGCGCTGCGCGAACTGCTGATCACCTTCCCGGTCTACCGCACCTATGGCACCGAAAGCGGCCTGTCATCGGCCGACCGCCAGAGGCTGGACGATGTCATGGAAGCCGTCCGCAAGGGACCGTCACCGGCCAAGCCGGAAGCGCTGGCCTTTCTCGGGCGCATCATGACCGGTGATGTCGCGCCGGCCTCGCAGGAGGGCGCGCGCATGTTCCGCACCCGCTTCCAGCAGCTGACCGGCCCGCTGATGGCGAAATCCATCGAAGACACGCTGTTCTACCGCATCAATCCGCTGCTCGCCCTGAATGAAGTGGGCAGCGAGCCGCATGGCCATGCATTCGGGATCGACGCCTTCCACGAGGCCATGCAGGATCGGCAGAAGACCCAGCCGCTCGGCCTCTCCGCCACCTCCACCCATGATACCAAACGCGGTGAGGATGCGCGCGCGCGGCTCTACGCCTTGTCGGAGGCGCCGGAGCTGTGGCAGGAGGCGCTCCATGCCTGGCGCGCGATGAATGAAAAGGCAACGGTTTCGCTGAATGACGGGACCGCGCCGGAGCCTTCGGTGGAATGGCTGATCTATCAGGCCCTGATCGGCGTCTGGCCGCAGGGGCTTGCGCCGGACGATGCGGACGGATTGAAGGCGCTGGAGGAGCGCTTCCTCCCCTATATCGAAAAATCCCTGCGCGAGGCGAAGCTTCGCACCAGCTGGAACGACCAGAATCTCGGTTACGAGAAATCGGTGACCTCCTATGCCCGTCACCTCTTCTCCGAAGACGCCCTGGAATTCCGCCGCGATTTCATCTCCCGCACGCAGGGTCTCCGCTTGGCGGGCGCCGTCAACAGCGTCACCCAGACACTGATCAAGCTGACGGCGCCGGGCATTCCGGATATCTACCAGGGCAGCGAAGGGCTGGATCTGAGCCTTGTGGATCCCGACAATCGCCGCATGCCGGATTTCGATGCGCTGTCCAAGGTTTCAGGCGACGATCTGACGCCGGCCGGGACAAGCGCCTGGCTGGACGGACGCCTGAAGGCGCAGCTCGTCGCACGCCTGCTGCCTGACAGAGAGAAGCGGGCGGATCTCTATCTGCGCGGCGACTATCACCGGATCGACGCCAAGGGGGCAGCCGCCGAGCACGTGGTGGGCTATAGCCGCTCCCATGGGCAGGAGCGCCTCGTCGTCCTCGTTCCGCGCTTGCTGTTCAAGGCCGTCGGCGCGCAAGGCACAACCCTTCCGGACGCAGGCTTCTGGCAGGATACGACGGTCTCCCTGCCCGACGGTCTTGCCGGCACAGGCTATCGCAATCTCCTAACCGGCGAGCCTGTGGCGGCGCAATCGGATCTGCCGCTTGCGCAGCTGTTCAAAGATCAGCCTTTTGCCGTGCTGACATCCGGCCGCTGAGGTCAAACCGGCCCGCCCTCTCAGTCGGGGCGGGCCTTTTTCTTGTTCATTCTTCCGGATCTTGTGCCCCCCGCGCCCGCGCAAGCGGTGGACACATGCTGAAGACGACGAAAAAAGGCGCTGACCCCTTTCACCGGGTCGGCGCCTTTTTTGTCATCGGTCATGCTGGAGGCGGACCGGGTTCAACCGGCCGCTCCGGCTTCAGCCGATACCGATAAATGACAAGATTGCCAGAACGATCACAACGGCTCCAACGAGCCAAACGATGCTGTTCATGATTCCCTCCCTCTCTTCAAAGATTGACCAAAAAACACTCGGCGGCAGTCACCGTCTCAGGCAAAGCCGACGAGGTTAAGGATGGCGATGATGATGACAACGGCTCCGACGAGCCAGACGATGCTGTTCATTCTTGACGCTCCATGTTGTTCCGACGGGAAAACGCGAGCAATGCTCTTTGGTTCCAATGCACTATCGGAACCTTATCCGGCCATCGCGGTTGAGCGATAGCGTCGGCGTCGAAACGCAGTCCTGGGTGTCGAAATCCAACCCAACGCCCCACCCGGTGGCCTCGACGCGCGGAATCTATGACGATCAGGGCCTTATGTGAGTAGGCCCTATGCAGATCAAGGAAAGCCGATGAGCATCACGCCCGATATGTCCATCCTCAGCGGCCAGCCGGCGGCCAGATCTGCACCGGCACCGGCATCGTCCCACAGGATTGTCATCATCGGCGCCGGTTTTGGTGGTCTGGCGGTGGCGCGGGAACTCGGCAACACGCAGCTCGACGTCACCGTGATCGATCGGCGCAACCACAATCTCTTCCAGCCCCTGCTGTACCAGGTGGCGACCGCCGCGCTATCGCCTGCCGATATTGCCGAACCCATCCGCCGCACGCTTGGCCGTTTCCGCAATATCAAGGTGGTGCTGGCGGAGGTGCAGGGCATCGACATCCCCTCCCGCAGCGTGCTTATCGATCAAGGCCCGCCCATCCCCTATGACCGGCTGGTGATAGCCACCGGCTCGGATTACAATTATTTCGGCCATGACGAGTGGCGCCGCATCGCGCCCGGATTGAAGACGATCCACGAGGCGCGGCTGATCCGCCAGAGATTGCTTCTCGCCTTCGAGCGGGCCGAGCTTTCGGCCGATCCGGAGGAAAAGAAGGCGCTTCTCACCAATGTCATCATTGGCGGCGGGCCAACAGGTGTCGAAATGGCCGGCGCCATAGCCGAACTCGGCCATTTCATGATCACCCGTGACTTCCGCACCTTGCCGCAGGAGGATTTCAGGGTTCTGCTGATCGAGGCGGGTCCCGGCATACTTTCTGCCTTTCCGGACGATCTGACCCGCTATGCCGAGCAGCAGCTGAAGGCGATGGGTGTCGAGCTGCGGACGGGCACGCGGGTTGAAACGGTGGCGGAGGATCACGTCGTCGCCGGCGGAGAGACGATCCGCACCGGCAATGTCATCTGGGGCGCCGGCGTCAAGGCATCGCCGGCTGCAAGCTGGCTGGGTGTCGAGCCGAAGGCCGGAGGGCGCATTCCCGTCGATCCCGATCTTCGCGTCACCGGGCTGAGCGATATCTTCGCCATCGGCGATACCGCGCTCGGTCTCGGCGAAGACGGCAAGCCGCTTCCGGCACTGGCACAGGTTGCCAAGCAGCAGGGACAATATCTCGGACGGGCCCTGCGCGACGAGATTGCCAATGCGCGGCCGGCCGAGCCCTTCCGCTTCCACAATCGCGGCAATACAGCGGTGATCGGCCGCCATGCCGCGATCTTCGATTTCGGCAAATGGCGGTTGAAGGGACGCTTTGCCTGGCTGCTCTGGGCAATTGTCCATGTCTACCTGCTCGTCAACTTCGAAAAGCGCCTGCTGGTGACGATCCAGTGGATCTGGCGCTATCTCACAAGACAACGCGGCGCGCGGCTGATCGACGAGAAGGCCACCGCTTTCATGCCACCCACTTCCGAGGGGAGCCCTTGATGAACACGGCCAATCCGCAACTTGAAGGTCTTTATCTCGCTTTGGCGGCGATGAACCGGCTGCTGGTCGAAAAGCAGCTGCTGACCCATGAGGAAATCCGCGAGACGCTCATGGATTGCGAGCGCAATGTGCTGTCCACTTCCACCGCCGGCTCGGTCTCCGAGTCCCATCTGAAGGCGGTGGCCTTTCCGATCCGCCTGCTTCTGACCGCCAACGAGGCGGCCGAGCGCGGTCTGGAGGCAAGCTTTGAGGACCTGGCCCGGCAGGTGGGGCGCGATCATCCCATCCGCTCCAAAGGGACCGCGCCAGGCGACGCCGCACCCTGACTGCCCACCGGATGTGGCCGCTCGACGCAAGCGGCGGCGCTCGCGACACGATCACGGGTTTGGCGTGCGGGATGATGCTTCCGGCAATGTGATTGCGTGTCCAGGCGAAGGAGCCCGGCGGACGGAGGGGCTCCATCCGCCGGGCGACTGCTGAAAGCTCAGATGATCGGCTTGCCGCCGGTCACCGCGATCGTGGCGCCGGACACATAGCTCGACAGCGGATCGGCCAGCATCACATAGGCCGTTGCGAGCTCTGCCGGCTGGCCGGGACGCTGCATCGGAACCTGCTTGCCGAAATTCTTGACCGAATCCTCTGGCAAGGTCGAGGGAATGAGCGGCGTCCAGATCGGACCGGGGGCAACGGCATTGGCCCGGATGCCTTTTTCCGCCAGAAGCTGGGCAAGGCCGGCGGTGAAGTTCTGGATCGCGCCCTTGGTGGTGGCATAGGCGAGCAGCGAGGGATTGGGGCTGTCGGAATTGATCGAGGCGGTGTTGATGATCGAGCCGCCCGGCTTCATGTGCTTTACCGCCGCCTTGGTCAGGTAGAACATGGCGTGGATATTCACCTTGAAGGTGAGTTCCCACTCCTCGTCCGGGATCTCCTCGATGGAAGAGAACGTTGCCTGATGGGCGGCATTGTTCACGAGAATGTCGATCCCGCCAAGCTCCGATACGGCCGTTTCGATCACCTTGCGGCAATGATCCGCGGATTGCAGATCGCCCGGCACGAGCACGGCCTTGCGGCCCGCCTCTTCCACCAGCCGGCGGGTTTCGGCGGCATCTTCCTCTTCGTTGAGATAGGAAATGAGGACATCGGCGCCCTCGCGGGCATAGGCGAGGGCAACCGCCCGGCCGATACCACTATCGCCTCCGGTGATGACGGCCCGCTTGCCGGCCAGCCGGCCGGAGCCGCGATAGGACTGCTCTCCATGATCGGGCGCCGGCTTCATCTCCCGCGTCAGGCCCGGCATCGGGATCTTGTCCTGCGGGAAGGGCGGCGTCGGATAATCGGGAACGGTGGTCTGCGACATGAAAAAGCCTCTCTGCTTGGGTTCGAAGTCCAAACGGAGGGGCAGGCTCGATGTTCCATCCTGGCCGCTTGCGCAAGCCGTCCGGCGGCCCGTCCAGAGCCCGCTTTTTGGCCATTCGCCATGCCTTCGCGCCGTCGTGCTTTCCTTTCCGTCAAACCCTTGTCATAGGAACTGTGCACAGCTCTGCGGAGCACAAACGCGATGACCCGCAACCATGGACGGATTGCCATGCAAGACACAGCCACAGGCCTTGATCTCTATCACGAAGGTCATCGCACCCGGCTGAAATGGCATCGGCTGCGGCTGAGCCTGGACGCGCCGCTCTTCAGCGCCGAGACGATGGCGCTCGGCTTTTCGCTGGGCGCCTCGATGGAGCTTGACCTCAGGGTGCGCGGCGATGGCGGCTTCGTCGTCCTGCATGACGAGGATCTCGAAGGCGAAACAACGGGCAAGGGACCGGTCGCGGAGGCGAGCGCCGAGACGCTACGGGGGCTTCACATGCGGGCCGGCGGCGGCCCGCTGATCCTCAGCGAGGATCTCGCCCGGATGATGACGACCGCCCATCCGGAGGCGCGCTTGCAGTTCGACATGAAGGATAGACTGGCGAAGATCGGCAGCCGCGGCCTTGATCATCTGGCCGGGCATTTTGCCGGGGCCGGCCCTTCGATCATCGTCTCGGCTGGCGATATCGACCTGATGATCGCCATCAAGGACCGGCTCCCCGGGCTTTCGCGCGGCATCGATCCGACGAACAAATTGCGCGACTTCCTGCAGACCTATGGCCCGGCCGTGGTTGAGACGGAGCTGAGGGCCGATATTCGCGGACCGGCAGAGCCCGAAATCGTCTATCTCGCCTGGCAGCTGGTGCTGTCGGCAAGCCGGATGGGCCTCGACCTGATCGGCATCTGCCATGACGAAGGATGCAAGGTGGATGCCTGGACCTTCAACCTGCAGAACCGGCTTTCCGGCTTTTCGGAGCCCGAATGGCGCGATTTTTCGGCGCTGATGGCGCTGAAGCCGGATCAGATCACGACAGATGAGGCGCCGGCAACCGAACGCGCCTGGCTTGGACGGTCTAGGGTCTGCTGACAATCAGGTTTCGGCGTCGCGAAGCCTTGAAAGGGGTTGACCCTTCTTTCCGGCTTCGCTTCTGAAACTGGGCTATTTTCTCGCAAACCACGGTCCAAACCCTGAATGTCAACAGACCCTGGCGCAGAGCCTCTCATCCCCGGAAGATGAAGGATGCGCCGAGCGCGATCAGGGCAAAGCCGATCGCATGGTTCCAGGTCAGGTTCTCGCCCAGCCAGAAGACCGAAAAGGCGGAGAATACCAGAAGCGTGATGACTTCCTGGATCGTCTTGAGCTGCGCGGTCGAATAGACTTCGGACCCGATCCGGTTGGCCGGCACCGCCAGGCAATATTCGAAAAACGCAATGGCCCAGCTGACGACGATCGCGATCCAGATCGCCGTCCCCTTGTGCTTGAGATGGCCGTACCAGGCAAAGGTCATGAAGATATTGGAGGCCAGCAGCATGACGATCGGCCACACAGCCGCAGGCGAGAAGGTGAGAGGCATAACGCAGTTCCGAATGAGACAAGATGATGAAGCAAATGATGAAGCAACCTCTTGCACCGGTGCGCGTCAACTTCAAGGCATGAAAAAAGCCCGGCTTGCGCCAGGCTTCTCGAATGCTGCATCGTGCCGACTGCGATCGGCCTTGAAGGATCGGAGCAGGATCGGAGCCGGCTTGTCCGCCAACCGCTTGGGCTGCGCAGGAAGATCCGGCTCGGATCGCTGATGATGCTCAGATTTCCGGGCAGCCGCGCTCGTTGGCGAAGCTGACGCGACGCACGCCACGGCGCGTATCGCCTTCCACGATGATGCGGCCGGGCGTGACCCGGACCACTTCAGGATCGCGCAGGCCAAGATCACGCGCTGCAGCGCGGGCTTCGCGTTCGCTGCAACCGCGCGGACCGCGGCGGTCGTCGCGACGGCGGTCGGCATCACGCGGGTCGCGAATGACCGGGCGCACGCCATCCGGCCCGATACGCAGTTCGACGTCCTGGGCACGAGCGGGCGACGAGGTTGCAAGACCTGCAACCGTCACGGCGAGTGCCAGGCCTGTGGCTTGGATCACCTTCAACATTAGTCCTCCTTGGTGTCGCTCTGCGGCGGCACGAATTTATCTATCGCCCGGCTTGAACGCGTAGCGCCGATCCGGGTTCCCCACTGTGGTGTGCATTATTTTGTTTGCGAAGCGGCAGAGGGGCCGCCAAGGCGCGTGCCAACAGCTATTTTTGCATCAAGGCCCGTCACTTGAGCCCACATTGCCAAAAATCTCAAGCCGCAGGCCCGGCGGCCGTGTGTCCCCCTCGCCCGCATGCCCCCTCGCCCTCGGGTCCCTCGCCCGGCTTCCTGCGCCTCAGCGGGCGATCAGCAGCGGTACCGGCGGCTCCTCCAGCATGGATTGCGTCACACCGCCAAACACACGCTCGCGCAGGCGCGAATGGCCATAAGCCCCCATGACGATCAGATCCGCACCGATCTCAAGGGCATGTGCCTTGAGAATATCCTCGATCGGCCGTCCGCCGCTCGGCAGCTGATCGACAGTGACATTTATGCCGTGGCGCGCCAGGAAAGTCGCCACATCGGCGCCGGGCTCGCCGCCGCTGCCGTGATAGGAGGCATCCGGATCCACCAGGACCACATGCACCTTGTCCGCCCGGCCGAAGAGGTCCATGGCTTCCCGCGCCGCGCGGCCCGCTTCGGCACGCGAATTCCACGCCAGCATCACCGTCTTCAACTGGTCCGGCCCCGTATCGCGCACCGGCAAAAGAAGCATGGGCCGCTGCGCATCGAAGACAGCGCCGTCGACCACGGCATTGAGGATCGTCGCCTCCGAGCGCGTGCGATGGCCCATCACCACGAGATCGGCATAGAGGGCGCGCTGGAAGACGAGATCGGCAAGGAACGGCCTCTCGGTGTAATAGCGTTCCAGATCGAAGGGAATGGCCGCAGTCTCGCAGATGGCCTTCACCTTGTCGGCCGCCGCGTGCAGGATGCGGATGTCCTCGACCCGGCTGTCCAGCCACTGCGTGCCCACGGGATAATCGCCGATGGTGGGCGGCGCGGAGACATCCACGACGAGAACGGACAGATGCGCATTAAACTGCGCCGCCATCTCGATGGCAGCGTGGATATCCGCCCCCTCTTCCTTGCTTCCCAGTATCGCCAGAATTGTCTTGAACGGCATGATCGACCTCCTCAACCTTTGCGAGCCACCCGGCTCTTCAGTTGAACCATAGCGGCGCCGCACAGAGCGGGGATTGATCCGGGTCAACCCCGAGGCAAGAAAGCTGATTACCCGCCGGAAACCCAATCGAGGCGATCCGGATCGCCCGTATCGAGGCAGGCCTGCCGGTAAAGCGCCAGGATGTCGGCGCGCCGGCAAAGATCGGTTCCCGGCGTCATCACCGCGGCGGCGCCGGCGGCCAATCCAAACCGGAAGGCCCGCTGCAGGGCCTGCCCACGCGAGAGCGCAAAGACCATGGCCCCGACGAAACTGTCTCCGGCGCCGACCGCAGAGCGAACCGGGACGAGGATGGCCGGCAGGCGCGTCCTGCCCTCGGCATTGATCAGCATGGCCCCATCCGCGCCCAGCGTCAGGGCGATCACCTGTGCCTTGCCGCGGGCCACGAGATCCGAAGCGACATCGGCGGCAGCCTGCACGTCCAGGCTATGGCCCACCAGTCTTTCCAATTCGCTGAGGCTCGGCTTGAACAGGTAGATGCCGCCTTCCGCAAGAGCCGCCGCCAAAGCCTCGCCGGATGCATCCAGCACGAAGCGGGCGCCCGCCCGCGCGGCGATCCGGCTGATCCTGGCATAGGTATCCGGCGCCGCGCCGCGCGGGAGACTGCCGCTGGCAACCATATAACGGGCGGGCAGGCTTTCCAGCGCCAAGAGCACGCGATCGATCTCGATCGCACTGACCACCGGCCCTTCCGGCACGAAACGATATTCCTGCCCGGTCTCAGTCTCATAGACCATGACCGCGATACGGACCTCGCCCTGCATGGGGAGAATGTGCAGCTTGAAGGGCATTGCCGAAAGCGCCGCGGCCAGAAGCTGGCCGGTGGCGCCGCCCGAGAGGACCACGACATCCGCTTCGCCGCCCGCTTCGCCTTTAAGTTCGACAAGGACACGGGCGACATTGATGCCGCCGCCGCCGACATCCTGCCTTTGGTTGCGCACCCGCATCTTGTGCGTGGCAACCACGCGGTCCACCTCGTTGGACAGGTCGAGCGTCGGATTGAGGGTGATACACACAATGTCGGACATGCCTGCCTCTTTCAAAACGGGTTCGACGGCGGTTTGCCATCCAATGGCGACACCCTAACGAATGAGCGGCGCCCTTGTTTGATTTCGCGCATCCGCCTGCCTTAAAAATCAGACGCCGCGCGCCGCATCCGCCCATGCTGCACCTGCGAAGACCGGGGGCCAGGCGAGGTGACAAGCGATGGAAAGCAGCAGCCCCACCGCCTGAAGACGCAGGAAAGACGGCCGGAGCGGAGCGGGACGGTGGTAAAAAGAGGACCGAAACCGGCCGCGAAAGCGGATGCAAATCGGGAAAATCCCTTGATTTGCCCAAAAATTAATCAGGTTTTCAATGATCATGATGAAATTCTGCCGCTTTTGCGGCTTTTGCGCAGTTTACCGCTTTGATTCGCGCGTCGGACCGCCTATCTATGGTGCGCCGCGGAAACTTTTGCTCCCGCGACATCCTTTGCTGCTGAACATGCCTTATCCGGCCCGTCGGCCGGCATATCAAAGGAGTGTAGAATGACTATCGCTCAAAACAATATTGAGTCCGTATCCTCTGTGTCCATTGCATCCACGCTTGCCGACGCGCGACGCGCGGCAGGATACAGTCTGGATGATCTGGCCATTACCTGTGGCCTGACAGTCGATGAACTGGAAGCCATCGAGGGCGGCTCAGATCTCGACCCCGCGCGACTGCAGCGGGTAGCCAGCGCCCTGCAACTGCGCCAGCTGATACTCTAACGCGGCAGGGCGAGACCGGTGAACGGCTCTCGCCTGCAACGCCCTCGGGTTTCCGACCGGTTGGATGATGAACGATCGGATCTGAATTTCAGGCTCGCTCGCCCGCGATATAACCGGGCGGCAGACAATAAAAAAGGGCGCCACGAAAACGTGCGCCCTGACCATCAGACAACTCAGCCATCAGTGCTCAACCATCAGTGCTGAACCATCAGTGATTGAGGTGGTAGCGGGGGGCGGACTTGAACCGCCGACCTTGGGGTTATGAATCCCACGCTCTAACCACCTGAGCTACCCCGCCACACCGCGCCCCGGTTCGCTTCGAAAAGCGGCCCCGTCCGGCGCGATGGGGGCTTATAGAGTGATGCTCCGACCAAAGTCAAGCATGCGATCTTGAAAAAACCCTCATGCTTCCACAGGCCCAGGGCAGGTCTTGCCCCCGCCCTTCTGCATGCCCTTGCGCAGCGGCAAATGCCTGCGTTTCAGGCCGCCGCCGGGGTGGCAAGAACCGCTTTCAGGGCGGCTTCGGCCGAGGCCGCGCGTTCCGACCGCTCGATGAAACCGCCGCCCCAGACGCGCGCATCGGCGCCTTCCGCCGAATAGAGCACACAGGCCTGGCCCGGCGCCACGCCAGCCTCGCCGATCGCCAGATCCACATAGACGCCCGTTTCGTCGCAAAACAGCGTCGCCGGTGTCGGCGGCCGCGTCGAACGAACCTTGGCGAAGCAGGCAAAGCCCTGGCGCGCATCCTCCTGAAGCGGGCGGTCGCCGATCCAGTTCATGTCGCGCAGATAGACCCGATGCGTGTCCAGCGCTTCCCGCGGACCAACGATGACGCGGCGCGACCGGGCATCGAGAAACACGACATAGAGCGGATCGCCGGTGGCGACGCCGAGGCCTTTGCGCTGGCCGATCGTATAATGCACGATGCCGTCATGACGGCCGAGAACCCGGCCGTCCAGATGCACGATATCGCCGGCAAGCGCCGCATTCGGCTTCACCTTGCTGATGATATCGGAATAGCGGCCCTGCGGCACGAAACAGATATCCTGGCTATCAGCCTTTTTCGCCACCACCAGGCCCATTTCCTCGGCCAGCGCGCGTACCTGTGCCTTCGACATGCCGCCCAGCGGAAAGCGCAGGTAATCGATCTGCTCCTGCGTGGTGGCAAACAGGAACCAGCTCTGGTCGCGATCCGCATCGACAGGCCGGAACAGCGCGCGACGGTTCGGGTTTTCGGCGGTCGGATTTCTGCTGGAGCGGATATAATGGCCGGTGGCCAGCGCATCGGCACCGAGATCGCGCGCTGTCGCCAGAAGATCGGCGAATTTGACCGTCTGGTTGCAGGCCACGCAGGGCACCGGCGTTTCGCCCATGGCATAGGCTTCGGCAAAGGGGTTGATCACCGTCTCGCGGAAGCGCTTCTCGTAATCCAGGACGTAATGGGGAATGCCCAGCGTCTCGGACACACGCCGCGCATCGTCGATATCCTGTCCCGCGCAGCAGGAGCCGGCCCGGTGAACCGCCGCGCCATGATCGTAAAGCTGCAGCGTAATGCCCAGCACGTCATAGCCCTGGCGCTTCAGGAGACCCGCCACGACGGAGGAATCCACGCCGCCCGACATGGCAACGACGATGCGCGTATCTTCCGGCTTCTTGTCAAAATCCAGCGTATTCACAGGAACACTCTCTTCATCGCAGGAACACGGTTCATATCTTGGAGGCGACATCCCTAAGCGCCTTATCCCGCAGGCGCATCACCGAATGGCGCAGCGGGATCATGGCCGCTCCGGGCGGCTGCAAGAGGCCGGGCCGAGCGCATTTACAATAGGCAGGCACAATAGGCAGTCAGGATCGCCAGGCACAAGGTGCAGCCATGCACAATGGCAAGCATGGCTGTTCGGCCGCCTTTCACATGAACTGCGATATAGAAAGAAAGGCCTTAAAACGCAAGGCTCGCTATGCTCCAAGCCCTCCGGCATCGCTCAGGAGCGCATCATGGATTGCAAGCGCTGCCGGTCAGGAACTCATCGCATGGCCAGCGCCATTGCCGGCATAGCCTGCTGCGGCCGTCCGCAGGCCCTCGCCGTCCGGCGCCTGCGCCCGCACCCGCGGCAGCGCACCGGGATAATCCTGCTGGATGAAGGCGATCAGCTTCTCGCGCATCTCGCAGCGCAGGTCAAAGGCGCGTCCCGCATCGCCCGCCGAGACGAGGATGCGGACCTCCATCACGTTTTCCTTGAAATCGGTCACCGCCACATTCACCACATCGCGGTCCCAGAGCGGCGAAGCGGCGGCAATTTCCTCCACCTTGCGGCGCAGGACCGAGATCGGCACGGTGTAATCGAGATAGATCATCACGGTGCCGATGAGCGAAGAGCCTTCACGCGTCCAGTTCTGAAAGGGCTTTTCGATGAAATAGCCGAGCGGCAGGATCAGCCGGCGCCAGTCCCACAGCTTGACGACGACATAAGTTGAGGTGATCTCCTCCACTTTGCCCCACTCGCCCTCCACCAGCAGCGCATCGTCAATGCGGATCGGCTGCGTGATGGCAAGCTGAATGCCGGCAAACAGGTTCTTCAGGACCGGCTGCAACGCAAGGCCGAGCACGATGCCGGCAACGCCGGCCGAGGCCATCAGCGATACGCCGTATTGCCGCACCGCCGGAAAGGTCATCAGCGCAGCCGACAGCGTGAAGGCGATGATCAGCGTCGCCGCCACGCGCTCCATAATGCGCGATTGGGTGACATGCTTGCGCGCCAGGAGATTGTCCTCGGCATCCAGCTTGAAGCGGCGCAGATAGACCGTCGTCCAGATATGCAGCGTGGTGCGCGACATCCAGCCGATGAGGATGATGAAGCACAGGAGGAGCATGTGGCGGATAATGCTGGTTTCCTGCGCGCTCAAGGGGGCGATGCTGACCGCCGGCGCCATGACCCAGGTGACGATGGCCAGCCGCAGCGGCTGCTCGGTTCTCGACACCAGCGAGCGCCAGAAGAGATCGCGATTGGCGGCAAACCGCGTCAGGCCGCGAAAAACGATACGGTGGACGAGCCAGCCGATGAGGACGGCAGCAATGAGTGTCATCATGCTCAGCAGCCAGTCGGGCAGCCAGCGGATGACGGTTTCGATGACCTGTTCAAGACGCTGTTCCATAGCCCCGCAGTTAGGGTGCAATGCAGCAGAGAAAAGGGTGAAAGCCTGACAAATTGGTGTGGCGGCTTCGCAGGCGCACATTTTGACCCCACTCTGTGGGCGAGGAACCTATGGCCCGGCCGGTCATTAGGCTTGCGCCGGAAGCGCAACAGGATGGTCTGGCCCGTCGCGACAGGCGGACTGTAATCAAACCCAGTTCCATTTTGCAAAGAGAGGCGAGCAATGACGACAGAAGATCCTTTTCAGCTGCAACGCTTCGTCGCCGCCCAGCAGCCCGTCTTCCGGACCGCTCTTCAGGAATTGCAGGAGGGGCGCAAACGCTCGCACTGGATGTGGTTCATCTTTCCGCAGATCGCGGGCCTGGGCCGCTCCCCCATGGCCGTGACCTACGCCCTTGCAGGCCGCGCCGAAGCGGAAGCCTATCTGGCGCATCCGGTGCTCGGGCCGCGCCTGCGCGATTGCACCAGCGCCATGCTGAGCCAAGGCGGACGCTCCGCCCATGCCATTCTCGGCTCGCCGGACGATCTGAAATTCCGCTCGTCCATGACGCTGTTTGCCGCCGTCAGCGAAAAGGGCTCGCTCTTCGAGCAAGCCCTTCGTCAGTTTCATGATGGCGCACCGGACCCGGCAACGCTCGATATCCTGTCCCGGCCAGAGCGAGACTGACGAAAGCGTCAGTTCGTTCCCTGGATCGCCGACAGCTTCCAGGCTTCGCCCGGTTTGCGCACGAAGGTCCAGATTTCCGTGCTTTCGCCGGGCTCGTCCGGATTGCCCTGTACCACCGCGCCCGTCTGGCGGTTGCGCATGACATCGATGCTCTGGTAGCGAAGCGCCACGGTCGCGTAATCCTGGCCATTCTCGCGCCAGCTCTCGGCAAGATCGCCCTGCAGGAGTTGGACATCCTTCACGTCGTTCTTCAGGCCCTGCGTGGCATTCTCGCTGAGCTCTTCCGCCAGATAGGACATGGCTTCCGGCGTCGAGACCTCGCGCAGCTTGGCGTAGTCTTCCTGGCCATAGGCCGTCTGCACCTGGCCCAGCAGGGATTCGAAGGCATCGAGATCCTGGTTGGTGATGCCGATTTCATCCGTCGCCTTGGAGGCGGTGCGGGGGGCAGACCGGGCTGCTGCCGCTGCAGGGGCCGCGCCGGCGGAACCCATTTGCGGGATCTTGAAGCCATGACCCGTAGCGGGCGGCGGCGCCTGATAGGCGTGGCGACCGGCCGCACCCTGGGCGCCATGAGCCGGCTGGCTGCGACGGGCGAACATGCGCATCAGCAGGAAGATCAGGCCGCCGATGAGGAGCATCTGGAACAGCAGTCCCATCATGCCGGCCAGACCACCGAAACCATTGCCCATCATCATGCCGAACAGGCCGCCGAGGAACAGGCCGCCGAGAAGACCGCCGCCAATGCCGCCGAACAGGCCGCGGCGCGGCTGAGCCGCCTGGGCACCCTGGGCCGCCTGCGAGGCCTGGCCCGGATTGGTCGCCTGGTTGGGCGTCATCGACCGCTGGATCGGCGCCGCATCGGTGGGTGCCGTGCGGGTTGCCGGCGGTGCGGCGAATGTGCGCGTCCCGCGGCTGCCAAAGCCGCTCGAGCCGGCGCGCCGCGCCTCGGCAAAATCGACGGCAGCCACGGACAGGACCATACCGATGGCCATGACCGATGCCGCATGCTTGAATCGCCGAAGCGTGGAAAACATTTCTCTCTCCTCACAAAGTCCACGGCTTCGCGGATGCCGCCTGCTGCGGAACCGCTTTCCGGGCTATTGCATCCCATATAGCGATCATTGCCTGATGCTTTTAGGGGTTGGACCTGATTTTTCGCAAATGTGAAGACAATTGAACGGGCACAACCGGCGCCGCCCGAAACCCTTTGCCGAACGCAGCGGGCCCGGCTGCGAAATCCTCGCAGCCGGGCCCGGCAAATCAGCCTGTCGAAACCGACGGGATCAGTCGACGTTGAAGACCAGCGGCTTGGCCTGCTTGATGGCGGCATTGGCCGTCAACTGGTCGAGCACGGTCTTGTCGATCAGACCATCGACATACAGGAGGGCAATCGCATCGCCGCCTTCCTTCTCCCGGCCAAGCTGGAAGTTGGCGATATTGACGCCGGCATTGCCGAGCGTGGTGCCCATGAAGCCGATCATCCCCGGAACGTCGGTATTGGAGATGTAGATCATGTTCTGACCGACATCGGCATCCATGTTGATGCCCTTGATCTGGATAAAGCGCGGCTTGCCGTCCGAGAAGACGGTGCCGGCGACGGAGCGGGTCTGCTTTTCGGTCGTCACCGTCAGCTTGATGTAGCCGTCGTAGACGCCGGTCTTGTCGCGCTTGACCTCCGACAGGACGATGCCCTTTTCCTTGATCATGATTGGCGCGGACACCATGTTGACGTCCGAGACCTGGTTGCGGATCAGGCCCGCCAGCAGCGCCGATGTCAGCGCCTTGGTGTTCATCGTGCCGGTTACGCCGTCATAGAGGATCTCGATCGCCTTGATCGGGCTTTCGGTCACCTGGCCGGCAAAGGAGCCGAGAACATCGGCCAGCCGGATGAAGGGCTTCAGGATCGGCGCTTCCTCTGCCGTGATGGAGGGCATGTTGATGGCATTGGAAACGGCGCCGTTGACCAGGTAATCGGCCATCTGCTCGGCCACCTGCAGGGCCACATTCTCCTGCGCTTCGGTGGTGGATGCGCCAAGATGCGGCGTGCAGACCACGTTCGGCAGGCCGAAAAGCGGGCTTTCCGTCGCCGGCTCCACCTCGAACACGTCGAAACCCGCCCCGGCCACGTGACCCGACTTGATGGCATCCGCGAGCGCCTGCTCGTCCACCAGGCCGCCGCGGGCGCAGTTGATGATGCGCACGCCCGGCTTGGTCTTTGCCAGCGCCTCGCGGGAAATGATGCCGCGGGTCTTGTCGGTCATCGGCACATGCAAGGTGATGAAATCCGCCTGCGCCAGAAGCTCGTCCAGCTCCACCTTGGTCACGCCCATTTCCTGCGCGCGCTCCACGGACAGGAAGGGATCATAGGCCAGAACGCGCATTTTCAGCCCGATGGCGCGCGAGCAGACGATGGAGCCGATATTGCCGGCGCCGATGACGCCGAGCGTCTTGCCGGTGATTTCGACACCCATGAATTTCGACTTTTCCCATTTGCCGGCCTGCGTGGAGACATCGGCGGCGGGGATCTGCCGGGCCACGGAGAACATCAGCGCAATCGCATGTTCAGCCGTGGTGATGGAATTGCCGAAGGGCGTATTCATCACGATGATACCGCGCTTGGACGCGGCCGGAATGTCGACATTATCGACGCCGATGCCGGCGCGACCGACCACCTTCAGATTGGTGGCGGCAGCGATCAGCTTTTCGGTGACCTTGGTGGCGGAGCGGATCGCCAGACCATCGTAATTGCCGATGATCTCGGCCAGCTTGTCCTTGTCCTTGCCGAGCTTCGGCTGGAAATCCACATCGACGCCGCGATCGCGGAAGATCTGGACGGCGGTTTCGGAAAGTTCGTCGGATACGAGAACGCGAGGTGCCATGGGTTGGGCTCCTTAAAAGGGTTCAGGCAAAAACCTCTCCGCCGTCATGCTCGGGCTTGTTGCGAGCATTTGCGGCCGATCGGTCCTGGTTATCGGGTAAGATCCTCGGCAAAAAGCCGAGGATGACGATGCCATGCATTGAAAAGGATCAGGCGGCAGCCTGGGCCAGAGCGGCCTTCTGGGTCTCGAAGGCCCAGCTCAGCCAGGGCATGACGGCCTGCATGTCGGCAGTCTCGATCGTTGCGCCGGCCCAGATCCGCAGACCGGAGGGTGCATCGCGATAGGCACCGATATCGAGCGCGACGTTTTCCTTCTCCAGGAGCGCGACGACGCCCTTGGCGAAAGCCGCCTGCTGATCGGCATCCAGAGCCTGAACCTGCGGATCGACGATCTTCAGGCAGACGGATGTGTTGGAACGGGTCGCAGGATCGACCGCAAGATTGGCGATCCAGTCATGAGCCTCGACGAAATCGAAGATCACCTTGGCATTGGCATCGGCCCGTGCCACGAGCGCCTGAAGGCCGCCGAGCGATTTCGCCCAGTTCAGCGCATCCAGATAATCTTCCACGCAGAGCATGGACGGCGTGTTGATCGTCTCGCCGGTGAAAATGCCCTCGATCAGCTTGCCGCCCTTGGTCATGCGGAAGATCTTCGGCAGCGGCCAGGCCGGGGTGTAGCTTTCCAGCCGCTCGACAGCGCGCGGGCTGAGGATGAGCATGCCGTGGCCGCCCTCCCCGCCCAGCACTTTCTGCCAGGAGAAGGTAACGACATCGAGCTTGGAGAAATCCATGGTCTGCGCGAAGGCCGCCGATGTGGCGTCGCAGATCGTCAGGCCCTTGCGATCAGCAGGGATGAAATCCGCATTGGGAACGCGCACGCCGGACGTCGTGCCGTTCCAGGTAAAGACGACATCGCGGTCGAAATCGACCTCGGCGAGGTTCGGAAGCAGGCCGTAATCGGCCTCGAACTTGCGAACATCCTTGAGCTTCAGCTGCTTGACGACATCCGTCACCCAGCCGGCGCCGAAGCTTTCCCAGGAGACCATGTCCACGCCACGCTCGCCGAGCAGCGACCACATGGCCATTTCGACGGCACCGGTATCGGAGGCCGGAACGATGCCGATGCGGTAATCCGCCGGCACCTGAAGAATATCACGGGTAAGGTCGATGGCCTGCTTCAGCTTCGCCTTGCCGATCTTCGCGCGGTGCGAACGCCCAAGCGGCGCGTCGGAAAGGGCATCAAGCGACCAACCGGGGCGCTTGGAGCAAGGGCCAGAAGAGAAATGGGTATTGTTCGGACGCAGGTCCGGCTTTGCGAGATTCGCCATTTGGCTATCCTTCCAGATAGAAAGCCTCTCGTTGGGGAGAGGTGTCCCGCCGCCGTGTTTAGGGGAGAAGCGGGTTCCGGTCAAGGCGCGGCGGCTGGCGGATGACGGTTTTTTCTCTGCGCAAGAGAGGGTCCGGCCAAACGAAAACAGGGCCGCCTTTCGGCGACCCTGTCGAGCAATGGTGAGATTGCCGGGCGATTACTTGTAGATGATCGGCTGCGGCGGAACTTCTTCCGGCACGTAAGGGGCAGCGCAACCGCCGAAAGTGTAGCGCGCACCGACGCGCGCCTCATGCAGGTCGAAGCCCTTGTCGAAGCCCGGACCGCCATTCTGGTTGTAGCCGAACATATCGCCGCCCTGGACATGGCGATAGCGATAGCCGACATCCGCCTTGAGATTGCAGGTGACATCGATCGTCGCACCGGCCATCAGGGCATAGGTGAAGCGCCAGCTGCCCTTGCCGCCATGTTCGATGGTGGGATCGCAACCGCTGCCATTATCGGCGCAGGAGGTGTTGCGCAGCTTGTCCCATTTGACATAGGTGCCGCCGATGCCGGCGCCGACATAGGGCGTGATGTAGCCATAGGTACCGAGATCGACATAGGCATTGGCCAGCAGGCTGTAGGCGCGCATGCTCGACCGGTCATGCGAGGTGCAGGGGCCGACGCAGGCACCGAAACCTGCGCCGCTGCCGCGCGTCGAGCCTTCGAACTTCGCCTTGTTGAAATAGTCGAAGGTCAGATCGGTGCGCAGATAGCTGTTCACCTGATAGCCGACGCCGGCGCCGAGCGTCAGACCGTCACGCAGCTTGGCTGTATGGAAATCGGCCTTGGCTCCGGTGTAATTGCCCTGGTAGAAATCCGCGCCGTCGAAATCGGTGAAACCGTAGCCGATATCGCCGCGCAGATACCAGCCGCTGGACGATTGCTGCACCTGGACTTCCGGCACATCGGTAAAGGCCGGTTCCGGCTGCGGCTGATACACGTCGGCCGCATGCGCCGTCCCTGCCGCCAAGGCAATGGCAATCGCGCCCATCAATGTCTTCTTCATGGATCCTGCTCCAACTTCGAATTAATCGGCGCGCTCAGGCGGCCCTGATCCCTCGTGAAATCTAACGAATATGATTAACGAGAAAGGTTAAGGACCGTTTAAGAGAGAAGAAGCCTGAGCACTGGTCGCGTTTTTTTGGACCAGATGAAGATGAGGACCAGGTGTGTCGTCCTTTCGACCTGCCTCGACTGGTCTGCACCAGACGATCTTCGTCCGGTCGCGGATCTCGCCGCAGGCCCGGCCAGATATGGGTTCGAAATGAAAGCCGAAGAAAAGAACGGCAAAAGGCCCGCCTCGTTACGGAGGCGGGCCTTGGAAAACCATTAGGCGCATCGACCGGCGCCAGGATATTTTCCGATAGCGCCGTCAGGCGGCGGTGCGCACATTGGCAATGGCGCCGACCAGATCATCGACAATGCGTTCGATCTGGCTGCGGTCGTCGCCCTCGGCCATCACGCGGATCAGCGGTTCGGTACCGGAGGGGCGGATGACCAGCCGGCCCCGCGCGCCGAGTTCCGCCTGCGCGCTTTCGATCGCCTGGCGGACGATGATGTCCTCCAGCGGCGCGCCGCCGGCAAACCGTACATTGCGCAGCAGCTGCGGCACCGGCTCGAAGCGGCGGCATACTTCGCTCACCGGCTGGCCGAGCCGCTTCACCCGTGCCAGGATCTGCAGCGCGGCCACCAGGCCGTCACCCGTCGTGCCAAAATCCGACATGACGATATGGCCGGATTGCTCCCCGCCAATGTTGAAATCATGATGGCGCATATGTTCGACCACATAACGGTCGCCGACCTTGGTGCGGGCCAGCGTCAGACCCTTGCCCTGCAGGAAGCGCTCCAGGCCGAGATTGGACATGACGGTGGCGACGATCCCGCCGCCGCGCAGCTTTTCCTCCGCCGCCCAGCTTTCGGCGATCACCGCCATCAGCTGGTCGCCATCGATGATCTCGCCATTCTCGTCGACGATGATCACCCGGTCGGCATCGCCATCCAGCGCAATGCCGATATCGGCCCGCACTTCGTGAACCTTCCGACGCAGCGCCTCGGGGCTGGTGGAGCCGCAATCGAGATTGATATTCGTGCCGTTCGGCGTATTGCCGATCGTCACCACATCCGCCCCCAGCTCCCAGAGCGCTGCCGGAGCCACTTTATAGGCCGCACCATTGGCGCAATCGATCGCAATCCTGAGGCCGGACAGAGTCACATCGCGCGGCAGGGTGCGCTTGACGAATTCGATGTAGCGATAGATGTCGCCGTCGACGCGCTTGGCTCGGCCGATCTCGCTGGGCTTGGCCAATTGCGAAAAGAGATCCTTGTTGTCGAGCAGGTCCTCGATCTCCAGCTCCAGCTCGTCCGACAGCTTGTAGCCGTCAGGCCCGAAGAGCTTGATGCCGTTATCGGCAAAGGGATTGTGCGAGGCCGAAATCATGACGCCGATATCGGCGCGCAGCGAGCGGGTCAGCATGGCAACGGCAGGCGTCGGAATGGGACCCAGCAGGAAGACATCGAGGCCGGCGGCCGTGAAGCCGGCAACCAGAGCGTTTTCCAGCATATAGCCGGAAAGGCGCGTATCCTTGCCGATCACCACCCGGTGCCGGTGATTGCCGCGCCGGAAGATGGTTCCCACCGCAATCCCCACCCGCATGGCGAGATCCGGTGTCATGGGGAAGACATTGGATTGTCCGCGAATGCCATCAGTGCCAAAGTAACGGCGTGCCATGCGTGACGAGCTCCTTGAAATCCGCGCGTGTTCTTCAACGCGTCTTGTTGTCCATCGGCCGCCGAGGCGCATTGCCGTCTGCGGCGAGCATGTCCGCTCATGCCACAGATGACCTCGGCTGGCACATAAATTAGCGTCAAAATTGATTATATCCCGTTACCGAAGCCTTATACTTCAGCGTTCTCTGAAACAAAAAGGCCGCCGGAGAGATCCCGGCGGCCTTGAAGTGGAGATGCTCGCTGCCCGGAGGGCCGATCACATCAATGCGGCTGCGGTTCCAGCCCGCCTTCCGGCTCGCCATCGCTCTTGGGCTCGTCCCGCTTGGGACCCGCCTTCGGAACGGCGGAACCACGGGCGGTCGGGCTGTCGTCACCGGCATCGCGTGCGGGCTTTTCGCCCTTCAGCAGCGACTTGATTTCCTCGCCGGACAGCGTCTCGTATTCCAGGAGCCCTTCCGCCAGCGTGACGAAATCGTCATGCTTGTCGGTCAGGATGCGACGCGCCTCGGTATAGGCCTCGTCTATCAGACGGCGCACTTCCGTATCGATCTTCTGGGCCGTGGCTTCGGAGACATTCTTGGACTGCGACACCGAGTGACCCAGGAAGACTTCCTGCTGGTTCTCGCCATAGGCAACCTGGCCGAGCACGTCGGAAAAGCCCCATTGCGTGACCATGGCGCGGGCAAGCTTGGTGGCCTGCTCGATATCGGAAGAGGCGCCGGAGGTGATGTTCTCCTTGCCGAAGGTCAATTCTTCGGCCACGCGGCCGCCCATCATGATCACCAGACGCGAGACCATCCACTTGTAGCTCATGGAATAGCGGTCGCCTTCCGGCAGCTGCATGACCATGCCCAACGCGCGACCGCGCGGGATGATGGTTGCCTTGTGGAGCGGATCGGCGACAGGCACGTTGAGCGCGGTGATGGCATGACCGGCTTCATGATAAGCGGTCAGCTTCTTCTCCGCCTCGGTCATGGCCGAGGAGCGCCGCTCGGCGCCCATCATGATCTTGTCCTTGGCGTCTTCGAATTCCTGCATGGTGACGAGACGCTTGTTGCGCCGCGCCGCCGTCAGGGCGGCCTCGTTGACGAGGTTCATCAGATCGGCGCCGGAAAAGCCGGGCGTGCCGCGGGCCAGAACCTTGAGATCGACATTGGGTGCCAGCGGCACGTTGCGGGCATGCACCTTGAGAATGCGCTCGCGGCCGACAATGTCCGGATTGGGCACGACCACCTGGCGGTCGAAACGGCCGGGACGCAGAAGGGCCGGATCCAGCACGTCGGGACGGTTGGTCGCGGCGATCAGGATAATGCCCTCATTGGCCTCGAAACCATCCATCTCGACCAGCAGCTGGTTGAGGGTCTGCTCGCGTTCGTCATTGCCGCCGCCGAGACCGGCGCCGCGATGACGACCGACCGCGTCGATTTCATCGATGAAGATGATGCAGGGCGCGTTCTTCTTCGCCTGCTCGAACATGTCGCGTACGCGGGAGGCACCGACGCCGACGAACATTTCGACGAAATCCGAACCCGAAATGGTGAAGAAGGGCACATTGGCCTCGCCGGCAACCGAGCGCGCCAGGAGGGTCTTACCCGTGCCGGGCGGTCCGACCAGCAGCACGCCGCGCGGAATGCGGCCGCCGAGCCGCTGGAACTTCTGCGGATCACGCAGGAATTCCACGATCTCCTCGAGATCCTGCTTGGCCTCGTCGACGCCTGCGACATCGTCGAAGGTCACGCGGCCATGCGCTTCCGTCAAAAGCTTCGCCTTCGACTTGCCGAACCCCATGGCGCCGCGCGAACCGCCCTGCATCTGCCGCATGAAGAACAGCCAGACGCCGAGGATGAGCAGCATGGGCAAAAGCGTGCCGACATAGCTCAGGAAGCCCGAGGAGCCATCGGTTTCAGGCCGGGCCGCGATCGTCACATTCTTCGACTGCAGACGCTGGATCAGGCTGTCATCGACCACGGGAGAATAGGTCTGGAAGCCCGTCCCGCTGTCGTTATAGGTGCCTGTCACCCGGTTGCCGGTGACCATGACGTCACGCACGCGGCCGGAATCGACATCGCGCAGGAATTGCGAGTAGGGAACCTCTCGCGAACTCGATTGCGACGGCGCCGTCTGGAACATGCTGAACAGAGCGATCAGCAAGAGGGCGATTATCGCCCAGAGGGCGAAATTACGAAAGTTTGGGTTCATCGAACTCCCCGGACACTGACGGCACGCTCACTGGCAGCCGCCTTACTTGTCCTCTAACATAGGATTGCGGCGAAGCCTTGCCAAGGCAAGGCTGATGCTCATGATGATTTATACCAAAGATCCTTGACGGGAATCGGCGCCGGAAAGGCAAATTTGCTCTAAACTCCGTCATTTGCATCCTGTCACCCGGAATGGCAAAGGCGGCAGATCCTCCTGCAGCCCGAACTGGCATCGAAGCCTTTGCGCGAGCGCCAGATCGAAGGAGGGCAGAAACCGCTCGAAGGGCAGGAGAACCGGCTCGATCTCGACGCCGGCGGGCATCGTAACGCTTTGGCCCCTGCCCTTGGCGATCCCGTCTCCCGTCATCGCCACAGCCGGCTCTGCCGCATCCGCCGCCTCGGCCGGCACACAAAGCGGAAAGCTGCGGGTGCTGAGCTGCGCAATCCGCCGGGGCAGATCCTCGTCCGCAGGCGGAAGGCCCGGCAATCGCTGCGGCAAAAGGTCTGGCGGAGGCGGCGCGACGCGCAGCCGCGCCGCACTGCCATTCCTTATGCGAAAGCGCCCATCCCAGATCGCGCTTTCGCCAGCCTCCACGAACAGCACCGGAAGGCCCCTCTCCTCGCGCAGCAGAAAGAGCGCCTCGCGCCGGCGCTCGAAAACCACGCCACCCGCCGTCACGCGGCAGGCCGGCTGTCCCCGGAGCGATGCCATGACGCGCGCCATGCTGTTGCGCGAGGGCACGTGCGGCTTGCCGCCCAGCACCGCCGCGGTCATGCCGAGCGCATGCGTGAGGACATCCAAAGGCTCGTCGAGCGCGGCGGCCGAAAAGCGGGCCACGGGCGCGGCACGGCGTTCCATCATGGAAGGATGCAGAAAGGCGTGATGGAGACGGAGATGGCGGTCGAGAAGCCCTGCCGCCGCCTGATTGAGGCCGATCCTTGCCGCGCCGGCCGCGCGGATCTGCCGCAGGCGGTGCGAAGCCTCCGCAAGGTCGAGCTGGCGGGAGGCCCGCAGCGCCGCACGCTCGAAGCGCAGATCGACATTGCTCGGATCGTCGATAAAGCCGATGCCCTGATCGCAAAGCCATTCGCGCAGCGCCTGACGGCGGCTGGCGAGCAATGGCCTGGCCAGCCAGATCCTGGTGTCGAGAAGCACCGCCGGCGCCATGCCCGCCGTGCCGATGCCGGCCGCGCCGCCCGGCCGGGCGGCCCGCATGTCGACGGTCTCGATCTGGTCGTCCAGCGTATGGCCGGTCACGATCAGCGACGCGCCCTGCGCCGCGGCAATCTCGAGCAGAAGATCGTATCGCGCCTGCCGGGCCGCGGCCATCAGCCCGCTTTGCGGCTTTACCCCCTCCCAGCGGCGGGTGACATGCGTGATCCCCCGCTCCTGGCAGAAGCGCGCGACACTGCGCGCCTCGTCAGCGGCCTGCGGTCGCATGGCGTGGTCGATGGTCGCGGCGATCACCTCGCAGCCGGCATCCGGACACGTCTTGGACAGGGACCATAACAGGGTGAGAAGGCCGAGCGAATCGCTGCCTCCGGAAACGGCGACGAGAATGCGGGCGGGCCGCACCAGTTGGGACAGGAAGCGCTCCAGCGCCTCGATCGGCAAAAGCGGCGGATCACCGGCCGCAGCCTGCGCCGCCAGGCCCATATCAGCAGCTCAGCCGCTTTTCTTCGCTTGCCACTTTGCCCAGAACCGGCTTCGAGGCCGTGGGATAGCGTTTCGACACCTCGCGCAGCGTGGCGCAGGCGGTTTCGCGATTGTCGAGGGCGGCCAGCGACATTCCGAGCTTCAACAGCATTTCCGGAGCCTTGGGCGAGGTGCTGAAAGTCTGATGCGCATTCAGGAAGGTGCGGGCGGCATCATTATACTTTCCCTGGGAATATTGCGCCTCGCCCAGCCAGAAATTGGCATCGGCCGCGCGCGCGCTCTTCGGGAAGGCCTGCAGGTAACGGGTGAATTCCGATTCGGCGACCTTGTAATCGCCCGACAGGACATGGTCATAGGCAGCGCGATAGGCATCGCTCTCGCTTCCGAGCGACGCCGTCTGCTGCGGATCGGAGGCCGGCGCAGCGCCGGTATCGACGCCGGGAAGACTGGCCGAGCCGTTGCGCGCGCCGCGATTGATATCCGCGCCGACCGGCTGGCCGCTCTTGTCCACCTCCAGCGAACCAAGCGTGGTTTCGCCCGGTGCGGTCTTCGATGCCGTCGGGCTGCGCGGCGCCGAAGATGGCGCAGCGCCGGCCGATGGTGGCGTCGCACTGGCTGACGGCGGTGTCGTGCCGGCTGCGGGCGTGTCCTGAATGATCAGGCCGACCTCATCGCTAGTGTTTTTTTTTGAGCCGGCTGCCGGCGCGGCAGCGACTGCGGGAGCAGACGAGCCGCCCGATCCGCTTTTCTCCAGTTCCTGGAAGCGAAATTCGTTGTCCTCCTGCGTCTTTCGCATGTTCTCCTGGATCTGGAGAAGCTGGAAGCTCATATCTTCCAGACGGCCGGTCAGCTGGCGAACCTGCTCCTCCAGCTGCTGGATACGCACCGCATCGGCGGAGCTCTGGGCCATGATCACCGGCGCCTGGGCCTGCGCAACGGGGCGCTCCCTGCCCTGGAACACATCCTGGAGGGTGAAGGCCGAAGCGGGCGCGATCGTGCCGCCGAGGCAAAGGCTGCCCAGAGCGGTGGCGAGGACGAGTTTCTTCATGATCTTCGATCTGCTCATCGTAAAGGCTGCTCCCTTGACAGCGCAGACAGACGGATTTCATCGGTATTGGCATTACACCAACACGGGCATTCTGGGGAGAATATGGCGGTTTCGGCCAAATTCGACATTTGACCGAAACCGGATCACCTCATCCGGCGACAGCGGCAAGCTGCGCCGGCATGCGCGGATCAGGAACCGGCACCGCCCAGAACGGTGACAGCGCGACGGTTCTGCGACCAGCACGAGATATCGTCGCACACGGCCACCGGACGTTCCTTGCCGTAGGAAATGGTGCGCATGCGATTGGCCGGCACACCGCGCGAGGCCAGGTAGTCACGCGTTGCGGCTGCACGGCGGGCGCCGAGCGCCAGGTTGTATTCGCGCGTGCCGCGCTCATCCGCATGGCCTTCGATGGTGATGGCATAGTTCGGATAGCGCATCAGCCACTGGGCCTGGCGGGCCAGCGTCTGCTGGGCGTCGGCGCGGATCGAGGTCGAATCGGTATCGAAGAAGATACGGTCGCCGACATTCACGGTGAAGTCCTGCGAGGAACCCGGCGTTGCCGCACCGGCGCCGCCGCCGGCACCCAGGCCGAGTTCGCCGGCGCTGTTCGGCATGTTCTTCTTGTTGGCGCAACCTGCCAGGGCCAGAGCGACGGTCATTGCGATGACGGCCGGATTGCGTGCCAGGGTCTGCATGCGGCTCATTGCCGGGATATGGGTACGGCTCATCGCCGGTCTCTCCTTGATCAGAAAATGGGAAGCGTCGTCGGATGCTTTAGCGTTGCCGGACTGTAATCTTTCCTGGTTAACCCTCTTCCAACCAATATGGTTAATACTCCGTTAAAAGAGGGCAGTTATGCCGCATTTTCAGGTGATTGCGGCAGTAACGTGGCGAACGGCGCCGTCGGCAGCCGCTATTCCAGCAGCGGCGACCAGGCCGGGTCGGATGCATAGGCCGGCGTTTTGATCGCCTGCTCGTTGTAACCGGTGAGATCGATGGAGAAGAGCTGCGGGCCGCCGGAGCCGGCCGGCTGGCGGAAGAACATCAGCACGCGGCCGTTCGGCGCCCAGGTCGGACCCTCGTTGTGGAAGCCGCTGGTCAGGATGCGCTCGCCCGAGCCGTCGGGCTTCATGACGCCGATGGAGAACTTGCCGCCTGATTGCTTGGTGAAGGCGATCAGGTCACCGCGCGGCGACCAGACCGGCGTCGAATAGGAGCCGTCGCCGAAGGAGATGCGGGTCTGGCCCGTGCCGTTGGCGGCCATCACGTAGAGCTGCTGGCGCCCGCCGCGATCGCTTTCGAAGACGATCCGCTGGCCATCGGGAGAATAGGAGGGCGAGGTATCGATGGCTGCCGTATTGGTCAGCCGGGTCGTGGTGCGCGACCTCAGATCCATGGTGTAGATATTGGCATTGCCGTCCTGCTGGAGGCTCATGATCACCTTCTGGCCATCGGGCGAGAAGCGCGGGGCGAAAGTCATGCCGGGAAAATTGCCGACGACTTCGCGCTGCCCGGTTTCCAGCTGCAGCAGGTAGACGCGCGGCTGCTGGCCTTCAAAGGACATGTAGGTGACTTCCTGCCGGTTCGGCGAGAAGCGCGGCGTCAGCACGATGTTCTTGGCATCGGTCAGCGTGCGGACGTTGAAGCCGTCCTGGTCCATGATCGCAAGCTGACGCTGGCGGGCATTCTTGGGCCCGTTCTCGGAAACGAAGACGACCCGCGTATCGAAATAGCCCTTCTCGCCGGTGATGCGCTCGTAAATGGCATCGGCGATGATATGCGCGACGCGGCGCCAGTTTTCCGGCTGGGTGAAGAATTGCTGGCCCGTCATCTGCTGGCCGCCGAATGTATCCCAGAGACGGAATTCCGCCCGCAGGCGGCCATCGCCCTCACGCGTCACGCGGCCGGTGACGAGCGCCTGGGCATTGATGGCCTTCCAGTCCTCGAAACGCGGCATCTGGTCAGGATTGGCGATCTTCTCGATGAAGGCCGCCTTGTTGACCGGCGCAAACAGGCCGGAGCGCTGAAGATCGGCGGCAATGACGCTGGCAACCTGTGCACCGAGATCGCCCTGCGACTGGAAATCGGTGACGGCGATGGGCAAGGGCTCCACATTGCCCTTGTTGATGTTGATTTCTACCAGCGCATGCGCAGGCGCCGCGAACATGACGGTCATCCCTGCCAGGGCGATCATCATTCGGATCAGCGAGCGTTTGATCATCATTAAATGCCTTTCAGCTTGAGCGCGTGGCGCGACGAAGGGGCTTCGCGAACGCGCTTCACAGGAGTTCGCTGGGGTCGAAGTTGACGACAACTTCGCTCCAGGCGTCGTATTTGTCCGCCGGAAGGTTCCGGAACGGCGATGACTTCATGACCGCGCGACGCGCACCGCCTGAAAGCACCCGGCGTGCCGATTCCGAACCGCCGGTCGCCGTCACTTCGGGCTCGCCGACGATCGCGCCGGCCTGGTCCAGCTTGATCTTGACCTGGATGCGCACATCGGTGGCATCGGCCATGCCGGGAATGATCGACCAGTTGTTCTGGATCTGGCCGCGCAATGCGTCGATTTCGCTCTGGGAGAGCTTGTCGCCGCCCGTCGTCTTCTTGCCGCCGAGCGCTGCCGTTTCGGTCGAGCGCTTGGCACCGCCGCCGGATGCATCCTGCTTGTTCAGCAGGGCTGCGATCTGGTCGGCATTGAAATTGCTGTCCTTGGACGAGGTGGATTTCGCCGTTTCCTGCTTCTTGTCCGCCACCTTCTTGTCGGGCGTCTTTTCGGCAGGCTTCTGCTCCGGCTTCTGCTCGACAGGCTTCTCCGCCGGCTTGGCTTCCTGCGGCTTGGGCGGCTCCGGACGGCTGGCCGGCACCGGCGCTGCGTCCGGCAGGGGAATGGCATCGCTCTGCTGCGGCTGGGGCTTCGTCTCCGGCTGCGGCTCAGGCGTCGGCTTGGGCGGCGTGACCTCCGGCTTCGGCTGCGGCAGCGCGGCGATTTCCTGCGGCTTCGGCGCCGTCTCTTCCTTGACGATCTCCTTGACCTGGTTGTTCTCGGTGGTCGGATCCGGCAGCGGCTTCTCGGTCTTTTCCGGCGCGGCCGCGGTTTCCGTTTCCACCGGTTTTGAAACCGGCGTCGGGGGGTTTTTCAGATCGATCTGATTGTCGCCGACATTCTCGGCGTTTTCCACGATATCGGGACGATTGGTCGGCTTGGGCGCGGCCTTCTCGGCCATCGGCGCCTTCTTGTCGCCCTGCTGAATCTGGGTGATCGATTCCACCGGAACGATGTCGACGGGCAGGGCCTCGACATCGGCAACCTCGAACGAAGCCGGCGCGCCCAAAGAAAGGAGCGCCCAGCTCAGCACCAGGGTGTGCATTACCAGCGATGTGCCAAGGCCAGCTTTCATCGCAACCTGTTACTTGTCCGTTTCCTGCAGCGTCACAAGACCAATGTTCTTGAACCCGGCAGCCGAAATGCGCGCCATGACTTTCATGACCACGCCATAGGCGGCCGCGGTGTCGCCGCGTACATAAATGCGCTCGTTATAGCCGGTCGTGGCAATCGCCTCGAGCTTCGGCACCACTTCATCAAGCGCGATGGGAGTTTCCTGCAGGTAGATTTCACCTGTCGGATTGACCGAAACCGTGATCGGCTGCGTGTCGGAATTCATGGCTTTCGCCTGTGTCTGCGGCAGATCGATGGGCACGCCCACCGTCATCATCGGCGCCGCCACCATGAAGATGATGAGCAGCACGAGCATGACGTCGACGAGCGGCGTGACGTTGATTTCGCTGATGGTGCCGCCACGACGGCCGCCCCTTCGCCTCCTGCCGCCGCCGGACGCCTTGGATCCTCCTGCAGACATACCCATGGTGCGATCTCCTGTGCCGGACGGCTTACTGCGCAGCCTGGCGAGGCTGCAGTTTTTCGTCGATCTGGCGGGACAGAATGGCGGAGAATTCGTCGGCGAAGCCTTCCATGCGCGAAGACAGCTTGCCGGCCTCGCCCATGAATTTGTTATAGGCCATGACGGCGGGAATAGCGGCAACGAGGCCGATGGCCGTTGCCAGAAGCGCTTCGGCAATACCGGGCGCCACGACGGCGAGATTGGTGGATTTCGAACCGGCGATCGCCTGGAACGAGGTCATGATACCGACCACGGTGCCGAACAGGCCGATGAACGGACCGGCCGAACCGATGGTGGCGAGCGAGGGCAGACGCGCCTCGTAATGTTCCGCCTCGCGCGAAATCGTCACATCCATCGCCCGGTCAATGCGCATCTGCAGACCGATCGGCGAACGCGCGCCGCGCTCGAAGCTCTTCTTCCATTCGCGCATGGCAGCCACGAAGATCGCGGCAAGGCCGGTATTCTGACGCTCGGCCAGCGTGCGATACAGTTCCTCAAGCGACTGGCCGGACCAGAACACCTGTTCGAACTGGTCGAACTGGCGCTTGGCGCGGGCAAAGCTCATATATTTGTCGATGACGATGGCCCAGGTCCAGACCGAGGCTCCGAGCAATCCGATCATGACGAGCTTGACGATCAAGCCAGCCTGCAAGAAAAGAGACCACAGGCTCACCGAACCTGCCGCAGCCGCCAAATCAGCGTGTTCCATCTACCACCATCCCCGAATCCAAATACCCGGTACGCAACCAATACGGACCGGTTCGCCAGCTCTCATCTCGAAGACGCGACTCTGCGCATAAATGTCCGTTTGCCTGAAGTTTCTGCCTGCCTTCTGACGTTTAAATTTGGTCAAAGGAAGGCGTGCATTGCACAAACGCCACGGGGTTTAGTAAGACCTTATTATGGTTAAAAATGTATTACCGGCGGCACCGAATGCGCAGGCCATCCGGCAAATATTGCAGAGTTGAAACTTCGGCCGCTGCTTTGCGCGCAAAGACCCATCACGCCTTCGCGCGGGACTTGGTGAGATGCGCCACAGTCATCGTCCGACTGTGCCGAGCCGAAGGACAGTGCAGCGCCGCGGGCGATATCAGCCGGACCCGTCTCTGACCTGATCGGTCAGGAAGGACGAAGCGATGCTCTCCGGCAGGCGGCGCGGCCGTCCGTGCCGGTTGATGACGGCGATGATCACGCGTGCCGCAATCAGGCGCGTCTCGCCCCGGCGGATCTCCTGCACCAGGATCATCTTCGCGCCGCCGGCCTTTTCCGTTCTCGTCACGATCGTCAGGATGTCGTCCATACGGGCCGGCGCCTTGAAATCGATCTCCATGCGATGCACGACGAAGACCAGTCCCTCCTCGTCGACGCCCAGAAGCGCGCTCTGTTCGCAGCCGAGGCAGCGCAGATAATCGGTCCGGCCGCGTTCCAGAAAATGCAGGTAGCGGGCGTGATAGACGAGACCGGAGAAATCGGTGTCTTCGTAATAGACGCGCTGAACGAGCCGGTGACCGCCATCGACGAGTTCACCGGACAAGAGGACGGGATGTTCCGACATGGCTTGCATTCTCACCTGATGACAGCTGCGCTAGTAGTTCAATCAACGCTCCTGTCATACTGGCGGCTGCAAGCGTTGCAAGCCTTGCCGGCTGCGGAAAGAAAAATGCCCCGGCTATCCCTTCTTGTGCACTTCCGACGCGCTTTTCAGCACCCGATCGCCATCCTCTTGCTTGATCAGATAAGCGGGCTCCTTGCTGTCGGCCTTGCGCTTGATCTCCTTGCCCTTGATCTTGCGGGTCACGTCATGGGTGAAGGTCTCGGCGACCTTGCCCTCCCCCTCGCCGCGGCCCCAGCTCCAGGTCACTTCGTCGCCCTTTTTCACCTTGGTCATGCGCTTTCTCCTCGCTCGTGCGTCTCGATCGGACAACGACAGGAGGCTAAGCGGGTTCCGTCCGGATCGGCGGCTTGCCGTCGAGGTCGCGATCGTCCCAGACGAGGTGACGCGGCAGATCAGGCAGGTTCTCGATCTCCGCGGCAATGAAATAGGGTGGGATGTCGAGCGCGGTGAGCGCTTGCCGCGTCGCCGCCACCCATTTGAATTCCAGCTCGCTGTCGCCGTCCTGCACCGTGTGGATGATGCCCTGCGGCGCAAAGGGAAAGCTATCCGGCAGCTGCATCAGGTAATAAAGGCCGAGCTCGTGCCAGTCGCGCCCTTCATAGTGGAAGAAATTCTCCACCATCCAGAGGAGCCGGCCGACCTCGACCGTAACGCCGAGCTCCTCCATCATTTCCCGATCCAGCGTCTCTTGCGATGTCTCGCCGATCTCCGCCCCGCCGCCGGGAAAGGTCCAGAAGGCTTCGTGGGTGGCGCGATGCACCAGGACATGGCCATGGCGAAAACCGAGGCCGGCAATCCGCATCTGGAATGTCCGCCGGCGCTTGGTCTTGATGCGGATACGGGTTCCCATCAGCGTGTTCTCGTCTTTCGATTTGCCGGGAGGCACGAGGACGAGGCGTCACTCATCCCCGTTGAACAGGCGAAATTGCGCCGCCTCCAGCTCCTTTGGCGGCTGCAGCCCAAGATGTTTCCATGCCGTCGCCGTCAGCACCCGGCCGCGCGGCGTGCGCTGGATGAAGCCCTGCTGGATCATGTAGGGCTCGATGATATCCTCGATCGCATCGCGCGGCTCCGAAAGACCGGCTGCAATGGTCTCGATCCCCACCGGGCCGCCGCCGAAATTGACCGCGATCATGCTGAGATAGCGCTTGTCCAGCTGGTCGAGCCCGGCATGGTCCACATGCAGGCGGGTCAGCGCCTCGTCGGCAATCTCCTTCGTCACGGCCGGCGCCCGCGCCACCTCGGCAAAGTCGCGCACCCGGCGCAGCAGCCGCCCGGCAATGCGCGGCGTGCCACGGGCGCGCCTCGCGATTTCCCGCGCACCCTCCTCCGTCATGCCGAGGCCCATCAGCCGCGCGCCGCGGCGCACGATAAGGTCGAGCTCTTCCACCGTGTAGAAATTGAGGCGGACCGGAATGCCGAAACGGTCGCGCAGCGGCGTCGTCAGAAGGCCAAGGCGGGTGGTGGCCGCGACCAGGGTGAATTTCGACAGGTCGATCTTGACCGAACGGGCCGCCGGCCCTTCGCCGATGATGAGATCGAGCTGGAAATCCTCCATGGCCGGATAGAGGATTTCCTCGACCGCCGGGTTGAGGCGGTGGATCTCGTCGATGAAGAGCACGTCACGCTCCTCGAGCTGTGTCAGGAGCGCGGCCAGATCGCCGGCCTTGGCGATCACCGGCCCCGAGGTCGAGCGGAAATTGACGCCGAGTTCCTTGGCCATGATCTGGGCCAGCGTCGTCTTGCCAAGTCCGGGCGGCCCGACGAAGAGAACATGATCCAGTGCCTCGCCGCGCCCTTTCGCCGCCTCGATGAAGACCTTGAGATTGGCGCGCGCCTCCGCCTGGCCGGTAAACTCGTCCAGCGTCTGCGGCCGCAGCGCCGCGTCCAGATCTTCGCCCTTCTTTTCCGGCGAGAGAATGGGATTGGGTAAGGTCATGCGAGCAATTCCATGCCGGGGACACGCTCCGCGGCTTTCTTATCCAGCGTCATGGTGGTCCGGCATCCTAGCTCCCGGTTCTTGAGAGCGATATAAATATCGGCGAACTCCTCGGTCGAACGTTCCATTTCGTCGAGGGCCAGTTCGATCACGTTTTCGTCTTCCATGACAAGATTGTCGGAATCAAGAAGCCCTGACAGGATCAACTTCAGCTCCTCCCGCGACATCTTGAGACGCCGGCGCGCGGTCCAGATGAATTCGAGCAGGACCGCACCATTGATGAAGCCCGGCTCCTCCGGCGTCAGGCGCCTCACCCATTCGGTGGCGAGCCTGGACTGCGTATCGTCATCCTGACAGACCAGCCGCAGAAGGATATTGGTGTCGATCCCGATCATTCGCGCCGCATCACATGCTCGGAGACCGCTTCGCCTATGGCATCGTCTATGTCCTCGAGGCCAAGGGAGGCCATACCTGGCCGGTGCAAGATGCCGGCCAGATCGCTCAGGCTCTTGTTCTTCGCCTTGAGGCTTACTTTGCCGTCCTGAACAACATAGCGGATCCTGTCACCCGGCTTCAGCTTCAGCAAGTCCCGGATCTCGGCGGGCACGGTTGTCTGTCCCTTGGAGGTCATCGTTCCATAGAAAACATTCATTGCAGGCACCTCCTTACTTTTCGAGTCTAGTAAGGAAATTACCGATGCGCAAGGACATCACCGCGAGAGCTCCTTCAGCCCCAGCCGGATCAGCTTGGCGCTGTCGGCCCCCTCGCCGGCCGTTTTCATGGCCGCGGCCACGGCATTGGCGGCCTGATCCCGCGAATAGCCGAGATTGCAGAGCGCAGACACGGCATCGGCAACCGGCGCTGCGGCAATCCCCTCGCCCAACTCCTGCTTCAGCCCGATATTCGGCATCGCCTCGCCGGCAAAGGCCGGCGCGCGGTTCTTCAGCTCGGTCATGATGCGCACGGCGACCTTCGGCCCCACACCCGGCGCGCGCGATACGGCGGCGCGATCCTGCAATGCGATCGCATTGGCGAGTTCTCCGGGCGTCAGCGTCGACAGGACCGCAAGCGCCACCTTGGAGCCGACACCTTGAACGCTTTGCAACAGATTGAACCATTCGCGTTCCAGGCCGCTCATGAAGCCGAAGAGTTTCAGCTGGTCTTCCCGCACATAGGTCTCGATGAAGAGAACCACCGCCTCCCCCACCGAACCAAGCCGCGCAAGCGTTCGGGACGAACAATGGGCGACGTAGCAGACCCCGTGCACGTCCACCAGCACGTGATCCTCACCGATCTCTTCGATAGTGCCTTTGAGTTTGCCGATCATGGAGAGGGTCCAGGTTGGAGGGGATGGGGTTCAGGCGAGATAGGCGGCATGTCAGACGATAGGAGCGGCACCCTTTCGGGTCCCGCATGAGGATTACATGTCCGCTGCTGGCATTTTCACTGCTGGCCATGTCCGGTCTGGCCATGTCCGGTGCTGGCCATGTCCGGTGCTGGCCATGTCCGGTGCCGGCAGCATGCGGGCCCGCCAGCGCGTGGATAAACATGCCACGCATCGTCCTAATCTCCTTGCCGTGAAAATTATCGGCAGCACGGGAACAAGTCAAGAACATCAGGCTGAGGCCAGTACCTGGCGCATGCGCTGGCCGCCCTGGTTATGCGCGTGGCAGATGGCGATCGCCAATGCGTCGGCGGCGTCATTGCCCTTGAATTCGACCTTGGGCATCAGGATCTTCAGCATCATGTGGATCTGCTGCTTTTCGCCGTGTCCGACGCCGATCACCGCCTTCTTGACGGCATTGGGCGCATATTCGGCAACCGGGATCCCGGCCCGCGCCGGAACCAGCATGACGACGCCCCGCGCCTGTCCGAGTTTCAGGGTCGCCACCGCATCCTTGTTGACGAAGGTCTGTTCGACCGCCGCCTGATGGGGGGTATAGCTGTGCACCACCTCCGCCAGCCCGTCATGCAGCTGGCAGAGCCGCGAGGCCAGATCCAGGTCTCCATCGGAGGTGACGGTTCCGGATGCGACGAAATGCAGGCTATTGCCCAGCGTATCGATGATACCCCAGCCGGTGCGCCGCAGTCCGGGATCGATCCCGATGATCCGAATCGGTGTGTTCATGCTGTAGAACCTATCCTGCGATGCCGTGGTTCGACCAGAACCGATGTGAACAAAAACGAAACAAAATCACTCATACGTTAACCAAACATTAATTCTGTCGGAGCGAACAGGCCCTGGAGCGGGGGTTCGGCGCGACCCATTGGGCGAATCGCACTACATACCCACCCCAGAACCAAGACTGGAGGTCATCATGATGATGTTCACCCGCTTGAAGACCAGGTCGGTCGAAACAGGTCTTTTCCTGCTTGCGGTCAATCTCGCGACAATCATCCTCATGGCCATTATGGCAGGTGGATCCTCGCGTGGCATACTGGGCTTCAGCATCGTGGCGGCACTTGCCGCCATCGGCGCCTGCATCGTGTTTATCCGCGGGGTGCGAACGCCCCTGAACCACATGGCGCGGCAAACGCTTGCGGCAGGAACCGGCAAGGTTCACCTGGATGCCTGCCATCTTCAGCGCAGCGATGATCTGGGCGTCCTGGCCCGCGCGCTCGTTCGCCGGGAGGAGCCCCGCATTGCGGAGCCGGACCTGTCGACCATTCATGTTCATGCCATCGGCGAAGCCGTCCGGCGCCTGTCCAATGGCGATTTGAACTGCCAGATCGGCGACAGCCTGCCCGAGCCGCTGGAAAGCCTGCGCATGCGCGTCAACCGGCTGTCGGCCATGCTCAACATCAACCTTTACGCGGTGCGGGAAAACAATGCCGAGATGAAGGAGCGCGCCCGCGCCAGCCAGGGTGATCTTGCCATTATTGCCGAGCGCATCCGCAACTGCCTTCCGACCGCCGCCAAGGCGATGAGTGCGACCGATGTTCTGCACCGCTCGGCCCATCGCCGCCACGATGACGCCCGCTTCATCGTGCGCCAGGCGCAGGAGGCCCGCATGCATGGCGCCGACATGCCCGATCTTGCCGCCACCGCCGGCGCCGCGCTTGAGGCCTCCAGCCACAGCCTGGATGAATTGACGCGGCTGGCCCATGCCGTCGGCGATCTTGCCATCGAGGCCGAGGCGCTGCACAGCGCCTTGACCGCGGCGCCCACCCCTTCCGAGGCGCCCATTCCTTCCACGGGCGTGCCGATGGCCAGGGCGCTTGCCGACAAGGCCGTCAAGACCACCGAACAGATCCTGCGGCAATGCCGCGAGACGGATCTTCTCCTGGCCGAAGGCCAGCGGGCGACGCAGCGCCTGGAACGGATGGCGGGGCACACCGACAAGGCGCTGGCGGACCTCATCGAACCGGCCGAACGGCTGGCGCGCAATGTCGATCTGGAGACCCAGCGGCTTTCGCTGGCGCATCTGGCGGCGACGGAGACCGACCACGTGCTGACCCGCGCCCTCGATATCGTCCAGTCCACCGAGGGCTCGATGATCCGCATCATCAGCGAGGCCGGCTCGCTCGAAACCCGGCTCTCGACCTTTCATCTCTCGGCGCCGGACCGTGACGGCAACCGGCTGAACGGCGACAAGCCGAGCTTGAGGTGCATTACCTGATCGATCCCGAGGCGCGAGCCAGGCAATGGCCCGCGCTGACGGCTCGGGCCTGCCGGTCCGCCCCGGCGGCGAAAATCCGGTTCAGCCCCCGATCTCGCCGGCAGCCCTTCGTTTTGGCCCAGAACTTCCTACATGGCAGAAAACAGATTTGCCCGAAACTGCCATGTAGAGTCCCGTGATGATCCCCTTTTCCATTCTCGACCTCTCCCCGATCCCCGAGGGGTCCGACACCTCCGCCGCCCTCGATCACTCCCGCCGCCTGGCCCAGAAGGCCGAGGATGAAGGCTATCGGCGCCTCTGGCTTGCCGAGCATCACGGCATGGCCGGCATTGCCAGCGCCGCCACCGCGGTGGTCATCGGTCACGTTGCTGCCGGCACCAAGCGCATCCGCGTCGGCTCCGGCGGCGTCATGCTGCCAAACCATTCCCCGCTGGTGATTGCCGAACAGTTCGGCACGCTGGACGCGCTGTTTCCCGGCCGCATCGATCTAGGTCTCGGCCGCGCGCCCGGAACCGATATGCGCACCGCCCGCGCCCTGCGCCGCAATCTGGAGGCCGGTGCCGACAGTTTCCCGCAGGATATCCTGGAACTGCAGCGATTGCTCGGACCACAGCAGGAGGATCAGCCGATCCTGGCAGTGCCCGGCATGGATTCCAATGTCCCGATCTGGCTTCTGGGCTCCAGCATCTACAGCGCCCATCTGGCCGCCGCCCTTGGCCTTCCCTATGCCTTCGCATCGCATTTCGCGCCCGACATGCTGCTCGATGCGATCGCCATCTATCGCGAGCGGTTCCAGCCGTCCGAAACACTCGATCGGCCTTACGTGATGGCCGGTCTGATGGGGGTTGCCGCGCCGACGGATGAAGAGGCGCAATATCATTTCACCTCCGCGCAGCAGCAATTCGTCAATCTGCGGCGCAATGTCCGCGGCCGATTCCCGAGGCCGGTCAAGTCCATGGACGGCTTCTGGACGGAGATGGAGCGCATGACGGTGGAGCATACGCTGCGCTATGCCGCCGTCGGCTCTCCGCAGACCGTTTCCAAAACGCTGGCGGGCTTTGTCGAGCAGACCGGCGCCGATGAGCTTATCATCTCCATGCCGATCCACGACATCGAGGCGCGGCTGACCTCGGTGGAACTCTTCGCCTCGCTTCCCCTGATGCAGAAGCAGGGGTAATGCCCGATGAACTGCCGGCATGCTTGCCCAGCAGGCCGGCAATCCTTCTCAAAGCCCTTCTCAAGCCCCTTCTCAAAGGTCCTTCTCAAGGCCCTTCTTGAGGCCGACAGACGGCCTGGCTCAGCCCGTCGCCTTCGGCCAGTTCAGGTATAGATATTTGTCGCCCACCATGCCGAAGAAGGCGTTGTTGCCGCTTGGCGCGTCCGTATAGCTGCCATCCTTGTTGAGGGCAAATTTGCCGGACGCCTCGCGCGTCAGATGGCTGCGCAGAAAAGCGCTCCATTCCTGCTTGTCGGTCGCGGTGGCCTTCTTGGCCTCGGCGTCCTTGGCAGCCGGATCCCAGGCTTGAACCTTCTGGCCCCCGGCCGAATCCGTCACGTTCAGCTTGCCCTCCTTGAGCGCGGCCAGCATGGCCTCCGCCTGGCCACGGGTGGCAGGCGATTCCTTCAAAGCTTCGAGCTTCTCCTTCAAGGCCTTCATGAAGGCCTCGCTGCCGAATTCCGGCACACCATCCTTCTTCGTGCTGTCCTTGCCGGCTTCGGCCCTGTGGTTCTTTCGCAGTTTCGAAACATCATAGGTGGAATGGCTATCGTCCTCCTTGTGATCGGAGTCGGATTTTCGTCCCATATGCTCCAGCAGGCCGGCGGCGGAACCCGCGCCAGACTTGCCGCTTTTCGCGGCTTCATCTTCGGCCTTCATGATGCGTAGCGTGGCCTGCATGGACCACAGGCGTGTGGAAGTTAATGCGGAAACCATGCGTATCTCCTGACGGGTAAAAAGGTCGAGGCACGACGCAAATCGGTCATCGACGGCTCAAATGCAGGGACAAGCTGGCACCGCAGGCCTGTCCGAGGCTTGAGCCGCCGAGGCCGGCCGTCAGGAAGCCGGCACGGCGGCATTTTCCGGACCCGCCCGGGTCACAGGAGGCGGATCAATGCCGTCAGGACGATGAGCAGGGAGACGGCGATCATCAGCGGCCGGACCGGCAGATGCTTGACGACGATGGCACCGACCGGCGCCGCCAGAACGCCGCCGAGGATGAGGCCGGCGGCCGAACTCAACTGGGTGAAGCCGAGCGTCAGGATGAAGGTCAGCGAAATCACCGAGGTGACCGCGAATTCGGTGAAATTGGTGGAGCCGATCACCCGCTTGGCGTCATGGCCGCGCCCCAGAAGCGTGCTCGTCACGACCGGACCCCAACCGCCTCCGCCGATCGCGTCCATGAGCCCGCCAAAGCCGCCGACATAGGGAATGATCCAGTCCCGCACGTCGCGCGGCCAGCTTGGACGGAAGGCCTTGTAGAGGATGTAGAGCCCGATGACGATCAGATAGACCGAGATGAAAGGCGAGATGACCGAGCCGTCAATGCTCGACAGGAGATAGGCGCCCACCGCCCCGCCCAGCATGCCGGCCGGCGCCAGCCGGGCAACCAGGCGCCAATCCACATTGCGGTGATAGGCATGCGACAGGCCGGAGGCGGCCGTGGTGAAACATTCCGTCACATGTGTCATGGCGCTGGCCACGGCAGGCGGCACGCCGACCGAAAGGAGCGCCGTGGTGCACAGCACGCCAAAGGCCATGCCGAGCGCCCCATCGATGAGCTGGGCGAGGAAGCCGATGGCCATGAAGGTGAAGAAGTCCGGCGTGAAGAAATCTGACATGGCCGATTTGTTCCTGTGACGAAGCGGGATCCAAAGCTAGAGCCTCGCGCGGTAAACCTGAGGCAATTCTGTTGTCATGAACCGGTCCGTTCCACGCGGAGAAGACCACGTGATGTTGCCTTTAGCATACATCCAGGACCTTCGACAAAGCGGACGGCCGGTTTCGGGCAACCCTGCGGGCGGCGTGGTTTTCGCCACGATCTTGACGGAATTCCACCGCCGCAGACTGCTTCAGATTTGCCACCCGAGGCTCTAGCCGAAACCGTTTCGTTCAGGAAGGTAATCCAATCTAACGCCCGGCGCCAAAACGAAACGGCCGGCTCTTTATTCAAGAGCCGGCGCGAAAAACATTGATCAGCGGAAACGGAGGCGATCGCCCGGTCAGGCGGACAATTTCGCCATGACTTCGTCCGACACTTCGAAATTCGAATAGACATTCTGCACGTCGTCATCGTCTTCCAGGCTGTCGATCAGCTTCATCAGAGACTGGGCCTTTTCCTCGTCGACGGGAACGGTGTTCTGCGGCTTCCAGATCGCCTTGACGGTCTCGGCCTCGCCCAGCGTCGCCTCCAGCGCCTTCGCCACCTCGCCAATGCTCTCGAAGGCGCAAATGATGACGTGGCTCTCCTCGTCGGAGGAGACATCGTCGGCACCGGCTTCGATGGCCGCTTCCATCACCGCATCGGCGGAGCCGGCGGAGGCCTTGTAGACGATTTCGCCCACATGATCGAAGGAGAAGGAAACCGAGCCGGTCTCGCCCAGCGCGCCGCCCGCCTTGGTGAAGATCGAACGGACATTGGAGGCCGTACGATTGCGGTTGTCGCTCAGCGCTTCCACGATGACCGCAACGCCGCCCGGACCATAGCCCTCGTAGCGAACCTCGTCATAGCTTTCGGCATCGCCGCCGGCCGCCTTCTTGACGGCGCGGTCGATATTGTCCTTCGGCATCGACTGGGCCTTGGCATTCTGAATGGCCAGGCGCAGGCGCGGGTTCATTGCCGGGTCGGCCATGCCGGTCTTGGCGGCAACGGTGATTTCGCGAGCGAGCTTGGAGAACATCTTGGATCGCACCGCATCCTGGCGGCCCTTGCGGTGCATGATGTTCTTGAACTGTGAATGGCCAGCCATGGCACCCCTTCATCGCATAATGTCCGGAATGGCGGGCTTATAGGCACGAAACACCGGGCGTTCAAGAAAAAACCTGCAGGCATACGCGACCGGGCCCCGGCGGAACAAAGCCACAGGGTGGGCGTTTTTCTGCCGACCGCTCTCAGGAAAGGATTGGCAATGGTAAGTCTGACGGAAGCACGCGAAGCCCCTGCGCGCCAGCTGTGGAAGGAAATCGATTCCATTCACGCCGGAATGCTCGGTATCGAGGGCTCAAGCATGCATATGCAGCCGATGGCACCGCATGCCGACCCCAGGACCAATACGGTCTGGTTCTTCACCCGCAACGACACCGATCTCGTCAAGGCCATCCGCCCCGGCACCCGGGCGCATTTCTGCGTCGTCGGCAAGGATCACGATTATCATGCCTGCCTGGCCGGCGTCATCGAGGTTCGCAAGGACCAGTCCAAGATCGACGAATACTGGAGCGCCGTCACGGCCGCCTGGTACGAACACGGCAAGGACGATCCGCATCTGACGCTTCTGGCCCTGCATGTGGATGATGCCGAAATCTGGGCATCGACGGACAGCAGCCTGAAATTCGGCTGGGAAATCGCCAAGGCGAATCTGAACGAGGAAAAGATGCCGGATGTCGGCATCAAGCAGCACCTCACCTTTGCCTGATACCGGCTTTCAAGGGCCAGATGCCGTCGCCGTCAGCGCCCATTGATGGACTGACTGCGACCCGGCAACGATCGCCCGCGTCCCTCGGCCGGCACCCCTTCGGCCGAACCCGTGGGCCGGCACGGCCGGACGCGATGCGATCACAGACCCGGCGGAACCACGATCCGCGGCTTGCGCGGCAGGCTGCGGATCGAGACCGTCATGGCATCCTCGCGCCCGTAGACCACGTCGAACCGGCTGTCGAACATGGCGATGAAGCGGTCGAGCGGCGCGCCGCCGCGATGCATGGGCAGGATGAGCGCCGAGCGCAACCGCTGCACGACGCGGCTCATGCTGTCGGCCCCCATGGTCAGCCCCCCGTCCGTTGGCACCATCAGCACGTCCAGCCGGCCGATCTCGGTATAATGATCATCCGTCAGTTCGTGATGCAGATGGCCCAGATGGCCGATGCACAGGCCGGCAATCTCGAAGATGAAGATCGAATTGCCATTCTCCTCGAAACCGCCATAGGACCGGATATCGGTGGTGACATTGCGGATATAGGCGTCCTTGACCATGAGGTTATGCGCGGCCTTCTGCCCCGGCGTATCGCTCCAGCCGGGAAGGACATGCGCGATCCCGGCATCGGGACTGAGGGTGAAATGGGTTGAATGCGCCTTGTTCATGGTCACCACGTCGGGCGACAGCGGCGGCCGATGGACGCCGGAATAATCCGTGGCAATCACCACACCCTCCGGCGATTCGATCTGGTAGGTCGAATGCCCGACAAAGGTGATGACCACATCCTCCTTCATCTGGCTCTGCACCGGTTGCACCGGCCTGAGGCTGGCAAAGGTGACGTGCGGAATGGCCTCGGCAATGGCCTGACATTGGCTGACCGGCATCTGAGCCGATTGCGCCCATGCAGACCCGGCCGACCAGAGCGCTGAAACCACAGCAAATGCGACAATCCGCAGCATCATGCCACTCCCTTGCCTCTCGTGCGACAAAGGATGGGGCAGCAGGACAGGCGCGTCCAGCGGCAAGTCCGGAAGAACCTCTCACATTCTTGTCATTGCAACGGGCTAGACGCCCGCCTCTTGTCATTGCAACGGGCTAGACGCCCGTCGGGCGTCTTGTCGAAAGGCGGGCTCTAGCGGGCCTCGCCCTCCGCCGGCGCGCGGGGATCCAGCATCAGGCTTTCGGGCGTGGCGAGCGGCGCCGTGGCCGTCGGTGCCGTCGTGTAGTTATCCTTGTCGGCGGTCGGAACGGCGGGGCGCACGCGGCTGCGCAGGATGGCGTGCACGACGACGCACAGATGGGCGACGGCGGTGACGGCAAACAGCGCATACGGACCGAAATAGGTCATGACCGGCCCGCCCAGCGTGGGGCCGATGATTGTTCCAATGCCGAACAGCAGCAGGAGGCCGCCCGATACCTTGACGAAGTCCTCCGGCGCCGCGAAGTCGTTGGCATGCGCGACGGCGATCGGATAGAGCGCATTGGCCGTCGCTCCATAGATGGCGACGAGCGTGATGATCACATAGACGTTCAAGGGCTGAAGCACGACCAGGAGCACGGCCGCCAGCGCCGACAAAGCCGAAAGCGTCGCCAGCACATAGCGCCGGTCCATCCGGTCGGAGAGCCGGCCGGCCGGAAACTGCATGATGGCACCGGCAAAGATGGTGATCGACACCATCACGGCGATCGTCGCCTGATGCATGCCGGCCTGCGCCGCGAAGACGGCGACCAGCGTGCCATAGGCGCCATTGGCGGTGCCGATCATCAGGATGCCGATGAAGGAGACGGGCGAATTGCGGTAGAGCCCGGCGAGATCGAGACTGACCCGCTTCAGCGGTTGTGGGGACGCCGCCGTGGAGAGCGTCGTCGGCAGGATGGAGACGCAATACAGAATGCCGCAGATCATGAACAGGATCGGCGTCGAGACATCGATGACGCCGACCAGCAACTGGCCGCCGACGACGCCGAGGAGCGTGATCGAGATATAGAAGGAAAAGATCGCGCCGCGGCTCTCATTGGTCGCGCGCTCGTTCAGCCAGCTTTCGATGATCATCGACGTGCCGGCGGTGCAGAAGCCGGTCACCGCCCGCAGCACCAGCCAGGCCCCATCATGCACGACGATGCCGGTCAATAGCACGTTGAGGCAGATGACGGCGCCGAAGCCGGAAAAGGCGCGGACATGGCCGATCCGGCGAACCAGCACCGGCGCGGCGAAGCAGCCGACCACGAAACCGGTTGCCCAGGTGGTGCCCAGAAGGCCCAGGACCTCGTTCGAATAGCCTTCCAGCGTTCCGCGCACCGGCAGGAGCAGACCCTGCAGACCATTGCCGAGAAAGAGAAACAGCGTGCCGAGGAGAAGACTGAGAACGGGCAGGATATTGCGAGGCATGAGTAAGACCGTTTGCGCTCCGGGCGAGGCGTCCCGGGGAGACAGGAGTGAAAGAGGTGAATCGCGCTGTGCCGAACAGACGGCCAAGACGATATGCAGCCCAAGGACAAGCCGGCCCTGCCTTTGTCGCCATCATGCGACAGGCAAGATTGATGGTTTCGAATCTCATCCCTGACGGGTATCTGTGGTGACCTCAAAAAATGTCCAGCCTGTGGCTGAGCGGCGCAAGCGACAGGAAAATCATGACAAAACTCATCGGCCTTCTGCTTCTCCTGGCGATGATCGTGCAGATCATCAAACCGCTCGGCTGGCCGGGCCTGCGCCGCCGCGCCGACTTCTGGAAGCTCGCCCTCCTGGCCCTCGTGCTCTGGGCCGTCACGCTCCTGGCGCGCGATTTTCTCTGACGAGCAGCGGATAGTGAACAGGCAATAGGCAATAGGCAGTAGGCAGTAGGCAGTAGGCAGTAGGCAGTAGCGAGTAGTGAACAGGCAGTAGGCAATAGGCAATAGGCAATGGGCAATGGGCAGTAGCGAACAGGCAACAGGCAATAGCCGGTAGCCACAGCGAGTATGAAAGAGGCGGTCGCTCTTCAACTATTCGCTATTCCCTACTCACTATTCGCTCATCTCTATTGCCTACTGCCTACTGCCTACTGCCTACTGCCTACTGCCTACTGCCTACTGCCTACTGCCTATTGCCTATTGCCTAATGCCTATTGCCTACTGCCTACTGCCTACCGCCTTTCGCGGTCTTACGTCTTGTTGACGCTGGCGTCGTAGATCTGGTCGATCGTCTGGGCGATGCTCGCGTTGAACTCGGCATCGCTCATCGACACGCGCAGGCCCTCGGTGAGGCCACGCGAAAAGCTGGCGATCATGCCGTGATTGCGCTTCAGCTTCTCGCAGGCTTCGGCGGTGCTATAGCCGCCGGACAGCGCCACGAGGCGTACGACGGATGAATGGGCCACCAGCGGCGCATAGACATCGGCCACCGTCGGTATGGTCAGCTTGAGCATGACGGTCTCGCCCGCGGGAAGCTTGTCCAGCCGGTTGGCGATCTCGTCGCGCAGAATTGCCTCGGCCTGCTCTTTGGTCGGGCTCTTGATCGAGACTTCCGGCTCGATGATCGGCATCAGGCCCTGGCCGATGATCTGCCGCGCCACCTCGAACTGCTGCTCGACGACCGCTGCAATCCCTGCCCTGTCGGCCTGCGCGATCACGGAGCGCATCTTGGTTCCGAAGATCCCCTTCTCGCGGCCGCGGATCAGAAGCGCATCCAGATCCGGCATGGCCTTCATGGTCTGCACGCCGTTCTCTTCGGCATTCAGGCCCTTGTCGACCTTGAGGAACGGCACGACGCCGCGCTTTTCCCAGAGGAAGGCCGGGACGGCCTGGCCATCCACATCGCCATCCATCGTGCGCTCGAACAGGATCGCGCCGATGACCTTGTCGCCGGTGAAGGCGGGCGCCTTCATGATGCGCACCCGCATGGCATGCATCTGGCGGAACATATCCTCCTCATCCGTATAATCGGATTCGGAAACCCCATACAGCCGCAGCGCACCAGGTGTTGAACCACCGCTCTGATCCAGCGCCGCAATGAACCCCGGCGCAGACCTCATCTTGTCCAACATCTTGGCGTCCCCCATGCTTACACTCCTGTCCGTGAAATTGGCGCTCCCGCCATGATATGCGGCGATTATCAACGGCGGATAACAGAAGTTTTTTTAAAGGGAAATCCTACACTTAGGGCTTGAAACGATTGAATTTTTTTCAATCGTTTAAAATATCGAAAAAGAGTTTAGGGCGATTTACGCGAGAGCGCAGCGGTCTATATAGCTGCGCTCCGATTTTTTCCGAGACCGCCCACTGTGGGGGCGATCAGCCGACTTTCGAGAGCACGGCGACACCCGGCAATTCCTTGCCTTCCATCCATTCGAGGAAAGCCCCGCCGGCGGTGGATACGTAGGAGAAATCATCGGCCACGCCGGCGTGGTTGAGCGCTGCGACCGTATCGCCGCCGCCGGCGACGGAAACGAGCTGGCCGGCTTTCGTGCGTTCGGCGGCATGTTTTGCGGCCGCCACGGTGGCGGCATCGAAGGGTTCGATCTCGAAGGCGCCGAGCGGCCCGTTCCACACCAGCGTATGGGCGCGGCTGATCCAGTCATTGATGGCGTCGATGGATTTCGGCCCGACATCGAGCACCATGGCATCGGCAGGGATCGCCCCGATATCGACCACCTCATTGGCGGCGCCCGCCTTGAACTCGCGGGCAACAACGCCGTCCACCGGCAGGATGATGGCGCATTGGGCGCTGGCTGCCTCGATCATGATCTGCTTGGCCGTTTCGGCAAGATCATGCTCGCAGAGCGACTTGCCGACATTGGTGCCGCGGGCGGCGATGAATGTATTGGCCATGCCGCCGCCGATGACCAGCGCATCGACCTTCTTGACCAGGTTCATCAAGAGATCGATCTTGGTGGACACCTTCGCCCCGCCGACAATGGCCACGACCGGGCGGGCAGGCTTGCCGAGACCCTTTTCCAGCGCTTCCAGTTCCGCCTGCATGGTGCGGCCGGCATAGGCCGGCAGATGATGGGCAAGACCTTCCGTCGAGGCATGGGCACGGTGGGCGGCGGAAAAGGCGTCATTGACATAGAGGTCGCCATTGGCCGCCAGCGCCTGCGTGAAGTCGGCATCGTTCTTTTCTTCGCCGGCATGGAAGCGGGTATTTTCCAGGAGCAGGATATCGCCATTCTGCATCTGCGCGATTTCGGCAGCCGCCGTCTCGCCGATGCAGTCGCCGGCAAAGAGCACGGCGTGATCGAGCACCTCTTCCACCGCCGGCGCGATCAGCTTCAGGGACATGTCGGCCACCGGCTTGCCCTTCGGCCGGCCGAAATGCGCCAGCAGGATCACCTTGGCGCCCTTGCCGGACAGCTCCATGATGGTCGGCGCCACGCGCTCGATGCGCGTGGTATCCGTCACCGCCCCGTCCGAGACGGGCACGTTCAGGTCGACGCGGACGAGAACGCGCTTGCCTGCAATATCGTGAAGGTCATCGAGGGTTTTGAAGGCCGGCATGATCGTGATCCGTTCTGTCGTTGACGTCTTGAATTCCGTTGCGGACCATACTCAACCTGACCGCCGGCGCAAGGCGGTCAGACGGGTTTTTCAGGATCGGAAGCCTCTGCCGGTGCCTCCGCCGGTGCCTGGGTCGGGGACTGGGTCGGGGCCTGAGCCGGGGCCTGTGCGGCACTTGCCGAGCGGCCGCGCCAGCGGCGCAAGGTATCGCGCAGGCGGTGGGCGATTTCGCGCATATTGATGAAGATCGGCAGGCGCGTCGCCGGCTCCACCGGCTCGAGCGATATGCCCACGGATTTGACGTGATCGTGTTCGTCGAGTTCGCGCACGATGAGGATGATCGAGCCGAGCCGGACGCGATCGGCATATTCGGCCCGTCCGCCGAGGCGATGCGTCATCAGGTCGCCTATACTCATCGCCTGCTCGGCAACAGACAAGAGGCCGGGGCCGTAGGCGGCATCCAGCTCGCGGGCGGGCCGCGCCGGAGAAATGGCGAAGGCGCCGAAGAAATCCGCATCATCCTCGTCCACAGGCGCCCGGCTGGCGAAAAGGCGGTCGAGAAGGCGGGAATAGCCCGGCGCAATGAAGAGATAGACCTGGTCATTCTCCCGCAGCCGCCCCGCATATTGATAGCGCATGCTGCGGCCATCGCGGATGACCAGAGAAGGCGCTGCCCAGCGGGGAATGCGCTCGCCGCGCAGGACCGGGCTGTCCTTGATGACGCGGTAGGAGATCAGCTCGTGATTGGCGCGGCCCGGCAGATCCAGCTCCACCTTGTCGACCTCGCCGATCCGCGGCGGAATGATGAGGCCGAGCCGCTCTGCCACCGGCTTGATCGTCCAGCCCTGGACGAGCAGCGAAACGAGGACGATGATGAAGGCACTGTTGAAATAGACATGCGACTGATCGATCCCGCCCAGGATCGGCATGATGCCGAGCAGCACCGAGACGGCGCCGCGAAGGCCAACCCAGGCGACGAAGCCGATCTCCTGCTGCGTGAAATCGAAAGGCAGGAGGCTGAGCCAGACGGCGATGGGGCGGGCGACGAAGATCAGGAAAAGCGCAAGCCCGATGGCCGGCAGGAGGATGGACGGGAATTCGGACGGCGTCGCGAGAAGCCCGAGCACCAGGAACATGATGATCTGCGACAGCCAGGTCATGCCGTCCTGGAAGCGGCTGATCGCCTCCTTGGCGAAAATCTTGCGGTTGCCCGCATAAATGCCGGCGACATAGACTGCCAGGAAGCCGCTCCCGCCGACGGCCCCGGTGAAGGAGAAGACGAGAAGCGCCAGCGCCAGCACGAAGATCGGCGCCAGGCCGCGATCGACGGGCAGGCGGTTCAGCACATTGACGATCATGATGCCGCCGAGCAGGCCCAGCAGGCCGCCAAGCCCCATCTGCTTGACGAACATGGCCAGCAGCTCGAGGTTGAAGCCGCTGGTGCCCTGCCCGGAGCTGATCAGCTCCACCAGCGCGATGGTCAGGAAAACGGCCATCGGATCATTGGTGCCGGATTCCACTTCCAGCGTCGAGCGGACCTTGTCGCGAATATGAATGCCGCCGATGCGCAGCAGGAAGAAGACGGCCGCCGCATCGGTGGAGGCGACGATCGATCCGAGCAGCATGCCTTCGAGCCAGCTCATGCCGAGCAGCAGCGATGCGGCAACCGCGAAAATGGCCGCCGTCAGCACCACGCCGAGCGATGCCATGGTGATGGCCGGCAGAGCGGCGATCCGGAACGAATGGAGCGAGGTGCCGAAGCCCGAATCGAACAGGATGACGGCAAGCGCCAGCGATCCCAGCATATAGGCGAGCGGAAAATTGCTGAAGGCGATGCCGATCCCGTCCACCCCCGCCAGAAGCCCGATCATCAGGAAGACGAGAAGCAGGGGTGCGCCGAAGCGGAAGGCGAGCAGGCTGGAGAAGGCAGAGACCAGGACCAGGATCGTGCAGACCAACACGATGAGATAAAACGCGTCCAAGCTCCGGCCCTTTCCAATCTATATATGGCCGGAAACCCTCCGGCCTGGTCGTCTCGTTCCGCCGCCCGTGCCCGTCATCTGCGCCCGGCGTCTAGGCCCAGCGTCTAGGCCGAACGTTTAGGCCGAACGTCTAGTCCGAACGTCTAGTCCGAACGTCTCGGCCCATCATCGGCGCCGGGCCCTGCCGGTGTTGGCCATAAGGCCGACAGAGGGCCCTTGCCTGCCGCCGGAAGTCCTCTTCCAAGGCCCCGCACGGGAGGAGAAACGGGGATAGTGCCAAGCAGAGACGGGACCGGGAGGCGGGAATCAGGTGGTGCGCCTATTAGACCTGTTTGAATCCGGCAAGAGAAGGGCAAGCGGCCAAGCTTTGCGAAGAAGATCCGCCCGGACCGGATTTTATCCGGCAAAAATGCGTTGAGGCGCCGAGGCGGCGCGAAGCGCCGCGGCGAAAGAGCCAGGAGAGAGCGGGGAGAGCGGGGAGAGAGCGAAAACAGCAAAAGACGCGGCGGCCTTGTTGAACGCAAAAGGCGGCCGGATGATCCGACCGCCCCTCTGCACTGATCGACGCCGGGAGGCGTCGCCGAATACGCGTCAGATCGTCTTGGCGAAAGCGACCGCGGTGTCGGACATCCGGTTGGAGAAGCCCCATTCATTGTCGTACCAGGTCAGGATGCGCACGAAATTGCCTTCCAGCACCTTGGTCTGGTCGAGCGCGAAGATCGACGAATGGCTGTCATGGTTGAAGTCGCGGCTGACGAGCGGCTCGTCGGTATAGCCGAGAATGCCCTTCAGCGCGCCGTTCGAGGCGGACATGATGGCTTCGTTCACTTCTTCCTTCGACGTGGTCTTCTTGGCCACGAACTTGAAGTCGACAACCGAGACATTCGGGGTCGGCACGCGGATCGAGGTCCCGTCCAGTTTGCCCTTCAGTTCGGGCAGAACCAGGCCGACGGCCTTGGCGGCACCGGTGGAGGTCGGGATCATCGAGAGCGCCGCAGCACGGGCGCGATAGAGATCCTTGTGCATGGTGTCGAGGGTCGGCTGGTCGCCGGTATAGGAGTGGATCGTGGTCATGAAGCCATGATCGATGCCGATCGAGTCGTTCAGCACCTTCACCACCGGCACGAGGCAGTTGGTGGTGCAGGAGGCGTTGGAGATGACCAGGTGATCCTTCGTCAGCTTGTCATGGTTGACGCCGAAGACGACGGTCAGGTCGGCGCCATCGGCCGGAGCCGATACGATGACGCGCTTGGCACCGGCTGTCAGATGGGCGGCTGCCTTGTCGCGCGCCGTGAAGATGCCCGTGCACTCCATGGCAATATCGACGCCGAGTTCGCCATGCGGAAGCGTGGCAGGATCCTTGATGGCGGTGACCTTGATGGGCTTGCCGCCACCCACGACGATCGTGTCGCCCTCAACCTTCACATCGGCCGGGAATTTGCCGTGGATCGAATCGTAGCGCAGCAGATGCGCATTGGTTTCGACGGGACCCAGATCGTTGATCGCGACCACTTCGATATCGGTGCGGCCGGACTCCACGATGGCGCGCAGGACGTTGCGGCCGATGCGGCCGAAGCCGTTGATGGCAACCTTGACTGTCATTTTAAACTACTCCCTTGATATGGGCTCTTTTGACGTGGGTTCTTCTGAAGTTCTTGGCTTCGTCGGAGACATGGGCACTAGGTGGAGCGCCGGCCCGCGGCGCCCCCAGACCGGATCAGAGCTTGGCCTGCGCCGCAGCGACCACGGCTTCGGCAGTGATTCCGAAATGCTTGTACAAGTCCTTGGCCGGGCCGGAGGCGCCGAAGGACTTCATGCCGACAAAGGCGCCATCGCTGCCGATGAAGGCATCCCAGCCCTCGCGGACGGCCGCTTCGACGGCGATCTTGACCGGCGAGGATCCGAGGATCGCCTCGCGGTAATCCTCCGTCTGCTCGAAGAAGAGTTCGACGCAAGGCACCGATACGACGCGAGTGGCGATTCCCTTGCCTTCCAGCATTTCGGCAGCCTTGACCGCGATTTCGACTTCCGACCCGGAGGCGAAGATCGAGACCTTCGCATCGCTGGACGAGATCAGCTCGTAGGCACCGTAGGCGCTGAGGTTCTTTTCCTCATATTCCTTGCGCACCGGCGTCAGGTTCTGGCGCGTCAGCGCCAGGCCGGACGGGCGATGCTTGGATTTCAGCGCCAGCTGCCAGCACTCGGCCGTTTCCACTTCATCGGCCGGGCGGAAGAGCAGCAGGTTCGGAATGGCCCGCAATGCCGCCACATGCTCGACAGGCTGGTGGGTCGGCCCGTCTTCGCCGACGCCGATCGAATCATGCGTCCAGACATGCACGACGCGGATGCCCATGAGGGCCGCGAGGCGGACCGAGGGGCGGCAATAATCGGAAAAGATCAGGAAGCCGCCGGAATAGGGAATAAGGCCGCCATGCAAAGCAATGCCGTTCATCGCCGCAGCCGTGGCATGTTCGCGGATGCCCCAATGCATGTAGCGGCCGGAAAAGTCGGTCGGCGTGATCGCCTTCATCTGGCTGGTCTTGGTATTGTTGGACGGCGTCAGGTCGGCCGAGCCGCCAAGGGTCTCCGGCAGAAGACCGTTGACGACCTCCAGCACGTCCTCGGACGCCTTGCGGGTGGCGACCGTCGGCGGATTGGCGGCAATCTTGCGCTTGAAGGCGTCGATCGCGCTGTCGAAGCCGCCCGGCAGGTCGCCGGCAAACCGCCGCACGAATTCGGCGCGGTGTTCCGAAGCGGACAGGCGCGCTTCCCATTCCTTGCGGGCCTTGGTGGAGCGCAGGCCGACGAGGCGCCAGGCATCCAGCACATCGGCCGGAACCGTGAAGGCTTCGGCGTCCCAGTTCAGCGCCTTGCGGGCGGCAGCGATTTCCTCTGCGCCGAGCGGCGAACCATGCACTTTATGGGTGCCCTGCTTGTTGGGCGCGCCGAAACCGATCACCGTCTTGGCGGCGATGAAGGTCGGGCGGTCGGAGCTCTGCGCCTGCTCGATCGCGGCAGCGATCGCGTCCGGGTCATGGCCGTCGATCTCGATCGTGTTCCAGTGGACCGACTTGAAGCGGGCGATCTGATCCGTCGAATCCGACAGGGAGACGGCGCCGTCGATGGTGATGCTGTTATTGTCCCAGAAGACCACGAGCTTGTTGAGCTTCAGGTGGCCGGCCAGCGCGATCGCTTCCTGGCTGATGCCCTCCATCAGGCAGCCATCGCCCACCAGCGCATAGGTGAAATGGTTCTGCAGATCGGCTCCGAATTCCTCGGAAAGCTTGCGTTCGGCAATCGCCATGCCGACGGCATTGGCAACCCCCTGCCCCAGCGGGCCGGTGGTGGTCTCGATGCCCGAGACATGGCCGTATTCCGGATGGCCGGCGGTCTTCGAACCCAGCTGGCGGAACTGCTTGATATCTTCGATCGTCATGTCCTCGTAGCCGGTCAGATAGAGCAGCGAATAGAGGAGCATCGAGCCATGGCCGGCGGAGAGCACAAAACGGTCGCGATCGGCCCAGAGCGGGTTCTTCGGATCGAATTTCAGATAGCGGCTGAAGAGAACCGTGGCGACATCGGCGGCGCCCATGGGCAGGCCAGGATGGCCGGAATTCGCCTTCTCGACAGCATCCATCGAGAGGAAACGGATCGCATTCGCCATCCGGTTATGTTTTTCGCGAGAGGTCATGGCTAGTCCGCTATGTTCGGTGTCAATCACGGCCTCCGGGCCTTAGCCGGAAGACCAGGTGAGGCGCGGCTGATCCTTAGCAGGTGCAACGGCCAAGTCAACAAAAGGCACCGCAAGCAGAGCCGCGACCACAGTCGCAATCGTGGTCGCAACCTTGGCAGGAACCTAGGCAGACCCGGGGCCCTGGCCAGACGAGGCTCCGGACCAGAGCCATGGCGAGGGGTCTGGACAAGGCCCGGTTGCGTCGCCGCCTGATCCAGTCGCCGAACGCGATCCACAGTTAGCGCGCCGGGCAGCAGCCTCACTTTATTGACCACCTGCAGTCCCCCGCATAGGGTGACCGGCAGACATGGCAGGCGGTGTTGCGCGATTCGCGACATGCCTGTCCGCAACCGAATACCAGCGGGATGCCGGTGGAAAAGACCATAGACGCAGCGATTCTGGAACTCAAGGCGGCCGTCAACGGCCTCGAAAGTGCTGTCGACGCCCGGATGGAGCGCCAGCGCGAAGCCAGCGATGTCGAGGGCGAGGTGCGCCGCGTTCACGCCGACAGGGCCCGCCTTGCCCAGGAACTCGACCAGTCGGAGTTCAGGGCCAACCGGCTGGAGGAAGTGAACCGGGAGGTTTCCCGGCGGCTGGTGACGGCGATGGAGACGATCCGCGCCGTGCTCGACCGATAATGCGTGGAAGGACAGGCTTGAGGCATGGCGCAGGTGACGGTGACGATCGACGGCAAGGCCTATCGCATGGCCTGCGAAGAGGGTCAGGAAACCCATCTGGAAGAGCTGGCGGGCAGCTTTGACCGCTATGTGGGGCACCTGAAGAGCCAGTTCGGCGAGATCGGCGATCTGCGCGTCACGGTCATGGCCGGCATCATGGTCATGGACGAGCTTTCCGAAACCAATCGCCGCCTTGCGGCGCTGGAGCGGGAGGTGGAGAGCCTGCGCGGCCTGCAGGACGGCGCCGCCGCTGCGCAGCAGAAAAATCAGGCCGCCATGGTCGATGCACTGGGCGAGCTGACCGCCCGTCTGACCGGGATCACCGCCAAGTTGAACGCCCGTTCGCAGACGCCCGCAAACTAGGCTCTGTTGTCATTCAGGGCTTAGAACTGGTTTGCGGGAACCGGCTTGGTTTCAGGAGCGAAGGCGCAGGAAGGGCCGCCCCCCTTCCAAGGCGTCCGGATGCCAAACAGGGCCATTTGCCGATAGATCCCGCGGCCGCATCCGGAACCTGATTGAGGTTTGACCCCAGCCCGGCGCGACCTGAACCCTTGCAGATCGTCACGGCTTGCGAAATGCATGTGCTTGCCTCTGGCGCAGGCGATGCGGATCACCTATATTCCGATTGCGGTCTGCGCTTCCCGACAGGAACCACAATCCCTGGGGCCATACTCGATCCAAAGGGAGCTGTCCCTGACCAGGCCCGTGGGCTTGGACATATGGCGCCCACCTACGTTTGTAGGCACCCAGGATCGTAAATCTCCATCGGTCGCCGTGGATCGCACCTCTTCTACCCTGAGACCTGCTCAGGCCTGGGCCGGGAAATCCCTGGCCTCTTCTCCTTTTGCCCCTCCCTCTCCTGGCCACTCGCTTCTGGCCACTCGCCGCTGGCCCGGTCCGACGGCTCTTTCCGGCCTGCACTCGTCAGGCTTGCCGGTGTTTCTCTTGACATCGCAGCGGCGCGACCCAATTTCCGGTCGGGGTCCGGGTTCAACATTCATGCCGTTTTCAAATACAAGATTTGCCCGCTCGTCGCTTCTCATGCTTCTCGTGGGGGCTGCCGTTCTGAGCGCTATCGTCGTCTCTTCCGTCATTCTGGCGCGCACGACGCAGAGCTATTTCGGCGAGGTGGTGCGGTTGCGCGAACTCCGCGCCGCGTCTTCGGACATGATGCTGTACCTGCGCGCCGCCGAATCCGGCCAGCGCGGCTATCTTCTGACGCGCGACCGGGCCTTTCTCGACCCCTATACCGCCGCCGCAGGAGGCATGCAGAAGCAGCGCGAGCGCCTGCAGGATGCCTATGCGCAACAGACGGCGGTGAGCTTTCCCATCGATCAGTTGAACACGCTTCTCGACAGCAAGCTTGCCGAACTGCGCGAGACCGTCGCCATGGCGGAACGCGGCGAATTCGCCCAGGCGGTCGCGATCGTCAGCGCCTCCAGCGGCCGCGAGATCATGGACGATATCAGCACGCTGCTGGTGACGATGATCCGCGACCTCGACGCAAGGCTGAATATTGGCGTCCAGGATCTGCGCGACACGGCCGGTGCGCTGCAATGGTTCACGATCGGCGGCGGCCTCGTCATCCTGATCGTCGTCGGCGGCGCGATCCTGATCGTCGCCCAGCATGTGAAGGCGCTGTTTGCCGCCCATCACGAGGTGGAGGAGCTGAATGCCAGCCTCGAAGAGCGGGTCAACGAGCGGACCGACGACCTGATCCAGGCCAATCGTGAGATCCAGCGCTATGCCTATATCGTCAGCCACGATCTGCGCGCGCCGCTGGTCAATATCATGGGCTTCACCAGCGAATTGGAGCAGACGCTGAAATCGATCAGCGCCTATGTGCTTGCCGATGACCGCAACCCCACCGAGGATCAGATCCGCGAGGCGCGTCTTGCCGTGGAGGAGGACCTGCCGGAGGCGATCTCCTTCATCCGCTCCTCGACCAAGAAGATGGATGGGCTGATCAACGCGATTTTGAAGATCTCCCGGGATGGCCGGCGGGAACTGAAGCCCGAGCGGATCGATCTTCAGAACCTGCTGGAAACGACCGCCGCCAGCATCAACCATCAGGTGAGCGAAGCCGGCGGCGAAGTGTCGATTTCCGTCGCCGCCGCCCGCTCGCTCGTCACCGACCGGTTTTCGCTGGAGCAGATCTTCGGCAACCTGTTCGACAATGCCGTCAAGTACAAGCATCCCGACCGCCCGCTGACGCTCTCGGTGCGCGCCCAGATGTCCGGGCGCAGGGCGCTGCGCATCGAGGTGGCCGATAATGGCCGCGGCATAGCGCCTGAGGATCACGAGCGGATCTTCGAGCTCTTCCGCCGGTCCGGCAAGCAGGACAGTCCCGGCGAAGGCATAGGACTTGCGCATGTTCGCTCATTAGCAAGAAATTTAGGAGGCGAGATTACCGTCACCTCCACCCTTGGCGGCGGCTCCACCTTCATCATTCGCCTGCCGATGGACCTTTCCCAGTATGTCAGGAGTAACGGGGCATGAAAGCAGCAGGTCGCGAAGTCACGATCGTGATGGTTGAGGATGATGAGGGCCATGCCCGGCTGATCGAAAAGAACGTCCGGCGCGCCGGCGTCAACAATGAGATCGTTCCCTTCACCAATGGCAATGATGCGCTGGACTACATTCTTGGCGCCGATCGCAGCGGCGACACGATCCAGAACCGCTACATGCTGATCCTGCTCGATCTCAACCTGCCGGACATGTCGGGCATCGACATTCTGGAAAAGGTGAAGTCCAACCCGCATTCCAAGCGCCTGCCGGTGGTCATCCTCACCACAACCGATGACGAGCGGGAAATCCAGCGCTGCTATGATCTCGGCGCCAATGTCTATATCACCAAGCCGGTGGATTACGACAGCTTCGCCAATGCCATCCGGCAGCTGGGACTGTTCTTCTCCGTCATGCAGATTCCCTGAGGGCCCATTTTGCCGATGCCGCAGACGATCCTCTATGTCGATGACGATGTTGCGCTGGGGCGTTTGGCCCAGCGGTCGCTCGGCCGCCTCGGCTATGTCGTGGAGCATGTGACGGATGGCGAGAGCTGTCTCCAGGCCCTCGACAAGGGCCGGTACGACGCGATCGTCCTCGATCATTATCTGAAGGCGGAGACGGGCCTCGACATCCTGCGGCAGTTCAGCGACCGCGACTGTCGCATCCCCACCATCTATGTGACCGGATCCTCCGAGGCGACGATTGCCGTCGATGCGCTGAAAAACGGCGCCTCCGACTATGTGATCAAGACGGTGGGCGAGGAATTCTGGTCGCTGATGGAAAACGCGCTGCGGCAGGCGATCGCCACGGCCGAACTGCGGCGCGAGAAGGAGCGGGCCGACCAGGAAATCCGGCTGGGCAAGGAACGCGCCGAGGTTTTGCTGGCGGAGGTCAACCACCGCGTCGCCAATAGTCTTGCCCTGGTGGCCGCCCTGATCCGCCTGCAGGTCACCAATAGCCGCGACGAATCCGTGCGCGAGGCGCTGTCCGAAACGCAGGCGCGCATCACCGCGATCGCCGGCATGCATCGCAGCCTCTACACGTCCGACGATGTGCGCCATGTCGAAATGGACAAATATCTCGAGACGCTGGTGCAGGAAGTGCAGCGCTCGGTGAACATGCAGGATCAGGGTCCGACGATCCGCCTCGAGGCGGAGTCCGTATCGCTGACCTCGGACCGTGCAGTCTCCGTCGGCATGATCGTCACCGAACTTCTGACCAATGCGATCAAATATGCCTATCCGCTCGGCCAGGAGGGCGAGGTGCGGGTGATCCTGCGCCGGCCCGATGCGCAGACGGCGATACTCCTGGTCGAAGACGACGGGATAGGCCTTGCCGGAGCGGATGCCGAGCCCAAGGGAACCGGCCTTGGCAGCCGCATCATCCGCTCCATGGCCGCCACCCTCGGCTCGACCATCGAATACACGCCGGGCTTACCCGGTACGCGGGCCGAATTGACGCTCTCGCTGGAGACATGACGCTGTCGCATGTTTCCCGAGGCTCCCGCTTCATTCCTCACGCGCTTTGCTGATAACCGGCGCCGAAAGACCGGCTCTTCCCCCGCCATGCGCGTGAGCGCGATTGCATTGCGCCGAGCGCACCGGTAGTATCGGCGCGAACGTCAGCCTCGCCTGCGGCCGCAAGACAATGCAGCCGCGACGGTTTCAAAGGCAGGATCGGCCGATGGTCGTGCAGGATCCGGGATTGCGGGCATGTCTTCTGCGCCCGCCCTTGACGGTAACCGATGAGCGCGTTTTGTTAACCGAAATTTTCATTGTCGTCTTTCTCACCCTTCTCAACGGCGTCCTGGCCATGTCCGAGCTGGCCGTCGTCTCCTCCCGCACCGTGCGCCTGAAAATCCTTGCCGATGAAGGCAATAGCGGCGCGGCACTGGCCATGCGCCTGGCCGAGGATCCGGGCCGCTTCCTCTCCACGGTACAGATCGGCATCACGCTTGTGGGCGTTCTCTCGGGCGCCTTCTCCGGCGCCACGCTCGGCGCCCGCCTCTCCTCCTGGCTGATGCAGCAGGGCCTGTCGGAAAGCCTCTCCGACGGGCTGGGCGTGGGCTCCGTCGTCGTCGCCATCACCTATCTCTCCCTCATCGTCGGCGAACTCGTGCCCAAGCAGATCGCGCTGCGCGCCCCGGAAGCGGTGGCCGCCAAGGTGGCGCCCGCCATGCTGCTTCTGTCCAAGCTCGCTTTGCCGCTGGTCTGGCTGCTGAATGCCTCGGGCAGTGCGGTTCTGGCCATGCTCGGCCAGAAGGGCGAGACCGAGGAGCGGATGACCGATCAGGAGATCCGCAATGTTCTGGCGGAGGCGCAAAGTGCCGGCGTCATCGAGACCGAAGAATCCGCCATGATTTCCGGCGTGATGCGGCTCGCCGACCGGACCGCCCGCGGCCTCATGACGCCGCGGCGCGACGTGGAGGTCATCGACCTGGAAGACGATGGCGCGGAGATCCGCGACCAGTTGCGGCAGACGCACCGGTCCCGCCTGCCGGTGCGCAATGGCGCGTCCGACGAAATCGTCGGCGTCCTCTTCGTCAAGGATGCCTATGAAGCCTTGAGCCGCGGCGAGGATCTGGACATTCGCAGTTTCATGCGCGAGGCGCCGGTGGTGTCCGATCTGACCGGCGCATTGGACGTGATCCAGGCGCTGCGCAAGTCGCCGGGCCAGATGGTGCTGGTCTATGACGAATACGGCCATTTCGAAGGCATCATCACCTCCGGCGATATCCTGGAGGCGATCACCGGCGTGTTCCAGGAGGACGAGGTGGAGGAGCCGCCGATCGTGCGCCGGGCCGATGGGTCCTTCCTGGTGGCGGGCTGGATGCCGGTCGACGAATTCGCCCACCAGATGGGGTTCAACATGAACCCCGACCCGGATTATGAAACCGTGGCCGGCTTCGTGCTGGACGAATTGAAGCACCTTCCGGAACTCGGCGAGCGCTTTACCTGGAACGGCTGGTCCTTCGAGGTGATCGATCTCGATGGCCGCAGGATCGACAAGCTTCTCGTCGAAAAGCTTGTCGAGCCTGCATGAGCGACGTGTTGCGCGACAAGGCGATCCTGCGCGGCGAAAGGCTGGCCGCGCGTGATCGCCTGCCGCCAGACGCGCGCATCGAACTCAGCCTGAAGCTGTGCGAGCACGGCGCCGCGACCCTCGCGCTCGAGCCCGGCACGGTCGTGTCCGGCTTCATGCCCATCCGCTCGGAAGCCGATATCCGCCCTCTGCTGGCCACGCTGAAAGCGCGCGGCGCGCGCCTGTGCCTGCCGGTGATCATCGACCGGCAGACCATCCTCTTTCGCGAGCTGGTGCAGGGCGCCCCCCTGGTTCCGATGGGCTTCGGCACCTTCGGTCCCGGTCCCGATGCGGCGGAACTCGACCCGGATCTGATGCTCGTTCCTCTTTCCGCCTTCGACGCGCAGGGCCACAGGATCGGCTATGGCGGCGGCTATTACGACCGCGCCATCGATCGCCTGCACAAAAAAGGGCTGTTTCCGCAGCTGATTGGCATTGCCTTTGATTGCCAGGAGGTGGCATCAGTTCCGATAGAAGCTCACGACGTCCGCCTGCAGGCCATCCTGACCGAAAGCGGGCTGAGACGGGTGGGCCTTTGATCGCAACGAACCTGATCGCACATTGTTACCGCGAACTCTTGATTGGACTGGCATGCGACTTCTCTTTCTCGGCGACATGGTAGGCAAGACGGGCCGGACGGCCGTCTGGGATCGCCTGCCGGGCCTGATCTCCGACCTCCGTCTGGATTTCGTCATCGTCAACGGCGAAAACGCTGCGGGCGGCTTTGGCATAACCGAAGATATCTTCCTTGAAACCGTGAATGCCGGCGCCGATGTGGTGACCACCGGCAATCACGTCTGGGACCAGAAGGATGCGGTGGCCTTTGCCGGCCGGCACGACCAGTTCCTGCGGCCCGCCAATTACCCGGCCGGAACGCCCGGCCGCGGCTCCGGCCTGTTTTACGCCCGCAACGGAGCGCGCATCCTGGTGGCCAATATCATGGGCCGCGTCTTCATGCATCCGGAGCTGGACGATCCCTTCAAGAGCGCCGAATCCATTCTGGACGCCTGTCCGCTGAAGGAACAGGCCGATGCGATCATCTTCGATTTCCATGCCGAGGCAACAAGCGAGAAGCAGTGCTTCGGCCATTTCGTCGACGGCCGTGCCAGTTTCGTCGTGGGTACCCATACCCATGTCCCGACGGCCGATCACCAGATCCTGAACGGCGGCACGGCCTATATGTCCGATGCGGGCATGTGCGGCGATTATGATAGCTCGCTGGGCATGGAAAAGGAGGAGCCGTTGAACCGCTTCATCTCGAAAATGCCGAAGGGCCGGTTCGAGGCCGCCTCCGGACCGGCGACCATCTGCGGCGTCGGCGTGGAGATCTCTGACTCGACCGGTCTCGCAGAAAAGATCGAGCCCTTGCGGATCGGCCCGAGACTGGCTGAAACCATTCCGTCTTTCTGGCGATGAAGGAGACGACAATGAGCTTTCTGGACGATGAAAAACCGAAAAAGCAAAGCACCCATGAGATCGGTTCGGACCTCTCCGAACTGTCGGTGGAGGAGCTCGACAGGCGTATTTCGGCGCTGCAAGACGAGATTGTACGCTTGCAGACGGAGCGCGCCGCCAAGGAGGCCGGACGCAAGGCGGCGGACGGCTTCTTCAAGCGGTAAATCCCGTGAAGAATTGCGCATGGCAAGCGAAAACTATACTTGGCTCTTCTTTCTTAACCAGGCATTAAGCATTTTCGATAATGATGATTGTGCTCGGTTCGTCCGGGCTCAGACGGTTTCTCCAGTCGGCGAATTGGTCTGATTTCTCCCTGTTTTACCTTGAGAGCCGCACCCGCGGCTCTTCTTTTTCCCAGCCAAATAATCGGCCCGGACCCCGTGTAAACTGTGGGAATTAACCCTTCTTTAAGAATTGGCTTGCGGAAATCCGCTACTGGTATCATCTTCGAAGCACGAACGAAGGAAAGCGGAACCTTTTCGCCGCTCCTTCATTGCCTGTCCAAGTGGATGCGTTAGCAGGATTATCTCGATGTCAGAACAGGTATTGAATACCGTCAGTTTCGCCGGCCGCGCCGCTAGCTCGCCGCAGTTCAAGGCGCTGTATTCGGAGGGCATGTCGCTGGTCGAAGAAACAGCAGCCTATCTCGACGGTCCGGGCCGCGCCGCCTCCAAGGTGTTGCCGCGCCAGGCAACCGTGCTTTACGCCGCCGAATCCATGCGGCTTACGACGCGCCTGATGCAGATGGCCTCCTGGCTGCTTCTGCAGCGCGCCGTCAACAATGGCGAGATGAGCTACGACCAGGTTCTCTCGGAAAAGAGCAAGGTGCGCCTCGACGGCTTCAATGTCGACCGGATGGCGCCGGGCTGGGGCGATCTGCCGGAAGCCTTCCGTGATCTCGTCGAGCGCTCGCTGCGCCTGCAGAACCGCGTGGCGCTGCTGGACCGGGAAATCTACCGTCCGCAGGATGCGATCCAGCCGGACAATGAAAACGGCGTCCGCGCCCAGCTTGACCTGCTGCGCACCGCTTTCGTCGCCAACTGAGCAGACATCACCCTGTAATGAATGAGGCGCTCGCCATAGCCATGGCGGGCGCCTCATCTTTTCTGCCTGCCAGACCGGTGGCCCGGCAGCTATTGCCTGCAGATCCCGGCGCCCTTTTCTAAGGCCGCGCCGCCGGCTCGGCGATCGAGGCCGTCGCCGGCTTGGACGTCGATGCATCGGTCCCCGGTTCGGTCGCCAGCCCATCGGCAGCCGGGAGCTTGCCGGAGGATAGCGTCATGGCCGGCGCCGGAAGCGGTGGCAGATGCCGATCCATCATCGCCTTCATCTCGTTGTCGCGGTCCTGCGCCGTCTTGCCGCCCAGGATGACGCCAACCAGAACGTGACCGTCGCGCTCGACGCTGGTGACGAGATTGTAGCCCGAGGCTTGCGTATAGCCGGTCTTCATGCCGGTTGCGCCGGGATAGGTGTTGAGGACGCCGTTATGGCCGCGCAGTTTCATGCTGCGGAAGACCATGCGCTTCTGGGAGAAGAGCTTGAATTCTTCGGGGTAATCGCGCATCAGCGCCAGTCCGAGCTTGGCCAGATCGTCCGCCGTCGTCACCTGCGCCGCATCCGGCAGGCCGGCCGGATTGCGGAAGACGGTCTGGCGCATGCCGAGCTGATGGGCCTTTGCCGTCATCACCTCGCCGAATTTCGCCTCCGAGCCCGCCAGAGCCTCGGCCACGGCCACGGCTGCATCATTGGTCGACAGCACGATCATGCCGGTCACCGCCTCGCGCACGCTGATCGTATTGCCGGCGCCGATGGCGAATTTGAAGGGCTCCTGGCCATTGGCGTTTTCCGACATTGTGAGCCGCGTATCCCAGGTGAAGCGGCCGTCATGCAGCGCTTCGAAGGTCAGATACAGCGTCATCATCTTGGTCAGGGAGGCCGGATAGTTCAGCGCCTCGGCATTTTCCGATTCGAGAACGGCGCCCGTGCGGGCATCCACCAGCAGCCGCGCCTGGCCCGCCAAGGCCGGCAGAGCGCCTGCAAGCGATGCGGTGAGCGTCAGCCCCAAGATCACGCTGCGGGCGAGACCTCGGGAGAAGCCGCGCAAGAGCAGAGGGCGGGGATCGAGCCGGGCAAACGAAGAGAGGGGAATGGCGGAAAAGCGATGAGGAAGGGAATAAGTCATGGGCACCCTGAAAAGCGACAAGCGCGGCGAAAGAAGGGCAGCGGCGCTTGAAAAGCCTTACGCGGGGATAAAACCGGCACAAGGGTGAAGACCAGCCACTGGTTGAAGCTCGCATGGTGATAGGCCGTCAGGCGCATGGCCGCAAGATGCCCGCCGCCCCGGTCCTGCTTCTGCCCTGGCTGCTTCCGCCCGCGAGGCGCCCTGCCCGCCACGCGCAGGCGATTGCCGCGCCGGGGATGCTGCACGACGCAGAAAACCGCCCGAAGCAGGCTTCGGACGGTCGCGATAGGATTCGGCATGGTCACAGGGCGCCAAGCCCCGGACAACAAAGCGGATCGATTAGAGGCCGAGGCCGCCGAAGCGCTTGTTGAACTTGGAAACGCGGCCGCCGCGGTCCATCAGCTGCTGATTGCCGCCGGTCCAGGCCGGATGCGACTTGGAGTCGATTTCCAGGTTCATGACCGCGCCTTCCGAACCCCAGGTGGAGTAGGTTTCGTATTCGGTGCCGTCGGTCATGACGACTTTGATCAGGTGGTAATCGGGATGGATATTGGCCTTCATGACACTTCGTTCCTGCTGTGCGGGGTCCATTTGTCGCAATTGCAGCGAAGGCCCCTAGTTCGTAAATGAAGCCGTGCACCGGAACCGGCGACGGCTTCCCAATTTGATGCGGAGCCTATACAGGAAGGTCTCCGAAAGCACAAGTACCCGGACCCGCCTGTTGCCGGGGCTTTTGCCGGGGCAGAAACTGGGCAGACAGTGAGCGATATTCAGACCAAGACCGACAAGACCCGCCGCACACCGCAACCCCTGCTGCGACTCATGCCCTATGTGCTGCGCTACAAGTCGCTGGTGCTGGCCGCCTGCTGCTTCCTGGCCCTTGCCGCCGCCACGACGCTGGCGCTGCCGCTGGCCGTGCGGCGGATGATCGATCACGGTTTCGCTGCCAGCGACGGCAGCTTCATCAACAGCTATTTCGCCATGCTGATGGGCCTGGCGGTGCTGCTCGCTCTGTCCAGCGCGCTGCGCTATTTCTACGTCATCACGATTGGCGAGCGGGTGGTCGCGGATCTGCGGCGGGAGGTGTTCCAGAGGGTGACCGCGCTCTCCCCCTCCTTCTTCGATGTCAACCAGTCGGGCGAGATTGTTTCGCGCCTCACCGCCGATACGGTGCAGATCAAATCCGCCTTCGGCTCGGCCGCATCGCAGGCGCTGCGCAACGTCATTCTCTGTCTCGGCGCCATGGGCATGATGCTTTTGACCAGCGCCAGGCTCTCGGCACTGGTGCTCGCCGCCATTCCGCTGATCGTCTTCCCGCTGGTCGGCTTCGGCCGCTCTGTGCGCGGACGCGCCCGTGCCGCGCAGGACCGGCTTGCCGCCACCTCCGCCTTCGCCTCCGAAACCGTGGGCGCCGCCCGCACCGTCCAGGCCTTCAATGCGCAGGACATGGCGGCCGCGCGCTACGGCACGGCCGTCGAAGCCGCCTATGATGCCGCGCGCTCGGCCATACGCTCGCGCGCCTTCCTCACCGGCTTTGCCATCCTGCTCGTCTTCGGCAGCATTGTCGGCGTGCTCTGGTACGGCGCGCAGAGCGTTTTGGCCGGCACCATGAGCCCCGGCACGCTCGGCCAGTTCGTTCTCTATTCGGTCATCGCCGCCAGTTCGCTCGGCCAGCTTTCGGAAGTCTGGGGAGAGCTCTCCCAGGCCGGCGGCGCGGCGGAACGCCTGACGGAACTGCTGCGCGAAGTGCCGGAGATCCGCGATCCGGACAATCCGCTCGCCCTGCCGGTGCCGGCCCGCGGCGATGTCGCTTTCGACAATGTCTCCTTCGCCTATCCCTCGCGCGTCAGCATGGTCACGCTGAATGCCCTTTCCTTCTCGGTCAGGGCCGGCGAGACCGTTGCGATCGTCGGCCCTTCCGGCGCCGGCAAGAGCACCATCCTCTCGCTGCTGCTGCGCTTCTACGACCCGACCCAGGGAAAGATCACCCTGGATGGCGTGGATCTGCGTGCGGCGCGGCTGACCGACCTGCGCGCCCGGCTTGCGATCGTGCCGCAGGATGTGACGATTTTCGCCGCCTCCATTCACGATAACATTGCCTTCGGCACGGCCGGCGCCAGCCGGGAGGCGGTCCGGCAGGCGGCCATTGCCGCCCAGGCCGATGAATTCATCTCCCGCCTGGAGGCGGGTTATGACACGATGGCCGGCGAACGCGGCATCACCCTGTCCGGCGGGCAGCGCCAGCGCATCGCCATTGCCCGCGCCATCTTGAAAAACGCCCCGGTTCTGCTGCTCGACGAGGCGACCTCCGCCCTGGACGCCGAAAGCGAGACATTGGTGCAAAGGGCACTGGACGGGCTGATGCGCGAACGCACGACGATCGTCATCGCCCACCGGCTGGCAACCGTCCTGAAGGCGGACCGCATTCTGGTGATGGAGGATGGCCGGATCGTCGAGGAAGGCACGCATGCCGATCTGGTGGCGCGCAACGGGCTCTATGCCAGCCTGGCGCGGCTGCAATTCAACGCGGGCAGCACGCCCGGCATCCTGGCCGCGCAATAGATCCGGCCTTTACGGCATAAATTGCATCAAAGTGCGCAACACGCGCCGACATCCGCCACGCTTGCCGCCCAATGCCGGACAGGCAAGCCGCATCGCCGCCGCTTGCCTGTCTTCTGAAACCGATCCTGCCGTGATGCACGCACGCTGCGGCAGTCATATCCAATATCGCAAGGGTTCCGGATCTTGCCGAAGCCTCTTCGCATAGACCGCACCGGCTCCAGCCAAGAGAACCGATGCGGTCCGGGCGAACGCCGCCTGATTGACCGTCAGAAATCCGACCAGGCCTGCGCCGCCGAGCCGGAGGCGAGCTTGCGGCCCGCCGCCTGCGCCACGGGCGCGTTTCGCCCTGCCGGTTCCGCCGGCGCCGCATTGCGGCCTGACGCCGGCCTGGCCATCAGCGCCGCAGTGCGACGCAGGGATTGAGACGCATCCATGCCCATGCTGCCGAGGTTGAACTGGCTGATCATCTCGCGCAGTTTGTCGGCTTCCGTTGCCAGGCTGCCGGCTGCCGCCGAGGTTTCCTCGACCATGGCGGCATTCTGCTGGGTCGTCTGATCCATCTGGTTGACCGCTGTATTGACCTCGGCAAGTCCCGTCGACTGTTCGCGCGACGAGGTGGCGATGGCCTGCATATGGCCATTGATGCTGACGATCAATTCGCCGATCGAGCGAAGGGCCGCACCGGTTTCCGACACCAGCTTCACCCCGTTTTCCACCTCCGATGAGGAGGTCTGGATCAATCCCTTGATTTCCTTCGCCGCCTGGGCGGACCGCTGCGCCAGTTCGCGAACCTCCTGCGCGACGACGGCAAAGCCCTTGCCGGCATCCCCTGCCCGGGCCGCCTCGACCCCGGCATTCAGCGCCAAAAGATTGGTCTGGAAGGCGATCTCGTCGATGACCCCGATAATGTTGGAAATCTGGCTGGAGGATTGCTTGATCCGGCTCATGGCATCCACCGCCTCGTCGACGATTTCTCCCGAGCGGGCGGCCGAGGCATTGGCCTCCTCGGCCACCTGGCGCGCCTCTTCCGAACGCTTGGACGAGAGCGAGACATTGGCGGTGATCTGGTCGAGGGCGGCAGCCGTTTCTTCCAGCGCGGCGGCCTGCTGCTCCGTCCGCTTCGAAAGATCATTGGCGCCGCCGGAAATTTCCTGGCTGCCGGTCGTGATGTTCGTCACGCTTCGCGACACCGTGGCAAGCGTCTCCGCCAGTTGCGCGATGGAGGTGTTGAAGTCGATGCGCAGCCCCTCGAACTCGGCGGAGAAAGCCTGATCGAGCTGGAAGGACAGGTCGCCGGCGGCCAGGCGCTTGAGCCCGGCGGCAAGGCCGGAGGTCGCTTCGCGCATGCGCTCGGCCGCGTCCGCTTCGGCGCGCTGCTGATCGGCAATGCGGGTGGCCTCGGCAGAGCGGCGGCTCGTCTCGGCCTCCACCTCCAGGCGCTTGTTGGTCACGGCCGCCTGGCGGAAGATCTCGATCGCGCCGGCCATCTGGCCGACTTCGTCCCGCCGCTCGGCAAAGCCAATCTCGACGCTGGTGTCGCCCTCAGCCAGCTTCTGCATGATCTGCGTCATCGACCGGATCGGACGCACGACAGTCATGATCAGGAAAAGCGATGACAGGATCAGCACCAGTATGATGCCCGCCATGAAGGAATAGGCCATGGTGTTGGAGAAACTGACCCGGTTCTCCAAGTCCACCTTCGCGGCGGCGGTGAATTTGCGGGCATTGGACACCGAGCTTTCAATCGCCGACCGGATCTTCACCACGATGGATTTGATCTCTTCTTCCGGCAGTGGCGAGTTCGGATTTTTCCGCTCCGTTGCCTCGACGGTCTCGCTGAGCGTCTGCAACCCGTCGCGGATATCGATCAGCACGTCCGGCTTCATCGCGATCTTGATCGGCGTCGCCAGGCCTTCTGCGGCCCCGGCCGCCTCCTCTTTCAGTTTGCCGATATCGACGTCTCTTGCCGCCGACGTCTTGGCAACCTGAATGATGTTCATCATATTGGCGAGGACGAGCTGGCTGCCGGAAATCCCATCGAGAATCGTCTGCTCCCGATCGACCACCGCCAGTGCCTGATTGACGCTGTTGATGCTGACATACTGGTTCACCGCCATGCCGCACAGGATCGCCAGGCTGAGCCCGGCCGACATCATGAACTTCAATCCAACTTTCAAATTACCTAAAGTTTTCATATAGATCTCCAAATGCGCGGGCCGACCTGACCGGAGCGCGCGGGCGAAAGCGGTGGATGCTTTAACAGGTGGAATGCATAATCGGATGTATTGACATGATTTTATTTGCGTTTAGAGAGATATGTACAAATTTATATCTGTATTATCATATCGTTTTGTTGTCATCATAAGTATAGATAGCCAGACTGTCGGCGATGTTTGGTTAATATTCAAAGAATGACCGATGGCCAGATAGTGCCGTGGCACGAGGCGGCGCGGCTGATTAGTGCGCCGCCGTCCGGGTCAGACGCTGCGCCCGGCAATGCGGCCGGAAAACAGGCAGCCGCCGAGAAAGGTCCCTTCGAGGGCGCTATAGCCGTGCATGCCGCCGCCGCCGAAGCCGGCCGCCTCTCCCACGGCATAGAGACCCGGCACAGGCGCGCCGTCCGCACCCAGCACCCGCGCCGAAAGGTCGGTCTGTATGCCGCCCAGGGTCTTGCGCGTCAGAATATGCAGGCGCACGCCGATCAGCGGCCCGGCTTTCGGATCGAGCAGCCGGTGCGGCCTGGCGGTGCGCATCAGCCTGTCCCCCAGATAGGCCCGCGCGCCGCGAATGGCTGTCACCTGCTGATCCTTGGCGAAGGGATTGTCGATCTGCCGGTCGCGCGCCTCCAGCTGGGCGCGGATATGCCGGGCATCCAGCCGGTCCTCGCCGCTGATGGCATTCATCGCCGGAACGAGATCCTCCAGCCGGTCGCGAACGGCAAAATCCTCGCCCTTGTCCATGAAGGCCTGCACCGGGCCCGGCGGGTTGCGGCCCAGCCGTTTCATGAGGAGCCGGATGGACTTGCCCGTGAGATCCGGATTCTGCTCGGACCCCGACAGCGCGAATTCCTTCTTGATGATCGCCTTGGTCAGGATGAACCAGCTATAATCGGACTGGCGTTCGCGCAGGATCCTGAGCGTCGAAAGCGTATCGAAGCCCGGCATTGCGGGCGATGGCAGCCGGTTGCCATCCGCATCGCACCAGAAGGAGGACGGGCCGGGCAGAATGCGGATGCCGTGGCGGGGCCAGATCGGATCCCAGTTCCTGACACCCTCCGTGTAATGCCACATGCGGTCGGGATTGATCACTGCCGCCCCCGCATCCTGCGCAATGCCGATCATGCGGCCATCGACATGCGCCGGCACGCCGCAGACCATGTCGCGCGGCGGCACGCCGAGCCGCGCCTGCGGCCAGTGGCGCCGCACGAGATCCAGATTGCCGCCGATGCCGCCGGAGGCGACGATCACGGCAGACGCCCGAAACT